>JAICJD010000182.1 GCA_025928645.1 Gemmatimonadales bacterium
GCCGGCCGGCTCGCGCTCTCCCCCGCGGTGGAGGCGGAGGGCTGGGAGGCGCTCGCCCAGGCGCGCGCGGGCGCCCGCGAGCGCTGCGCCGAGGGTCTCATGCTCAAGCGCCGCGCGAGCGCATACGGGGTCGGACGCCGGCGCGGCGACTGGTGGAAGTGGAAGGTCGAGCCGCACTCGGTGGACGCGGTGCTCATGTACGCCCAACCCGGGAGCGGGCGGCGGGCGGGCCTCTACACCGACTACACCTTCGGCGTGTGGGACGGCGACCGGCTCGTCGCCTTCGCCAAGGCGTACACCGGTCTCACCGACGAGGAGATTCGCCGGGTGGACGCGTTCGTCCGGCGAAACACGCTCGAGAAGTTCGGGCCGGTCCGGACCGTCAAGCCGCAGCTGGTGTTCGAGATCGCGTTCGAAGGAATTCAGCGCTCGACGCGCCACAAGTCGGGGATCGCCGTCCGGTTTCCGCGGATGGCGAGGTGGCGGACAGACAAGCGGCCGGAGGAGGCGGACACGCTGGAGACGGTACGGGGACTGATCGGTGAGGAGGCGGCGGGTTCGAGCGGAGGGGGACGCGAGCGGGCCTGAACACGCACGACGCCGGCAGCAGGTTCGAGAGGAAAGGTGGCGGCACCGACCGTGCCGTTGGCTGGACGAATGCCGGGAGAGGAGATACTCTGGCTCGAGGTTGACGGTCCCGCGCGCCAACCTCCTGGTCGTCGCGGCGGTCGGCGGGACGGCCCTCCTGTGGCGCCGCCATCGTGCGCGAAGCGGTCGAAGCAGACTACCGCAGGGAGCGTATGAGCCCAAAGAAAAAGTCCACGCGATTCACCGAAGCCGAACGAGCTGCGATGAAGGAGCGCGCCCGGGAGCTCAAGGCGGAAGGGCGCCGCGGCTCGCGCCCGGGCAAGGACGACGGGGAGAGCGACGTGCTCGCCAAGATCGCCGAGATGCCGGAGCCCGATCGAGCGATGGCCACGCGGCTCCACGCGATCGTCAAGGCCAGTGCCCCTGTCCTCACACCGAAAACCTGGTACGGAATGCCGGCCTACGCGAAGGACGGGAAGGTCGTTTGCTTCTTCCAGAGCGCGCGGAAGTTCAACTCGAGGTATGCGACGTTCGGGTTCAGCGACGCGGCACGGCTCGACGACGGCGCCATGTGGCCCACCGCCTTCGCGCTCCAGAGTCTGAGCGCCGCGGAAGAGGCGAAGATCCGCGCGCTCGTGAAGCAGGCGGCGGGCTGAGAAAACATCGATCGGAGTCACCATGCCGAAGAAGAAAACCGCGAAGAGCGCAACCAAGGCCGGCCGGCCAACCAGGAAAGCCGCGGGGACCTCTCCCGCGACACTGATCGACGGCAGAATCAGTGAGCTGAACGACTGGCGTGGCAAGACCCTGGCGCGGGTGCGCGCCCTGATCAGCCAGGCGGACCCGGCCGTGGTGGAGGAGTGGAAGTGGAGAGGAGTTCCGGTCTGGTCGCACGACGGGATGATCTGCACCGGCGAGACCTACAAGAACGTCGTGAAGCTCACCTTTTTCAAAGGCGCGCGGCTCGCGGACCCCCATGGGCTCTTCAACTCGAGCCTGGAAGGCAACGCCAGGCGGGCGATCGACCTCCACCAGGCCGACGAGCTTGATGCGCGGGCGTTCAAGGCCCTCGTCCGCGAGGCGGTGCGGCTGAACACGGCGTAGCCGGCGAGTTCCTCCTCTTTGATCCGGCCCCCCTCGTCCCGACCCGATTACATTCGCAGTAGCCACCCCGCGAAAGCCCCCGATGCCGGCGTACATCTGCGTCACCTGTGGCACCCAGTACCCCGACACGCCCGCGCCGCCCGACCAGTGCGTCATCTGCAGCGAGGAGCGCCAGTACATCGGCTGGCAGGGCCAGCGCTGGACCACGCTCGACGAGCTCCGGGCGAGTCACCGGAACCGCTTCGAGCGCGAGGGCCCCGGCATCACCGGCATCGGTACCGACCCCAGGTTCGCCATCGGACAGCGCGCCGTTCACGTGGCCGCGAGCGGAGGCGGCTTTCTCTGGGATTGCATCAGCCTGGTGGATGACGAGACCGTCCGCGGCCTGCGCGAGCGCGGCGGCGTCACCGGCATCGCCATCTCTCATCCGCACTACTACGCGTCCATGGTTGAGTGGAGTCGCGCGCTGGGCGACGTGCCCATCTACCTTCACGCCGCCGACGCCGACTGGGTCGTGCGCCACGACCGCGCGGTCGTCTTCTGGGACGGCGAGCGCCGCGACGTCGGGCCCGGCCTCACCCTGATTCACTGCGGCGGGCACTTCGCGGGCGGGACCGTGCTCCACTGGTCGGATGGCGCCGACGGGGGCGGCGCGCTCCTCACCGGCGACATCATCATGGTTGGCGAGGACCGCCGCACCGCCGGCTTCATGTACAGCTTCCCCAACTACATCCCGCTCAACGCCCGCGCGGTCCGCCGCATCGGCGACGCGGTCGAGCCGTTCGAGTTCGAGCACGTCTACGGCGGCTGGTTCGGCCGCAACATTCTGGCGGCCGGCAAGGACGCGGTGCGCTACTCGGTGCGCCGCTACCTCCACGCGATCTCCGATCGTGACCGGGCCTGAAGCGACACCACCGATCGGAAACCCTCCCGAGCCCGAGCGACCGCGCGGCCGGGGCAGCGCGCTCGCCGTAGACCTCCGGCGCGCACGCGCGGTCCAGCGCCGGCTGGAGCGAGCCGCCAGGCGCGGCGCGCCGGACGCGCCGCGCCCGACGCGCTCGCGCGGCTACCGCGTGGCCTGCGCGCACCGCACGCCGCTCGACTGCGTCCACGAATGGTTCCGGCTGCACGGGTGGACGCCGTTTCCGTTCCAGGAGGAGGTCTGGCGCGCCTATCTCGCCGGCGAGAGCGGGCTGGTGCACGCCGCCACCGGCACCGGCAAGACCTACGCGGCCTGGCTCGGCCCGATCCTCGAGTGGCTGCGCGACTATCCCACTCCGCCCAGAAAGAAGCTCGGGGCGCCGCCGCTCCGGGTCCTGTGGGTCACGCCGCTCCGCGCCCTCGCCGGCGACACCGAAGCCGCGCTGCGCGCGCCGGTCGAAGACCTCGGCCTCCCGTGGACCGTCGAGAGCCGGACGGGCGACACCCCGGCGCGAGTGCGCGCCCGCCAGCGCGAGCGGCTGCCCACGGCGCTGGTCACCACGCCCGAGAGCCTTTCGCTCCTCCTGACCCGCGAGGACGCGGCTGAGCTGTTCGAGCACCTCGAGTTGGTGGTGGTGGACGAGTGGCACGAGCTCATGGCCTCGAAGCGCGGCGTGCAGACCGAGCTCGCGCTGGCCCGGCTCCGCCGCTTCCGCCCCGGGCTCCGGACGGTCGGCCTGTCCGCCACGCTCGGCAATCTCGACGTCGCACTGCACACGCTGCTTGGCGTCGATCCGCGCGGGCGGCTGCGGCCGGGCCGCCTGGTGCAGGGGCATCTGCCGAAGGCACTCCGGGTCGAGGCGCTGATTCCCGAGACGATGGAGCGCTTCCCCTGGGCCGGACAGATGGGCCTCCGCATGGTGCCCGAGGTGGTCCGCGCGATCGAGGAAGGCGAGAGCGCCCTGGTCTTCACCAATACGCGCGCGACGGCGGAGATCTGGTATCAGGCCCTGCTGGCCGCCTGTCCCGACTGGGCGGGCGTCATGGCGCTGCACCACGGCTCCATGGACCGGAGCACCCGCGAGTGGGTGGAGGACGGACTTCGCGACGGGCGGCTCCGGTGCGTGGTCTGCACTTCGACGCTCGACCTCGGCGTGGACTTCACACCGGTCGACCGGGTGCTCCAGATCGGCAGCCCCAAGAGTGTCGGCCGTCTGATTCAGCGGGCGGGGCGGAGCGGCCACCAGCCGGGCGCCGTGAGCCGGCTGACCTGCGTGCCCACCAACGCCCTCGAGCTGGTGGACGTCGCCGCCGCGCGCGTGGCGCTCGAGGCCGGGCGCATCGAGCCGAGGGAGCCGATCGAGCGGCCGCTGGATCTCCTCGCGCAGCATGCCGTCACCGTCGCCCTGGGCGGCGGGTTTCTGCCCGACGAGCTCTACCACGAGGTGCGCACCACGCACGCCTACCGCGAGCTCACCCGCGCCGAGTGGGCCTGGGTGCTCGACTTCATCACCCACGGCGGCGACGCGCTCCGCGCCTATCCCGAGTACCGCAAGGTGGAGGTGAGGGACGATGGCTGTTACGTGGTCACCAACCGGATGGTGGCCATGCGGCACCGGCTCTCCATCGGCACCATCGTGAGCGAGAGCGCCATGAAGGTGCAGTTCGTCCGGGGGCGCACCCTGGGCTCGGTGGAGGAGAACTTCATCGCCCGGCTCCGCCCCGGTGACCGGTTCACCTTCGCCGGCCGCACGCTGCAGTTCGTGCGCGTGCGGGGCATGACGGCGTACGTGCGGAAGACGGCGGACAAGACCTCGGTCGTGCCGCACTGGTCGGGCGCCCGGATGCCGATCTCGCCCACCCTCGCCGCGAGCATCCGCGACCGGCTCGACGAGGCACGCCGTGGCGAGTATCGCGGCCTCGAGATGGAGGCCGTGCGGTCCATTCTCGAGCTCCAGGCCCGCTGGTCACGGATTCCGGCGGCCGACGAGCTGCTGATCGAGCGGGTGCGCACCCGCGAGGGCCACCATCTGTTCTTCTATCCGGTCGAGGGGCGGCTGGTGCACGAGGGGCTGGCCGCGCTCTTCGCCTATCGGATCGCGCAGCTCGGCCCGATCTCGTTCACGCTGGCGGCGAACGACTACGGCCTCGAGCTCCTCTCCTCGGATCCGGCGCCGGTGGACGAGGCCATCGAGGCCGGGCTGTTCTCGTCGGCCCACCTGCTCCACGACATTCCCGCGAGTCTCAACGCGGCCGAGCTGGCCCGCCGGCAGTTCCGCGAGATCGCTCGGGTCGCGGGGCTCATTTTTCAGGGATATCCCGGCGTGAACAAGTCGGTGAAGCAGGTGCAGGCCTCGAGCGAGCTCCTGTACGACGTCTTCGCGCGCTACGATCCGCGGAACCTGCTCCTGTTCCAGGCGCACCGGGAGGTGCTCGAGCGGCAGCTGGAGCAGAGCCGCCTGGCGCGGGCGCTCGACCGGATCGTCGCGGGCCGGGTGAGCGTGGTGGACGTGGAACGGCCGACGCCGCTCGCCTTCGCGCTGCTGGTGGACCGCGCGCGGGAGCAGGTCAGCTCCGAGAAACTGGGCGACCGGATCCGGCGCATGATCGCGCCGCTCGAGCGCGCGGCCGACGCGCCGCGGTTCGCGCGGGGACGGCACCGCGGCTTCCGGAGCGGCGGCCGGTGAGCGACGCCGAGGTTCGCCTCGCGGGCGAGACGGTGCTGCTCCTTCCCGAGCGCGCGCTGTTCTGGCCGCGTGCCGCCACCATCGTGGCGGCCGACTTCCACTGGGGCAAGGCCGCGGCGTTCCGCGCCGCGGGCATCCCCATTCCCGTCGGCGCCACGAGCGACGATCTCTCCCGGCTCGACGCCGCGCTCGACCGCACCTGCGCGCGGCGGCTCATCGTCCTGGGTGACCTGTTCCACGCCCGCGCGGGCCGGATCGCGACCCAGACGCTGGCCGAGCTCCGGCGCTGGCGCGGGCTGCATCCCGAGCTGGAGATGATGCTCGTGCGGGGGAACCACGACCGGCACGCCGGCGATCCGCCCGATGACCTCCACATCAACTGCGTCCACGCGCCGGCCTTCGTGCCCCCGTTCGTGCTCCGCCACGAGCCGGCAGCCTCGGCCGAGGGCTACGCGCTCGCCGGGCATCTTCACCCCGGCGTGGTGCTCGCGGGCGCCGCGCTTCAGCGCGAGCGGTTGCCCTGCTTCTGGCTGTCCCCGTCCACCGCCGTGCTGCCCGCCTTCGGGAGCTTCACTGGACACGCGCCAATTGCGGCGGCGCCCGGCGATCATGTGTACGTGATCGCGGACCAGGAGGTCGTGCGGGTGACGTAGCGGATGTCGCTGGTGGTCGACAGCACCCAGGTGGGGTTCGGGGTCCTTGACAGTTCACCACGGAACCACGAAAAACACGGACAACCGCCGCGGAAACGGCTTTTGGTCAACGGCACACCGGCGGGGTTCGGGGCCTGAGGGAAAAGCGAACCACGGAGGCACGGAGGGCACGGAGAACGGCCACGGAGAGAAACGTGGGGTTGACAGCACACCGGCGCCGGTCGTGGAGCAAGGGCCGCGCGATGTGCGGTTGACCACCTGCTGTTCTCCGTGCTTTCCTCCGTGCCGCTCCATGCCTCCGTGGTGAATGGTCCGCGGACCTGGGACCTCGCCGGTGTGCTGTTGACAAAAAGCCCTTTTCCGTGGCCGTTGTCCGTGTTTTTCGTGGTTCCGTGGTGAACTTCTGTACCGATGCCCGTCTACCGGCGAACCGC
>JAICJD010000081.1 GCA_025928645.1 Gemmatimonadales bacterium
CGCCGCGGTCTTCGTGACGTGCCACTCGTGCCGCTCGAGCGCGGCAACAATGATGCGGCGCTCCGCCTCCGCTCGGAGCGCCTGAAGCGTGCCGGCTTCGCCTTCCGCCGAAGCCGGCAGCTCGCCCCGGATCTCGGCCGGGACGTGCTCCGGCCCGACGACCTCGCCGTCCGCCGCGATGATCATCCGCTCCACCACGTTCCTGAGTTCCCGCACGTTGTTTCGGGTCCAGTCGTAGGCCATGAGCAGGTTCAACGTGTCCGGCGCGAGCCGCTTGGGCCGGATGCGGAAGCGGTCGCAGATCGACCGCACGAGCCGCTCCGCGATCTCGGGGATGTCGCTTCGGCGCTCGCGCAGCGGCGGCACCGAGATCACGTGCACGTTGATCCGGTAGAGCAGGTCCTCGCGGAACCGTCCGGCCAGGACGTCCGCGTCGAGGTCGCGGTTCGTGGCAGCCACCACCCGGGCATCGATCGAAATCGGCCGGCTGCCGCCCACCCGCGTGACGCGGCGATCCTCGAGTGCCCGCAACAGCTTGGCCTGCGCGGCGAGCGGCAGGTCGCCGATCTCGTCCAGGAACAGCGTCCCGCGCCCCGCGGCCTCGAAGGCGCCCTTCCGCGTGGCGGCCGCGCCGGTGAAGGCGCCGCGCTCGTGGCCGAACAGCTCGCTCTCCACCAGGTGCTCGGGGAGCGCCGCGCAGTTGATCGCGAGAAACGGCTCGCCGGCGTGGGGGCCCAGCCGGTGCAGCTCCCTGGCGACGAGCTCCTTGCCCGTGCCGCTCTCGCCCAGCACCAGCGCCGTGCTCGGTACCGGCGCCACCCGCGCGATCTGCTCCCGCAGCCGGAGCATGGCCGCGCTGTTCCCGATCAGCGGCGATTCCGCGTCCGCCGTCCGCCGAAAGGTCCGCACCTCGCCCAGCAACCGGCGGCGCTCGAGCGCCAGCTCGATCTCGTGCACGATGCGTTCGACCGGCTCCGCCTTGTCGATGAAGTTGTACGCGCCGAGGCGCACCGCGCGGACGCACCGCTCGTAGTCGCCCGTACCGGTGTACACGATGACGGGCACCTCGGAGCCGCAGCGCTCGAGCGCGCGCAGGACCTCGAACCCGTCCATGCCGGGCATCTCGAGGTCGAGGATGACGCAGTCCACGGGCTCGCCGGCGAGCCGGTCGAGCGCCTCCTGCCCCGACTGCGCCTGTGCCACCTCGTAGCCGCCCAGTCGTTTCAAGTCGTACGCGTACTGCTCCGCCATGGCCGGGACGTCGTCCACCACGAGCACGAGTGTCATGCCGGTCTCCCCCCGTCGGGGGCGTTCCCGTCGTAGGAGGGAAGCTCGACGATGGCCCGGGTGCCGGCGCCAGGCGACGTCTCGATCCGGAGCGACCCGCCGAGGTCGAGCACCAGCCGCCGCACGATCGAGAGCCCGAGTCCGGTGCCTTCCTTCTTGGTGGTGTGAAAGTCGTCGAAGGCGCGCTCGAGCTCCGGCCTGCTCATGCCGGGCCCGTTGTCCATCACCGACAGGCGGACCGCCCGCGCGCCCGGCCCGACCGCTTCGGTGGTGACCGTGACGAGGCCGTCGCTCCGCCCGCCGAGGCTGTCGACCGCGTTCCCCACCAGGTTCTCGAGCACGCGGCGGAGTGCCAGCGGGTCCGCCGGCACCCGCGGAAGCGCCTCGGCGGGGATCGCGCGGACCGCGGCCGGCCGGGCGTCGGTCACCCGCACCACCTCGGCGACGACGGCGTTGACGTCGCAGGGCTCGCGCCGCATCGCCGGCGAAAGCCGGGCGTAGTTGCGGGCCAGCGTCTCCAGGTACTCCAGCCCCGATTCGAGCGTGCCGCGCCGCTCGGCGAACACCGCGGGCAGCGATGCCGGATCGTCCCGCGCCACCTGCGACAGGTGCCGGAGCACGTTCCGGATGGGCACCAGCCCGTTCTTCACGTCGTGGTTCACCTGACGGGCCAGGTCGCCGGTGGCCACCCGCCGCTCCGCGTCGCGCAGCCGCTGCGCCCCGAGGCGGAGCCGCTCCGTCATGGCGCCGAGGACCTGCGCCAGCGCGCCGACCTCGTCATCGCGGGCGGCGGGAAAGGTCTGATCCAGCCGGTCGAAGTCGATCGCCGCGGTCCGCTCGGCGAGCGCCGTGAGCGGGCGGCTGATTCGGGCGGCGAGCCACGCCGCGGCCACCAGGGCGAGCGGTACGCCGACCGCCAGCGCGACCAGAAACCAGCGGTCCACGCTCCGGCGCAGCCCGCGTAAGGTTGCGGCCGATTGGGTGACCACGAACCGGGCCTCGCCCGACTCGCCGGCGCTGCCGCGGGTCAGGTCCACGAAGGGAAGGCGGAGCTCGGCAACGGTGCGGTCCCGGTCATCGGCGGTGGAATCACGCATGGTGCTGGAATCGCCCACGGTGGCGGACTCGCTCACCGCGGGCGGGTAGACGATCCTGAGCGCGAGGTCCGGGTCGCGCGCGAGTTCGGCTCGGAGGCGCGGCTCGACCGTGGCTCCGCCCGCCACCGTGAACCGCTCTCGGCCCGCGCGAACCGAGTCGAGACGGGCGAGCACCACGACGTCCCGCGTGGGCGTCCGCGCGCGGACCAGCACCGGCGCCGCGCCGGCCGCCGCGAGCCCGCGCGGCAGCAGCGAGTCCACCCGGTCGAACTCATTGCGGAAATGACCGGAGCTCACGATGCGCCCTGCGCTGTCCTGGATCTCGAGGAAGTCGAGGCCCGCGCCGCGCATCATCGGCTCGGCGAGGTCGAGCAGGTCGCGTCGCGAGCCTCCGCCCCCACCGCCGACAGGTACGACGGCCAGGCGAAACCGATTGTCGCGTTCGAGGTCGGCGGCGATGGCGTCGAGTCGGGCCGCAACGGCCCCGCTCTCACGCGCGAGGCCGTCCCTGAGCCCCTGCACGGCGGCGGCCGCCCGTCGATCGCTGTCGTCAGTGAGCCGCCGGGTCATCTCGCGGCGCACGCCATACGCGAGCAGCCCGAGCGGAAGCAGCGCGGCCACGGTGAGCGCCGCGAAGAGACGCGCGCGGAAGCTCACGGGGCCGCCGTATCCGCCGGCTCAGCCGGGCGCACCGCGCCGTCCCAATCGGCCACCAGCAGCGGCGCCCCGCGGCGCACGATCGCATGGCGCCGGGTCTCGACTAGCGGCACGGCCGTGGACCCGGCCGGCCAGTCGGCGCACCCCGCCGTGCGCGAGACTCTCGGAACGATGAAGGCCCGCGCCTCGCCCCGCGCGAGGGCGCGCGCGAAGGTGTCGGGCTCGAGCGGTTGTACCTGGAGCTCCGCCGGATGCGCCAGCGCGACGATTCGTTCGGCCAGCGCCTCTGCCGTGCGCTCGCCCTTGGGATACGCGACCGCGCCGGAGCGGCCCGCCGCGCCGCCGACTTCTCCCTCCCCCGGGCAGTGCGCTCCCGAATCGGCCGCCGCCCGGGCGTCCACCCGCACGGCGTCCCGCGCCAGGCTTGCGCGGAACCCCGCGGTATCCGCCGGAACGGCGCCCGCGACGCCCGCGCTCTCGGCGGGCAGCACGAGGTAGTACGTGCGGTCCCAGGGCAGGGGCACGATCGTCGTTGCCGGTCGGCGGGCCGCGTAGTCGAGCAGGTCGGGGTCGGCGGTGACGATCAGATCGGCGCCGTGATCCACCGCGTCCCGCAGATCGTCGCCCGCGGGTTCCGCGTCGATCATGGTGGGCTCTCCCGGGCGGGCCACGCCGAGCGCGCGGTCGGCGAAGACCGCGGGCACGCTCGGCGAGGGCGCTGCGAAGCCGACGACCAGCCGCCGGTCGTCGACCGGGACCAGCGACGTCACCCCCGCCGACCGGAGCGCGGCCTCGGCATCCGGATCGGCCCGCCAGGTGGCGGCGAGCGCGCCCGCGGTCCAGCCCTCCAGCGTGAGCGTCCAGAACGCGCCCGTCGTGTCGGCGGACCAGCGCACCGCCAAGCCGGGAAGAAAGCGCCCCACGCAATCGCGCCGGAGCGGTGTCAGGCGATCAGCGAGGCGTCCGCGGCGCGCGTCGTCGGCATCGCCGTACGCCACGACGAGCGGGCGCGCCGGCCCCACGCTGTCGCTGGCGATGGCGCAGGCGCTCGGGCGCCGCACCTGTGACGGAGCCGGCTCCGGGGCGGCGCGCGCCGAGGCGCAGCCCGCGAGCACCAGCGCCGCCGCCGGCCGGAGCACGTCCCAGGGGAGCCGCGCGCGCGGCGGCACGCGCGCGGCCGGGTCAGGGCTCCGAGACGACGAAGGGGCGGCCGCCGAGCTTCGCCTTGAGGCTCGAAGCCGCCGTCTGCGCCGCCTCGCGCGTGGGATACTCGCCGACGCGGACCTTATAGAGACCGTTTTGCTGGATGGTGAGGACCGTGAGGCCGAGCGGGCGGGCCTTGCGCGCGGCCGCCTCCGCGGCCTTGCGCGAGCCGATCGCCACGATCTGTACGCGGTAGACCGCCTTGCCCGGCGCCGCGGTGGGGCGTGACGCGGACGGCACCGGCGGGTTGGAGCCCGCGGTAGTGGAGTCCTTTCGCGTCGAGTCAGTCCGGGTCGAATCCGCGCGCGTCGAATCCGCGCGCGTGCTGTCGCCGGGGCCGCCGGAGGCCAGCGCGGTCGAGTCGCCCCGGAGATCGCATCGCTGATAGAGGTAGCCGAGCTGATTCTGCAGCTCGACGTTGGTGCTCGACTGCGCCATCCCGTCAGCCAGCCAGCGGCAGGCGAGCTGCGGCTGGTTGCTGTCGAAGTAGGTGCGGCCCGCCCAGTACGCGGCCTGGGCCATGAGCGGCGACGCGGGGAAGTCCACCTTGAGCCGCTCGAGGTTCCGGGCGGCGCCGGCGAAGTTCCGCGTGGCATAGTCCATCTGGACCAGACGGAGCAGCGCGTCGTCGGCCCAGTCGGAGGTCGCGAACTCGACCGTGATGCGCTGCAGGTCCCGCTGCATCTCGCCGGCGCTGCCCGCCACCATCGCCTCGGTGTAGAGGATCTGCGGGTAGAGCGTGTCCGTCGGCGGCGTGGCCTGGAGCAGCCGGCTGACCGTCGCGCGGGCCGAGTCGCCCTGGCCCTCCTGCGCCTCCTGCACCGCGGCGACCAGCCGTGGATCCGTCTGGGCGGTGGCGGCCACCGCTCGCGCGGCGAGCAGCGCGGCGACGGCAGCGACGATGCGAAGCAGCCTCATGCCGCCTTCCTGTGGTCGGCCGCGAGACGCAGCACGAGGTCGATGACGATCCCGCGCTCGTCCGAGACGGTGGTGTTCTTGAGCGCCTGGTCGGCGTCGCGCGCGGCGCGGAGGCCGCCGCGCACCCGCGCGGCGGGCCAGGCGGACGCCCAGCGGGCCCAGCGGGCCGACTCCGCCTTCCACTCAGGAAGGCCGAACAGCCTGAGCTCGCGCAGCCGCTCGAACACCAGCCGCTCGAGGCTGCCGCCGCGGACGCCCCGGTCGAGGTGGCTGCGCGCGAGCCCCACCCCGGCGAGGCTGGTGCCGATCAGCGTCACCATCCGCACGGCGGTGATCCCCGGCTGGTCCAGCAGCGGCCCGACCATCCTGGCGGCCCGGCCGGCCGCACCCTCGAGCGCGGCGTCCCGCCAGTCGTACAGGGTCTCGCCATGCCGGATGCCGACGAGCGCGCCGACCTGCTCGGCGGTGAGCGGGGTGTCCGACGGCAGCGCGGCCAACTTGTCCAGCTCGGCGGCGGTGAGGCCCAGGTCGGCCCCGGTCGCCGCCAGAAGGTGCTCGGCCGCGGCCTCCTCGAGCGCGAGGCCGAGCCTCGCGGCCCGGTGGAGCACCCAGCGGCGCGCCCGGTCCATGGGGAGCGGCTCGCACTCGACGGCGAACGCCCCGCGCACCAGGTCCTTGTCGGGTGCGTCCTCGCCCGCGCCCTGCACCAGGATGACGACCGTTTCGGGCGAGGGCCGCTCCAGGTAGCTGAGGAACGCCGCCCGGGTCTTGGGCCGCCGCTTCCAGCCCTCCACCTCGCGCAGCACCACCGCCCGCCGCTCGGCCATCACGGGGAGCGTCGTACAGAGCGAGAACACCGCCTCGGGATCGAGCTGGCCCGCCGAGCGCTGATCGAGGTTGAAGTCCCGCAGCGCGGGATCGAGCGCGCGGTCCAGAATGGCCCGGACCGCCTCATCCTTCAGGATGTCCTCGGCGCCATAGAGATAGTAGACCGGCGCCAGCTCGCCCTTAGCCAGGGAGCGCAGCAGCGCGTCGAATGTCCGGGTGGGCATGCCGAATTGTAGAACGGCGGACGGGAAACGGCCAAGGGCGCCGGCGTCAGCGCGGCCGGATGAAGCAGTCCACGAACAGGAGGCTCGAGAGCGTCTTCCCGTCCCGCACCTCGCCGGTCCGCACCAGGTCGAGCACGGCCGACCACGGGAGCCGGTGCAGCTCCATGAACTCGTCGGCCTCCCGGCGCTCGCGTCCCTCGGTGAGGCCGTGGGCCAGGAACAGATGGATGCGCTCGTCGGTGAAGCCGGGGGTGGTGTAGATCATCGTGAGGGGCTCGAGCGTCGCGGCCCGCAGGCCCGTCTCCTCCTCGAGCTCCCGGTGGGCGCAGCGCTCGGGCGACTCGCCCGCGTCCAGGCGGCCCGCGGGCACCTCCCAGATGAACCCGTCCGCGGCGTGGCGGAACTGGCGGAGGAGCACCACCCGCGGGTCGGGGCCGCGGGGATCGTCGAGGAACGGCACCACCGCCGCGGCGCCCGGGTGCCGCAGCATCTCGAGTTGCCCGGTCGAGCCGTCGGGAAACCGGACGGTGTCGCGGTCGAGGTTCACGATCCGGCCGGTGTACAGCCGTTCGGAGCTGATCAGAGACATGCGACCTTCATCGGGCGAACCTCACCAGCTCCGGACCCACGCCACCGGCACCTTGAAGCCTTCGGCGAGCAGGTAGCGGAGCTCGAGCGCGGGGTTGTTCGAGATGGGGCTGCTTTCCGTGGGCGACGTGTACGCGACCAGCGCGGTGCGCCGCGCCTCGAGCCGCAGGCGGAACATGTGGAACGGATCGCTCACCAGCACCACGCGGCGCATGCCGCGGGCACGGAGCCACTGCGCCACCGCGTTCATCGAGGCCATGGTCGTGCGCCCCTCGCCCTGGGCCACGACGGCATCCGCCGGCACCCCCTGGGCGACGAGGTAGCGCCGGCCGACCATCGCCTCGCTCGTGGTGTCGCCCCGGCCCACGCCGCCGGTGACCAGCACGAGCGGGGACACGCCTTCCCGGTAGAGCGCGAGCGCGTGATCCAGCCTCGCGCGCAGCACCGGCGAGGGGCGGCCGTTGTACTGGGCCGCGCCGAGGACCACGATCGCGTCGGCCGGCTCGCGCTCGTCCCGCTGGCTCGTGACCAGCACCAGCACCAGTCCGACGGTGTAGGCGATGACGGCCACGACCAGCAGGAGACCGACCGCGCGGCGCAGGAGGCGAAGCACGAAGCGCACCGGCGCGGCGTCCCTACAGGTCGAACGCTTCGCCGTGCTTCGGCAGCACCACGTCCCGCACCCCTTCTTCGCGGAGGATCGTCGCCATGGCGCCCAGCGCCGACGCCTCGCCGTGCACCACGAAGGCGCGGCGAATCGGCCCGCCGAGACGGCGGATCCACGCGCGCAGCTCGCCGCGGTCGGCGTGCGCCGAGTAGCCGGCGATGGTCTCGACCTCGGCCCGGCGCGGGTACTCCTGCCCCAGGATCCGCACCGACTCCGCGCCGCTCTGAATCCGGCGGCCCAGCGTGTGCTCCGCCTGGAAGCCGACGAAGAGGATCAGGTTCCGGTGATCGCCGATGCCGTTCGCGAGATGGTGGAGAATGCGGCCCGATTCCGCCATGCCGCTGGCGGCCACGATGACGGCGGGCCCCGCGAGCTGATTCAGCGCCTTCGACTCGGCCACGTCGCGCACGTAGTGGACCAGCGAGAAGTCGAACAGCGGAATCTTCTGGGCGATCAGGCGCTCGCGCTCGTCGAACACCTCCGGATGCATCCGGAACACCGTCGTCGTGTCCACCGCCAGCGGGCTGTCGACGTACACGGGGATGTTCGGGATGCGCCCCGCGCGGTGCAGCTCGTGGAGCGCGTAGATGATCTCCTGGATGCGCCCGAGCGCGAAGGCGGGGAGCAGGACCTTGCCGCCGCGCGCGGCGGTGCGCCGGATCGCCTCGCCCAGCTTCTCCTCGGCACCCCGCACCGAGTCGTGATCCCGGTCGGCGTAGGTGGACTCGATGATCAGCGTGTCCACCGGTCCCGACGGCGGCTCGGGATCGCGCACGATCGGCAGCCCGACCCGCCCGATGTCGCCCGAGTAGACGATGCGGTGGTGGCCGCCCTCGCTGATCCGGAGGTCGGCCGTGGCCGAGCCCAGGATGTGGCCCGCCTCCACGAACTCGAGCGCCAGGTGCTTTCGCAGATGGGTGATGCGCCGGTACGGCACGCCCAGCATGAGGTCCTGCACCGCGAGCGCGTCGGCCAGGTTGTACAGCGGCTCGCTCTCCGGCGCGGCCGCGCGCCGGCGCGCGAGGTACTCGTAGTCCTTCTCCTGGATGTGCGCCGCGTCGGGCAGCATCACCGCGCAGAGGTCGCGCGTGGCGGGCGTGGCGTAGATCGGCCCGTGGAACCCGTGGCGCACCAGCAGGGGCAGGCGCCCCGAATGGTCGATGTGCGCGTGCGTGAGCACGATCCCGTCCAGCCGCCGGGGGTCGAACGGCAGCCGCGCGTTGAGCTCGTGCGCCTGCGCCCGATGCCCCTGGAACAGCCCCGCGTCGAGCAGGAAGCGGCCGCCCGCCGCCTCGAGCAGGTGCATCGAGCCGGTGACCTGCCCCGCGGCCCCCCAGAATGTCAGCCGGATACCGGTCACGTGTCGGTCCACGTTGGAAGGTGACTCCTAGAGGTGCCGCGTTCCGAACAGGCGATCGCCCGCGTCGCCCAGGCCGGGAAGAATGTAGCCGATCGCATTGAGCTGACGGTCGAGCGCCGCGGTCACGATCGGCACGTCGGGGTGGGCCTCCAGCATCCGCTGCACGCCCTCGGGCGCGGCCACGATCGAGAGGAACCGGATGCGCCGCGCGCCCGCGTCCTTGAGGGTCGTCACCGCCGCCACCGCCGAGCCGCCGGTCGCGAGCATCGGGTCGAGCACGAAGAAGTCCCGCTCGATCTCCGCCGCGGGGATCTTGAAGTAGTAGTCCACCGGCTTGAGCGTGTCGTGGTCGCGGTACAGCCCGATGTGCCCGACGCGCGCCGAGGGGATGAGCTGCGCGATGCCGTCCACCATGCCGAGCCCGGCGCGGAGGATCGGCACCAGCGTCAGCTTCTTGCCCGCGACCTGGCGCCCGGTCATCCGCTCGAGCGGCGTCTCGATCTCGACCGGCTCGGTCGGCAGGTCCTTGGTGGCCTCGTACGCCATGAGCGTCGCGATCTCGCCGACCAGCTGCTTGAAGTCGCGCGTGCTGGTCTCGCGATCGCGCAGAATGGACAGCTTGTGCTGGATCAGCGGGTGTTCGAGCACGGTGAGGTTCGGGAAGGACGAGGCCGGCATGCGCACCAATATGACCGGGCGATGGGGCGAGGGGGAGGTCGCACCGGTCCGGACGTAAGCGCGGCCACCCCGTTTCGAGGTGGCCGCGCGCGCCGGCATGCGGCCGGCGTCATCCAGGCGTCAGCGTGTTCAGGGCGACTGCGACGAGCCGCTGTCCGACGAGCTCTTGCTGCTCGACGAGGTGTCGCTGCGGCTCCGCGACGTGTTATGGTAGCCGCCGCGAGCCTTCATCGCGGCCCAGGTGGCCGCCGAATCGACCCCGCCGTGCGACCCGCACACGTCACTCCCGCTGTTGGCGGCGTTCGAGCCGTCCTTGCAGGCCACTGTGTCCATGGCGCTCATGCGCATGTGGTGCCGGCGGCGATTATGCTTGTTGCCGCTGTCCGCGGCGGACGGCCCGGTCTGCACGCCGGGCTTGGCCCGAAGCGCCGTATCCTCGACGACCCCGTGGGCCTTGAAGCTCGAGCTGTCGGACATGCCGCTCATCCCGCTCGTATCCGAGCCGTTGGACATGCTGCTCGTATCCGAGCTGCCCGACGACTTGTAGCCCGACGTGTCCTGCCCGGCCGCGGCGCCGCTGTCCTTGGCCGAGGGCCCGGTCTGCACACCGGGCTTGGCCCGAAGGGCCGTATCCTTGATGGCCCCCTGGGCCTTGAAGTTCGAGCTGTCGTTCGCGTTCTGTCCCGCCTGCGAGCTATCGCTATAGCTCTGATATCCGGACGTGTCCTGGCGTGCCGCGGCGCTCGTGTCCTGCGCCTGGGCAATGGACACGCCGCCCAGCGCCAGCGCGCCGATCATCGCGATTGCGGGCGTGCGGCGAAAATGAATGCCCATCGTGTACCTACCTCCCTCGAGACGATGCCAACCCCGCGGCGTACGGCCGCTCGTAACCTTGCGTCCCGCAGCATATCAGCCCATCCACCGCCCGGCTGTGATACCGGTCATGTGCGCGCCAGCGGACAGTCCCCTTATTACCGGCCTGACTCGGCGCCTCGCCATCGCCACGCGCGCCGCGTGCTTGCGGCGGGCACGCGGGGGCTTATTATTCCGCCGCTCAAATACGGGGCTGGTCCCGACACCCCAGTGTCCATGGAGGAGTAGGTCGGTAACTTGCTGATGGCAAACAGATTACGCGAAGCGCGCGTGCCGCGGTGGCAGCGCCGGCCGGACACTCGCCGTGGCGAGATCCTCGACGGCGCCGTGCTCGCGTTCGGCCGGAATGGTTACAAGCGCGCCACCCTCGCCGATGTCGCCGAGCAGGCCGGCGTCTGCGCCGGTACCGTGTCCCACTACTTCGGGTCGAAGGCCCGGCTGTTCGAGCAGGTCATCGCCGAGCGGCTCATGCCGCTGGTCGAGGCCGAGGAGGCCAGCCTCGCGAGCCACCAGGGGCCCATGCGCGAGCTGCTCGGCCAGCTGCTCCGCCGCCTGTGGGACCGCAGCTGGCAGCCCGGCATCCTCGACCTCATGCGGGTGGTTAAGGTCGAGAGCGCGGAGTTCCCGGAAACCGGCCGCTCGCTCTGCCAGCAGCTCGGCGAGCGGTGGCGCCGGCTGTTCGTCCGGATCCTCCGCGCGGGCATGCAGGGTGGCGAGTTCCGGCCGATGCAGGTGGATGTGGCGGCGCGCACCATCAGCTATGCGCTGGTCGGCGTCGCGGAGAAGGTGTCCGCGTTCCGGTCCTACGATGCGCGGATGCCGGATCGGGAGGCGATGTGGCAGGCGGTGCGGGAGATGGTCGAACGGTTCGTGCTCGTGGATCCGTCCCGGGCCGGCAGACAAGGGGAGGCGGAGTGAAGCAGACCACGCGGGTGTTCGTGGCGGTCGCAGCCGTCGGCGCCGTGGCCGGAGGCTGCAAGAAGCAGGCACCGCCGCCGGCGCCCCCCCCGCCCGAAGTCGCGGTGGTCAAGGTCGAGCCGACCCGCGTGCCGACGACCTATGATTTCACCGCAGAAGTGCAGCCCTACCGCCGGGTCGAGGTCCGCGCCCGCATCGACGGCGTCATCGAGGCGCGTCCGTTCAAGGAGGGTTCGGAGGTCAAGGCGGGGCAGGTGCTCTACCGGATTGACCCGGTCCGCCCGGAGGCGGCCTACCGCAGCGCACTGGCGCGGACCGAGAACGCCAAGAGCACGCTTGCGCGGCTCGAGCCGCTGGTGGCCCAGCACGCCGTCGCCCAGCAGGACGTGGACGACGCCCGGTCCGCCCTGGCGCAGGCCCAGGGCGACCTCGCCGAGGCGAAGAAGAACCTGCAGGACGCCGTGGTGCGGGCCGAGATCGCCGGACGGGTCGGGCGCACCAACCTGGAGGTCGGCGCGCGGGTCACGGGCCCGTCCGACCTGCTCACCACGATCGACGTGCTCGATCCGATCTACGTGACCTTCCGGCCCTCCGCGCAGCAGCTGCTCGAGTGGAAGCAGGACCCCGACTCGCGAAAGCTGATCCAGCCGGGGAGCTCGCTCGAGGTTCGCGTCACGCTGCCCGACGGCACCCCCTACAAGCGGCCGGGCCGGCTCGACTTCGTGGCGCCCGCGCTCGACGCCGTCACCGGCACGCAGGAGTTCCGGGCCAAGTTCCCCAACCCCGAGCGCCTGCTCCTGCCCGGCCAGTTCGTCCAGGTGCATCTCGTCGGCTTCACTCGTGACAGCGCGCTCGCCGTGCCGCAGCGCGCGGTGCAGCAGGCGCTCGGCCGCCAGTTCGTCTACGTGGTCGGTAAGGGTGACACCGTCGCCGCGCGGGACGTGCAGCCCGGGCCGTGGAGCGGCCATCTCTGGATCATCGACAAGGGCATCAATCCGGGCGAGCGGGTCATCGTGGACGGCACCCAGAAGGCGGCGCCGGGCCGGCCGGTCAAGCCGGTGCTCCTCGCCGCGGACAGCGTGGCCGACTCGGTCTCGGCCACGGAAAGGCTGGGAGCAACGCCGTGACTTCGATTTCCAACGGTGGCGGGACCGACGGGGCCCCTGGCGGCCCCCGCTACTTCTTCATTCGGCGGCCGGTCTTCGCCATCGTCATCAGCGTCATCCTGACGCTGCTCGGCGTCTTCGCCATTCGGCTGCTCCCGATCTCGCGCTACCCCCAGATCACCCCGCCGGCCGTACAGGTGCAGGCGGTCTTCCCCGGCGCCACCGCGGAGGACGTGTCCGAGGCCGTGGCGGCACCGATCGAGGCGCAGCTCTCGGGACTCCAGGGCCTGCTGTACTACTCGTCGGCCAACGCGAGCGACGGGACGATGAGCCTGTCGATCTACTTCGACGTGAACCGGAGCCAGGACCTGGCCGCGGTGGACGTCCAGAACGCCGTGCAGCTCGCCGAGCCCCAGCTCCCCGAGGCGGTGCGCCAGAACGGCATCACGATCCTCAAGGCCAACACCGACATCCTCGGCGTCATCACGCTCACGTCGGACGACCCGCGCTTCGACGCGGCGTACCTGACGAACTACATGAAGCTGAACCTCGAGGACGAGATCAAGCGCGTGCCCGGCATCGGCAACGCGCTGACCTTCGGCGGCCTCGAGTTCTCGATGCTGATCCAGCTCGATCCCGACCGGATGGCGCAGCTCGGCATCACCACGAGCGACGTCTCGGCGGCGGTGAAGGAGCAGAACGCGACCAGCCCGGCCGGCCGGCTGGGCCGGGAGCCGGCGCCCCCGGGCACCGAGCTCACGATCCCGGTGACCACCCAGGGCCGCCTCAAGACGCCCGAGGAGTTCGCCGACATCGTGCTCCGGGCCAAGAGCGACGGCTCGGTGGTCCGGATCAAGGACGTGGGCAAGGTGGTGCTCGGCTCGCGCAACTACGACCTGGCGGGCCGGCTCAACGGCAAGCCGGTGGCGCCGATGCTGCTCTACCTCCGGCCGGGGGCCAACGCGCTCGCGGCGCGCGAGCTGGTCACGCAACGGATGAACGAGCTGGCGCGCAACTTCCCGCCGGGCATCAAGTACACCATCCCGTTCGACACCACGCCGTTCGTCACCGCGTCCATCCACGAGGTGGTGACCACGCTGCTCGAGGCGATGGCCCTGGTCACCCTGGTGGTGTTCCTCTTCCTCCAGAGCTGGCGCGCCACCCTGATTCCGATGCTGGCGGTGCCGGTGAGCGTGGTGGGCACGTTCCTCGGCCTGCTGATCCTCGGGTTCACCATCAACGTGCTGACCCTGTTCGCGCTGGTGCTCGCGATCGGCATCGTGGTGGACGACGCGATCGTCGTGATCGAGAACACCGAGCGCCTCATGGCCAACGAGGGCCTGTCCTCACGCGAGGCGGCGGATCGCGCCATTCTGCAGGTGCGCGGCGCGTTGATCGCCATCGTGCTGGTGCTGTGCGCGGTGTTCGTGCCCGTGGCGTTCCTGGGCGGCGTGACCGGCGAGATGTTCAAGCAGTTCGCCGTGACGCTGGTGATCGCCGTGGTGCTCTCGGGCCTGGTGGCGCTCACCCTCACGCCGGCCCTCTGCGCGATGCTGCTCAAGGAGTCGAACGAGGCGCACACCACCGGCTTCTTCGGCGCGTTCAACCGCGGGTTCAGCCGGGTCACGCAGCGCTACTCGGGCGGGGTGGGCCGGGTGCTCGGGCGGCCCCGGATCTGGATCGGCGCGTTCATCGTGCTCATCGGCTGCGCGATCCTGCTCTGGCGCCGGGTGCCCACCGCGTTCATTCCGACCGAGGACAAGGGTTACTTCGCGATCGCCTTCCAGCTCCCCGACGCGGCCTCACTCCAGCGCACCGAGGCGGTGATCAACCGGGTCGAGGGAATCCTTCACCAGGAGCCCGCCGTGCGGAACGTCGTGGCCTTTGCCGGGCTCGACATCCTCACGCGCACCAACCAGACCAACAGCGCCACCATCTTCATCAACCTTGCGCCGTGGGACGAGCGGTCGAAGAACGAGAGCATCGACGCCATCACCGCCCGGATCAACGCCAAGCTGTTCGGCATGAAGGACGCGATCGGCTTCGCCTTCAACCTGCCCGAGATCCCGGGGCTGGGCGCCACATCGGGCGTGGAGGCCAACCTGCAGAACCGCTCGGGCAAGGACGTGCGCGCGTTCGCGCTCCAGGTGCAGGCGTTCACCGCCGCGGTCAACAAGCTGCCGTCGGTGCAGCAGATGACCACGACGTTCCGGGCCAACGTGCCGCAGCTCTACCTCGACGTGGACCGCGCCACCGCCAAGGCGCGCGGCGTGAGCCTCACCGACCTGTTCGGCACCCTGCAGGCGTTCCTCAGCACGCTCTACATCAACGACTTCAACCTGTACGGCCGGACCTACCGGGTGCAGGCGGAGGCGCAGCAGCAATTCCGGCGGACGCCGGAGGACCTGTCGCGGCTCTACGTCCGGGGCCGGAACGACGAGATGATCCCGGTGTCGTCGCTGGTGCGGACCGAGTTCCGGAGCGGCCCGACCCAGCTCCTCCGGTTCAACGGCTTCGGCTCGGCGTTCTTCACCGGTACGCCGAAGACGGGGCGGAGCAGCGGCGAGGTCATGAAGGAGATCGACGACTTGGTCGCCCGGGACTTCGAGCCGCAGGGCGTGAGCATCGGCTACTCCGGCCAGTCGTTCCAGGAGCGGGCGGCCGCGGGCCAGGCGGGCATGGTGTTCGGGCTTGGCATCGTGATCGTGTTCCTGGTGCTCGCGGCGCAGTACGAGAGCTGGGCGATTCCGTTCGCGGTGCTGTTCGGCATCCCGTTCGGTGCGCTGGGCGCCCTGCTCGGCATCTGGCTCCGAGGGACGCCGAGCGACATCTACTTCCAGGTCGGCCTGATCACCGTGGTGGGCCTCGCGGCCAAGAACGCGATCCTGATCGTCGAGTTCGCCAACGAGATGCGGCACCGGGGCATCCCGCTCCGCGACGCGGCGATCGAGGCGGCCCGCGAGCGCTTCCGCCCGATCCTCATGACCTCGTTCGCGTTCATCCTGGGCGTGGCGCCGCTGGTGATCGCGAGCGGGGCGGGGGCGGGGAGCCGGCACTCGCTCGGCACCGGCGTGTTCGCCGGCATGCTGTTCGCCACCACGATCGGGATCTTCTTCATCCCGCTGTTCTTCCGCGTGATCGCGGGGCTGGCCGACCGCCGGGCTGAGCGCCACGCCGGTGCGCTGGAGCCGCACCCCTCGCCGGCCGCGCCGGAGCACCGGTGACGCGGCGCGGGCGGGGAGTGGCGCTCGCCGCGGTCGCGGCGCTCGCGGCGGGCTGCGCGGTCGGGCCGTCGTACCATCCGGAGCAGCCGATGCCGGCCTCTACCAAGGTCGGCGCCAGCATCTCGAGCGACAGCACGCGGGCGTTCTTCGACTCGCTCGCCCAGGCGCGCACCCGGGACACGGCCCCCGGGCCGGCGCCGAGCGCGCCAGCCGGCACGCTCGAGCCGGACTCGATCGCGAGCCTCGCGTGGCTCGATCTGTTCCGCGACACGACCATGATCGGGCTGGTCCGGACGGCGCTGGCGCAGAACCGCGACCTGCAGACCGCGATCGGCCGGATCAAGGAGTTCCGCGCCGACGTCGGCATCGCCCGCGCGCCGCTCTTCCCCGAGCTCAGCGCCAACGGCAGCGTGAGCACCAACCAGGTGGCGCTGGGCGCGTTCCCGCCGGCCTCGTTCGACGCCTGGCGGCTCACCGGCGACGTGGCCTGGGAGCTCGATTTCTGGGGCCGCACCCGGCGGGGCATCGAGGCGGCCAAGGCGGACCTCTCCTCGGAGGAGGCGGGGCAGCGCGCGGTCGTGCTCTCGCTGGTGAGCGACGTCGCCACCGGCTACCTCTCGCTGCTCGAGCTCGACCAGGAGCGGGCCATCGCCGAGCGGACGCTGGCGTCGCGCCAGGCCACGCTCAAGCTCGCCCGGCAGCGCTTCGCCCAGGGCCTCACCTCCGAGCTGGACGTGCGGCAGTTCGAGGCGCAGGTGGCCGTGCCCGCGGCGGCGCTGGCGCAGACCGAGCAGCTCCGCGCCCAGCAGGAGCACCAGCTCAACCTGCTCCTGGGCCAGACCCCGATGACGGTGCCGCGCGGCGGGTCGCTCACCGGGGCGGTGCGGGCGCTCGCGGTGCCCGACTCGCTCCCCGCGAGCCTGCTCGAGCGGCGGCCCGACGTGCTGCGGGCGGAGCGCGCCTACGCCGCGGCCACCGCGCGCATCGGCGTGGCGCAGGCGGCGCGGCTGCCGACGGTCTCGATTACCGGCTCGTGGGGCACCCAGTCGCAGACCGCGAGCGACCTGTTCGGGACCAACACCGAGGTCTATCAGGCGCTGGCCGGCGTGTCGGTCCCGCTCTTCACCGGCGGCCGGCTGATCGACGAGACCCGGGCCGCCCGCGCGCGGGCCGAGCAGGCGCGGGCCCAGTACGAGCAGAGCGTGCTGATCGCGCTGCGCGAGGCGAGCGACGCCCTGGCCGGCGTGCGCACCGCGCGCGACGTGGTGGCCGCGCAGCAGACCCAGGCCCAGGCGCTCAGGGCGGCGCTCCGGCTGGCGGA
>JAICJD010000181.1 GCA_025928645.1 Gemmatimonadales bacterium
CCCAGATCGGTCATCGAGCGCCAGTGCTCGGGATCGAGACGGGCGAAGCCGCGCACCGGGAGCTGCGCCACCTCCCTGAGCGTGCGATACAGGAACCGGCTGTCCCAGTCGGCCGGATCGGCGAGCAGCACCACACCCGGCGTGGCCGCCACGCTCACCAGGAACAGGCGCGCGTCGGTTCCGGGCTCGGCGTCATTCGCGTCGACCAGAGCGACGCGCAGCACATGCTGACCGGGCCCCAGCGCCGCGGAGGCGACCGAGAGCCGGCCGCGCGCCCGCCCGTCGCTCATCCGCAGAGTCCGGCGGGCCAGCCGCTTCGTGCCGCTCGTCGCCTCGACCGCCACGCTGTCGGCCTTGGCGCCCCCGACCGCCAGGGCTTCGACCTCGAGCGCGATCGTATCGCCGGCGGTGACCCGCGTGGGTCCGGAGACGTTTGTCAGGGCGAGATCGGGCCGCGGCTCGCGCGGAAACAGCCGCACGGCGGCGCGCGAGAGCAAGTCGGGCGGGAGGTCGGCGGCGGCGTCGAGCTCGCCGTCGGTCACCACGATCACCGGCCGGTCGCTCGCCGCCGCCGCCGTGAGCGCCGGGCCGATGAGCGACCGGCCCCGCGTCGGCAGCGTGTCGTCTCCCGGGCGCTCGTCACCGAACCGGCGGACGTCGCCCCAGCGAACCGCCGAATCGTGCGCGGCGCGCCAGCGCCCGCCGGCGGCGGTCATGCTGAGCGAGGCGTCGAGCAGCACCAGCGGTCGCCGCGGCGGCGTCGCAACCGGGCAGCCGATGTTGAGGAGCAGGAGACCGAGCGCGGCCCATGCGACCGAGCGAAAGCCCAGAGGAATCCAGCCGCGCGGGCCGGCGCGCTCGAGCCGCAGATAGGTGAACGCGGCCGCGGCCCCCGCCAGCAGGAGGACGAGGAGCGCGCGGAGGATCATGGCGCGGGCCGAGCGCCGGCCGCGGCCGCCAGCGCGTCGGGCAGGCTGAACCGACCGTCGTAGAGCGCCCGGCCGACGATTGCGCCGGCGAGCCCGGCGCCCTCCACTGCCCGGAGATCGTCGATCGAGGCGATGCCGCCGCTCGCGATGACCTCGAGCCCCGCCGCTCCGAGCCGCCGCGCGCCTGCCACGTCGGGGCCCGCCAGCATGCCGTCTCGCGCGACGTCGGTGTAGATCGCGGTGCGGACGCCCTCGCCGGCAACCCGGCGCGCCAGCTCGGCGGCCTCGAGCGCCGACGTCTCGGTCCAGCCGCGGATCGCCACGCGGCCGTCGCGCGCGTCGATCCCCACCGCGATCCGGTCCGCCCCTTCCGCGCGGACCGCGGCGCCCACGATGCCGGGATCGATTGCCGCCGCGGTCCCGATGACGGCGCGGCTCGCTCCCTGGGCCAGGCCCCGGCGCACGGCGTCGAGACTCCGGAGCCCGCCGCCGAGCTGGATGCGCGCGCGCCCGCCGACCCGTGCAGCGATCCGCGCCACGACCCCGAGGTTCTCGCCGTCGCCCAACGCGCGGTCGAGGTCCACCACGTGGATCCACTCGGCGCCCTGCTCGGCGAAGCGCTCCGCGACGGCGACCGGGTCGTCGCCGTAAACAGTTTGCCGCGTCGCCTCGCCCTGGCTCAGGCGAACGACGCGGCCGTGTCGAATGTCGATGGCGGGGAAGAGGTCCACTACTGGGTCGCTACGGGAGCCACCGGGCCGGGGTTTCGGGCGGTTTGGCGGGTGCCGCCTGGGCGACGGAGGCCGGCGGTCCCGGGTGCAGCAGCGCGAGGAGCCGGTCGCGCTCGACCGAAAACTCGGCCCTGAGACCCTCGCGGATCGGCGCGCCGTTCCCAAGCTCCACCCGGCGCGAATCCTTCGCGACGCCGTTGACCCTGAATTCGTAGTGGAGGTGCGGCCCGCTGGCGAGCCCGGTCGAGCCCACGTATCCGATCGTCTGCCCTTGCTCGACCCGCGCGCCGGCGCGGATGCCGCGGGCAAAGCCGCGGAGGTGGCCGTAGCGCGTGGTGATGCCGTTCCGGTGCCGCAGCTCGATCAGGTTGCCGTACCCGCCGGCGCGCCCGGCGCGGAGTACCACGCCGTCGCCCGCGGCCATGACCGGCGTGCCGGGTGCCGCCGCGTAGTCGGTGCCCTCGTGCTTCCGCATGATGCCGAGGATCGGATGGAACCGGGCCCGGGCAAAGCCGGAGGAGATGCGGCGGAACTGGACCGGGGCGCGCAGAAAGGCCCGCCGGAGCGAATTTCCGCCCTCGTCGTAGAACGCCGACCGGCCATCGGCGTCGAAACGATACGCCGTCAGGCTCTTGCCCGACATGGTGAGGTCTGCGGCGAGCACCCGGCCGAATCGGACCTCGCCGTCCTCCGAGACCAGCCGCTCGAACACGACCTGGAACCGGTCGCCGGGCCGGATGTCGCGCGTGAAGTCCACCTGCCAGGCGTAGACGTCGGCCAAGTCCCACGCCAGGCGCTGGCGGTCGGCTCCGTCGAGCTGATCGTCCCCCACCTGGGCATCGAGCGCCTCGTAGAGCGAGTTGTCGATCCCGCCCTCGATGCGCATGGTCTCCGCCCGCCAGGCGATCGAATCCACCACTGTGTGCCAGCCGCCCGTGTCCCGCTCGAAGACGAGGCGGCGCTCGGGACCGGTCCGCACGCTGATCTGGGTGGGTGGGGCGGCGCTGTCGGCCCGCCGGAAGCTGAAGACGAGCCCGGCCCGAAGCCGCCGCGGGTCGAGCGCGTGGGTGGTGTCCACGCGGAGCAGGTCGAGATCGGTGACCCCGTGCCGTGCGAACAGCTCGGAGATGGTCTCGCCGCGCGCCAGCGTGTCCGCGATCTCGGCGATCGGCTGCGTGACCACCGGCCGGGGCGCCTCCGCGAGCGGGGCGGATCCCGGGAGCCGGCGCCAGGGCCAGCGTCCGGCGGTCGCGAACGCGGCGGCGGCCACGAACACCGCGGCCGCGACGCCCAGCCGGAGGGCCCGCATCAGTCCATCTGCCTGCGGATGAAGGTCGGAATCTCCATCTCGGGGACTTCGCTGGAACCGGCGGCCGGCGCCTGCGGCATGCGCGGCGTCGCCCGTGGGGCGGCGGGCGCCGCGGGGGCCGGCTGAGCCTGGGGCGCGGGCATCGCGGGAGAGGACGGCCGGCCCTGCCGCTGCGGGAACGTCAGCACGCCCGCCGCGCCCGACGTGCGGGCGAGCGACGGCTGCTCGCTGGGCATCGGGCGGTCGAACCCGGTCGCGATGACGGTGACCCGGACCTCGCCGTGCATCGCGGGGTCGTTCCCCGCGCCGAAGATGATCTCCGCGTCGTCGCCGACCGCGTCGTGGATGATGTCGTTGATCTGGGTGGTTTCGCCGAGGGTGAGATCGTCGCCGCCGATGATGTTGATCAGGACGCCCGTGGCGCCGGCGATGGAGACGTTGTCGAGCAGCGGGCTCGAGATGGCCTGTTGGGCCGCCTCGAGGGCCCGGTTGTCGCCCCGGCCGATGCCGGTGCCCATGAGCGCCGCGCCGCCGTTCTGCATCACCGTGCGCACGTCGGCGAAGTCCACGTTGATGATGCCGGTGCTGGTGATCAGGCTCGCGATGCCCTGCGTGGCGTGGAGGAGCACCTCGTCGGCCTTCTTGAGCGCCTCCTGGAACGGAATCCCCTTGCCCACGACCGCGAGGAGTCGCTCGTTGGGCACCACGATCATGGTGTCCACGTTCTTCCGGAGTTCGGCGATGCCCTGCTCCGCTTGCTTCATCCGCCGCCGGCCCTCGAACAGGAACGGCTTGGTCACGATGCCGACGGTGAGCGCCCCGGTCTCCCGGGCCATCGATGCGACCACGGGCGCGGCGCCCGTACCGGTCCCACCGCCCATGCCGCAGGTCACGAAGACCATGTCAGCGCCCTGAACTGCCTGGGCCACCTCGTCCCGGTTTTCCTCGATGGCCTGGCGCCCGATCTCGGGCCGCGCGCCGGCCCCGAGGCCGCGGGTGAGCTTCCGGCCGATCTGGATCTTGACGTCGGACTTGGAGATCGCCAGCGCCTGCGCGTCCGTGTTGACCGAGATGAACTCGACCCCGCCGAGCTGATCCTCGATCATGCGGTTGACGGCGTTGCCGCCGCCGCCGCCCACGCCGACGACCTTCATCCGGGCGGTCTGGACGCCGCTCTCTTCCAGCTCAAATCTCATGGTGTGTTCCCTCGGCCCGTCAGAAGAAGTCCTGGAGCCACCGTTTCACCGGAGCGAGCACCTTCTCGACGGCGGGCGCCTTGCGTCCGCCGGTGCCAAAGCCACCGCTCGCCGCCACGTGCCGCGCGCCGTAGAGCACGAGGCCGGCCGATACCGCCATTCGCGGCGATTCGACGCTGTCCGCGAGGCCGCGGAGCCGCTGGCCCGGAATACCGCAACGGGCCGGCATGGCGAAGACCTCGCGGGCCAGCTCAACGATGCCCGGGGTCAGGGCGCCGCCGCCCGTGAGGATGACGCCGGCTGGAAGGCGCTGATGATAGCCGGCACGGGTGATCTCGTCGAGCGCGTACTCCAGGACTTCCTGGAGCCGCATGTGCATGATGTGCGCCAGCACGCGCCGCTGCGCGTTGCGCGCCCCCTGCCCGGGCGTGCTCGGCAGCTCGAAGACGTCGCTCTCCGGCACCAGCGGCTCGAAGCCGCCGCCATAGCGCTCTTTCAACCGTTCCGCGTCGAGCTGCGTGACCTGGAGTCCGTGAACGATGTCCGCCGTCACGTGGCCGCCCGCGCACAGCAACGACCCGGTATGGCGGATCTTCCCGTTGTGGAAAATGGAGACGTTGGTCGACCCGCCCCCCAGCTCGACGATCGCGCAGCCCAGCTCGATCTCGTCGGGCGTGAGCACGGCCAGCGAGGCCGCCAGCGGCTCGAGCACGAACTCCTGGACGTGATAGCCGGCCCGCTCGACGCATTTCTTCAAGTTCTGCAGGACGCTCGAGAGCACCGTGACCAGGTAGACTTCGGCTTCCAGCCGGGAGCCCGTCATCCCGATCGGCTCGTTGATGCCGCCCTGCTGATCGATCAGATAATCCTGCGGAATGGCGTGCAGCAGCTCGTGGTCCCGCCCGAAGCTGATATTGCTCGCCATGTCGTTGACCCGGGCGACGTCGCTCGTCCGGATCTCGTCCCCGGTGACGCTCACCATGCCGTGCGAGCTGCGCCCGGCCACGTGCTCGCCGGCGATCCCGCAATAGGCCGAGCCCACTTCGACGCCCGCCATACGTTGGGCACTCTTCATCGCCCTGTCGATGGCCCGCGTGGTCTCTTCGATATCGCGCACGACGCCGCGGCGGATGCCGCTGGTCTTTTCCGACGCGACGCCGAGGATCCGGGCGCCCGCGTCGCGCGCGTCGCCCGTGACCTCGGCGATGGCGGCGACGATCTTGGTCGAGCCCAGATCGAGCGCCGCCACCAGCCGCTGAGGCTGCGCGCTCACGCGCCGGTCCGCCGGACGATCACCTGGCCGGCGAAGCGCCCATCGAGTTCCTGATATGGCCGCCCGGTCCGGGCGAGATCCTGCTCCACCGCCGTCACCGCTCGAATGTCCTCCGCGGATGCCTGCGCGCCGAGCCAGAAGCGCCGCCCCCCGACCTCTAGTACCACGTCCGGTCCCACCCGCCACGCCGCCCCGATCCGCGCGAACAGGCCGGGATCGTCGCCCCGAACCCGCGCGAGCACACCGGTGACCACCGAGTCGCCGTTGGCGGCGACCGGAAGGTCCGGTGGCGAACGCAGCGGGTCGAACGGGAGCACCCGCCCTCCGCTGTCGAGCGGCACGAGCGCGTTGCCCCGGCTCGCGAGCGCCACCGGTACCGCCTCCACCAGCGTCACCACCAGTGTCCCGGGCAACCGCCGCCCGATCGCGGCCGACGTCACGCCGGGCATGGCGGCCACTCGCCGGCTGAGCGGCCCGTCGTCGTCGAACACGCTGGCCGTGGACGAGAGCTTCAGGGCGTCGATCACCTTCGCCGGATCAAGATACTGCAATCCGGCGATCTCCACCCGTCGTACCCGGAAAAAATCGAGACCGCGAAGCAAATGGGGAAGCCCGGCCCACAGCGCGGCCCCGAGCATGAGGCCGCCGAGGATCTTCCAACCGGGTTTCAGGCGGCCCCAAGCCACCGCACGAGCTCGGGACCGACCCTCGTGATGTCGCCCGCGCCGAGCGTGAGTACCACGTCGCCGGGGGCGAGCGCTTCGTACACCCGGCGGCCCACCGCTGCGCGGGTGGGCTCGAAGCGGGCATCGGCGCCGGCGCGCTGTGCGGCGTCGGCCACCTGGCGCCCGCTCACGCCGTCGATGGGCTGCTCGCGGGCCGCGTACACCTCGGTCACGACCACGACGTCGGCCGCGGCGAGGGCCTCGCCCATGGCCTGCCCGTGTGCCGCGGTGCGCGAGTAGAGA
>JAICJD010000101.1 GCA_025928645.1 Gemmatimonadales bacterium
CCCGTCAGGGCGCGGATCCGGACACCGTGAACCGGCTGCAGGCGCTGGAGAACGAGGTCAGCGCGCTGAGACAGGACGTGGGCGAGGCGCAGGAGCGGCTCGACTTCGCCGAGCGGCTCCTGGCGCAGCGGCCGCAGGATCGGCTCGAGGGCGGGCGGTAGGTTCGTGGTCCTCTACAGTTCACCACGCAAGCACGGAACGAACAACGGCCACGGAAACGTGCTTTTGGTCAACGGCACACCGATGAGGTTCCGTTGCTTGGGAACAGCAACCACGGAGGGGCTGATCGTCGCGTGGGACTCGGCGCGGCATGTCGTGGGCGGGCCGCAGCCGAAGGAGGAGCCGGCCGCGTAGTCGCAGGAAGCTTTCCCGCAGAACGCGCGCAAACGCAGGGGGGCATCACAGAAGCGATGCCCCCTGGCGTTTGGTCTGCCACCCGGTGTCACGTCCATCCGCCAATAGGGTAGATCGTTCCCGATCAGGCTCCGCGCGTCAACCTGGCGCTCGGTGACTGATGTCACGACCCGGCGGGAGGCCAGCGCGACATATTGAGAGCGCCGGCCGACTGCGCACGCGAGCACCGAGACCCTACGTGCCGACCTTTACCTGCGACCTGAACGCCCCCGTTTCCCCGTTCGACCATTTCTGGGAGCACACGCTCGGCAGCGGACACGCCCCGCTGGCGCTGCGGGCGGACTGGCAGACGCAGCTCGCCCGGTGCCACGCCGACCTGGGCGCGCGCCACGTCCGGTTCCACGGGATCCTGTCCGACGACATGGGGACGCTGATCTGCCAGGACGAGAAGCTGCTCTACTCGTTCTTCAATGCCGATCAGGTCATGGATTTCCTGCTCTCGATCGGCATGCGGCCGTTCGTGGAGCTGAGCTTCATGCCGGCCACGCTGGCCTCGGGCGACACGACGGTGTTCCGCTACCGGGGCAACGTGACGCCGCCGAGGGACGTCCACCAGTGGGCCACCCTGATCGGCAAGCTGGTGGGCCACTGGACCGAGCGATACGGGGCCGAGGAGACCCGGCAGTGGTACCTCGAGGTCTGGAACGAGCCCAACCTGCCGCAGTTCTGGACCGGTGATCAGGCGAAGTACTTCGAGCTGTATCGGGCGACCGCGGAGGCGATCAAGGCGGTGGATGGCTCGCTCAGAGTCGGAGGCCCCGCCACGGCGCAGAACGCCTGGATCCCGGAGTTCCTGGAATTCTGCGGGCAGCACAACCTGCCGGCGGACTTCGTCAGCACCCACTACTACCCGACCGACGCCTTCGGAACGATCGGCGCCGACTCCGACGCCCAGCTCGCCCACGCCCCGCGCGACGTGATGCGGAAGCGAGCCACCGAAGCCCGGCAGCAGGCCGGTGCGCGCCCGCTCTACTACACGGAGTGGAACACCTCCTCCAACCCGCGGCACAACCTCCATGACGAGCCGGCTTCGGCCGCCTATGCGACGCACATCCTCATGAGCGTTCGCGGCCTGGTCCAGGGATACAGTTTCTGGACCTTCAGCGACATCTTCGCGGAGAACTTCTTCCCGGCCCTTCCATTTCAGGGCGGGTTCGGCCTGCTCACGATCAACGGGATTCCCAAACCGGTGTACCGCGCCTATCAGCTCCTGCACCGGCTGGGCAGCGAGGAACTGCCGGTGGAGGGCCGCCACGACACGGTGGAAGTCTGGGCGGTCCGCCAGGCGGGCCGAACGCCGACGAGCCTGACCCTCCTGCTCGTCAACGATGCCCAGCCCCGCCATCCGATTCACACGGAAGTCGCGCGGGTGCGCCTGCTCAACGCCGGCGATCCGGCCGCGGCCTTCGTGGAGCGGATCGACCAGGACCACGCCAATCCGCGGCGCGCGTGGCAGGCCATGGGTGCGCCGGCGTACCCGACCGCACGGCAGGTGGAGCAACTGCGGTCGGAGTCGCAGCTCAGAGCCGAGCCGCTGGGCGCGCGGCGGGTGGACGGCGTGCTCGAGTTCACGCTGGCGCTCCCCCCGCACAGCGTGGCCGCCGTCACGCTCGAGCTCGAGCCGACGGCGCCCGCCGAGGGATGAGCACGTCCCCGGCGCTCACGGCTCGCGACTGGGCGCTGCTCGACCGGCTCCAGGCCAAGTCGTTCGCGTATTTCGTTCATGAAGTGAACCCGGCGAACGGGCTGATCGCCGACAAGAGCGCGCAGGGGTGGCCGGCCAGCATCGCGGCCGTCGGCATGGCGCTCACCGCCTACCCCGTGGCGGTGGAGCGCGGGCTCCTGTCCCGCGAGCAGGCGCTGGAGCGCACCCTGGTGACGCTCCGCTTCTTCAGCGGGAGCCGCCAGGGGGGAGAGTCCGACGCCACCGGCTACCGAGGCCTGTACTATCACTGGCTCGACATGGCGACGGGGCGGCGCGCCTGGACATGCGAGCTGTCGACGGTGGACAGCGCGATCCTGTTCGCGGGCATGCTCACGGCCGCGGCCTACTTCGAGGGCGACGACCCGAAGGAGCAGGAGGTGCGGGACCTGACCGACGCGCTCTACCGCCGCGCCGACTGGCGCTGGGCCCTGAACGGCGGCGCCGCGATCAGCCACGGGTGGAAGCCCGGGCGCGGGTTCCTGCGCTACCGGTGGCAAGGCTACGACGAGGCGCTGCTGCTCTACGCCCTCGCGCTCGGCTCGCCCACGTTCGGCGTGCCGACCGACAGCTATGCCGCCTTTACGTCCACCTACGAGTGGAGGGCGGTGGAAGGGCTGGAGCAGCTCTACGCCGGGCCGCTGTTCATCCACCAGCTCTCGCACCTCTGGATCGACTTCCGCGGAATCCAGGACGACTACACGCGGGGGAAGGGGATCGACTACTTCGAGAACAGCCGGCGCGCGACCCTCGCGCAGCAGCGCTACGCAGTCCGCAACCCGCGGGATTACCCGCGGTACGGCGAGCGCTGCTGGGGGATCACCGCGAGCGACGGCCCCGGGCCGGCCAGGCGCACCGTCCACGGCAAGGTGCGCCGGTACTTCGACTACGTCGCGCGGGGAATTCCCGACGGCCCGGATGACGGCACGCTCGCGCCGTGGGCGGCGGCCGCGTCGCTACCGTTCGCGCCGGAGATCGTGCTTCCGACGCTGCACTATTTCTCGGACGAGGTGCGGCTCGAGGAAGGAAGCTCCTACGGGTACAAGGCGACGTTCAACCCGAGCTTTCGCAGCGATTCGGACGGTCCGTTCGGCTGGGTCTCACCGTGGCACTACGGGATCAACCAGGGGCCGATCATCCTGATGATCGAGAATTTCCGCAACGACCTGGTGTGGCGGCTGCTTCGGCGCAGCCCGTGGATCGCCGCGGGCCTCCGGCGGGCGGGCTTTGCGGGCGGATGGCTGGACCAGCCGGACCAGCCGGCTCTGGCGCCGTCGTAACCGTCTGTGGATATTGAATTTTTACCGCACCGGCCACCGGGGAACCTCATGGTGGATAGCATCGAACCTGCAGGCGCCGTTGGATCGAGTGGGGTCGTGGACAGGGCCGGAACCCTCGTGGATCCGGAACCGGCGGCCACCGCGCCCGACGAGTTCCGGGCGCCGCCCGAGCCTCTTGCCCATCCAAGCCGGAACACCCGCGAGCTGCCTCAGGCTTCGGCCGGCGGCGTTGCCGACCTGCTCGATGCCAGCCCGCTCGGCGTCGCCCTGCTGACCACGAGCGGTCGGTTCCTCCACGCGAACGATACATTCTGCGCCCTCACCGGGTATTCCCTCCTTGAGCTCCGCGCCATGGACTGCGCGATGCTCACCCATCCGGATGACCGCGCCGGCATGCAGCGCCTGCTCGATGAGCTGGCGGCGGGTCGCCGGGCCAATTTCGTGATCGAGAAGCGCGACCGGCGGAAGGACGGCGCCGTTATCTGGGTCGAGCACAGCGTCTCCGTCGCCCACGGCTCGGACGGTGCCCCGCCGCATCTGATCGCCTTGTGCCGGGAGATCACGGATCGCAAGCAATCCGAGGAGGCGCTGCGCCGGACCGAGGCGCAGCTGGAAGCCGAGCTGGCCAGCACGGCGCTGCTGCAGGAGATCAGCGCGCAGCTGCTGGGCGAGCAGACCGAGCAGGCGGTCTACGAAAAGATCCTGGATGCCGCGGTGTCCATCATGCACGCGGACTTCGGGAGCATGCAGCGGTACCATCCCGAGCGCGGGCCCGTCGGCGAGCTCAAGCTCCTGGCCTGCCGCGGCTTCAGCCCCGAAGCCGAGCAGTTCTGGGAATGGGTGCGCCCCGATTCCGGATGTTCCTGCGGCGCCGCCTTCCGCACCCGGGAGCGAGCCGTCGCGGCGGAGATCGAGCGGTGCGAGTTCATCGTTCGGGAAGACCGGGCCGCGTACCTTCGGGCCGGCATTCACGCCGCGCAGAGCACGCCGCTGATCGCGAGGGACGGCTCGCTGCTCGGCATGATCTCCACCCACTGGCGCGCCCCCCACGAACCGTCAAAGAACGAGCTTCGCCTGCTGGACATCCTGGCGCGGCAGGCCACCGACCTGCTGGAGCGCACGAAGAGCGAGCACCTGCTGCGCATGAGCGAGCGGCGGTTTCGCGAGATGATCGACGCGCTGCCCGCGGCGGTGTACACCACCGACGCCGAAGGCCGCCTCACCCACTTCAATCCGGCCGCCGTCGAGTTCTCCGGCCGGGTGCCGGAGCTGGGCAGCGACCGGTGGTGCGTGAGCTGGAAGATGTATCGGCCGGATGGGACCCCGCTGCCGCACGACGAGTGCCCCATGGCAGTCGCCCTCAAGGAAGGACGGCTGCTCCGGGGCATCGAGGCCATCGCCGAGCGACCCGACGGCACGCGCATCTGGTTCATCCCGTATCCGACGCCGGTGCGCGACGCCGAGGGCAGGATCGTCGGCGGCATCAACATGCTGGTGGATATCACCGAGCGGAAGCAGGGCGAGTCGGCGCTCCAGGCAAGCGAGGAGCGTCATCGCGCACTGGTCAGCGCCACCGCCTCGATCGTGTGGACGGCGGCCCCGGATGGCTCGTTCGCCGCGCCTCAGATCTCGTGGGAGGAGTACACCGGCCAGGCGTGGGACGCGCATCGCTGGTTCGGATGGACGGAGGCGATCCACGCGGAGGACCGCCAGGCGTTCATGCTGGCGTGGTCCACCGCCCGCGAGCGGCGCTCCGTCTACGAGGCGCGCGGGCGGCTCTGGTGCGCCCCGCTGAGCCAGTATCGGCACGTCGTGGCCCGCGCCGCGCCGGTGCTGAATGGGGACGGCTCGGTGCAGGAATGGATCGGCATGTGCACGGACGTCGAGGTGCAGTGGCAGGCGGAGGAGCGCCTGAGAGACGTGGAGCGGATCGAGTCGGTGGGCCGGCTGGCCGGCGGCGTCGCCCACGAGGTCAACAACCAGATGACGGTAGTCCTCGGGTGCGCGGACTATCTGCTCCGCTCCGACCTCGCCCTCGCGGATCTCGCCGACGTGAAGCACATCCGCCAGGCCGCGGAACGCTCCGCGGCGATCACCCAGCAGCTGCTCGCGTTCGGGCGCCGGCAGCTCTTGCGTCCCGACGTGGTGGATCTCAATGCCCTGCTCACCGACATGTCGACGGTGCTGCAGCGAAGCCTGGGCCCGGACATCGCGATCGAGCTCCGCCTCGCGCCTTCGGCCTGCAGCGTGATGGCCGACGCGGGCCAGGTCCAGCAGGTCGTCATCAACCTCGTGCTCAACGCCCGGGACGCCATGCCCCAGGGCGGCACCCTGAGGCTCGAGACGAAGCAGGTATTGCTCCCCGATCAGGAACCCGGATCCGGACGTCGCGAGCTCAGGCCCGGGGCGTACTGCCTGCTCACGGTGAGCGACACCGGGTGCGGCATGGACGCGGCGACCCTCGGCCACGCCTTCGAGCCATTTTTCACCACCAAGCCATTCGGACAGGGCAACGGGCTCGGCCTCTCGTCGGTGTACGGCACGGTCAAGCAGTCGGGCGGCGATATCGGCGTCGAGAGTGAGCCGGGCCTGGGAACGACGTTCAAGCTGTACTTTCCGAAAGCGGACACCGAGGCCGCCTCGGGCCAGCCGACCACCCGCGCTGGATCACCCGGTCAATCAGCGGCGCTCCTCGTGGCCGAGGACGACGTCGCCGTCCGTTCCATGATCTGCCGGGCGCTGCGCGACGCGGGCCACCGCGTGATCGAGGCGGGAGATGGCCAGGAGGCCATCGAGCTGCTCGGGGAAGCGGGTCTGTCGCTGGATCTCGTGATCGCCGACGTCGCGATGCCGCGCATGGGCGGGCTCAGACTGTCGGAGTATCTGGCGCAGGCGCGGCCGGAGGTGCCGACACTGTTCATCTCCGGCTACCCCGGGTCCGACATGATCGCGCGCGGCCTGTTCAGGGATGGCCTGCCGTTCCTGGCCAAGCCGTTCTCCCCGGATGCCCTGGTCATGCGGGTGCGGCAGCTGCTGGAGGGGCGGGTCCGGACCGGGGACCGCTAGGGCGCGCGCACCGGCCAGTTGGTCTGGCAGGGTATGTCAGGGGTCGCCGGCGCGGGTGCGCAGATCGGTTCCGCGTGGTCCGCGAGGCGGCTCGCCACCCCGGAAATCGAAATGGCGGGGGTCGAAGGTTCGCTGGTGCACGCCCACGGCCCGCGCGCGCTGCGCGCGGGTGACGATCCGCTCGGCCCAGGCCGCGGCCGGCAGCCACTCGCCGGCGGGCATGTCGCCATACATCCCGGCGTAGGCATTGCGGAGGCGGACTTCGCGGGGCGCGGTGGGATCGGCCTTAGCCATCCGGCGAAGGTAGACCCGTCCTGACTCCGGGTCCGTAAGGCGGCTCACTGACGGACCCCTCCCAGATCAGCGGCGACCCGGTATTCCGCAAACCGCGACGTCCCTCCCCTCCCATCGTCTGCATCCAGCGCGACGGGCGTTCCACCGCTCTCGCACCTCCCCTGATGGGGCCTGGAACGACTCAAAGCCAACCCGCACAAGGCGATGGGATATCCCCTGCCGGGCCGGCCCCGGCAGGGATCCGCCGGGAACCTCGCTACGTTTAACAGGTGTCTTCAAGCCACAGGTCTCGATGCACACGCTCACGATTCGATCAGCCGGTATCGCCGCCGTGCTGGGGCTCAGCGCCCTGGCCCTCGGCTTCCGCCCAGCGCCCAGCCCGAGCCACGCCGCCCGGGCGGCGCTCCCCGCGCCGGCCGCGGGACAGCAGGTGGCGCTCTTCGCCGGCGGCTGCTTCTGGTCCATGCAGAAGGCGTTCGACGGGGTTCCGGGGGTCGTCACCGTGACCGCAGGGTACGCCGGCGGCACGGCAGCGGATCCGACGTATAAGACGGTGGAGACGGGCACGACGGGATACGCCGAGTCGGTCCAGGTGATCTACGATCCGGGCCGGATCTCGTACGACCGCCTGCTCACCGTGTACTGGCACCACACCGACCCGCTGACGCCGAACCAGGCGTTCTGCGACCGCGGGCCGCAGTACCGCTCGATCATCTTCTACAAGAACCGGAACCAGCAGAAGCGCGCCGAGGCGTCCAAGGCGGCGCTCGACCGCTCGGGACGGTTCCCGACGCCGGTGGTCACGGCAATCCAGCCGGCGACCAGGTTTTACGCGGCGGAGGAGTATCACCAGCAGTTCTACAAGAAGCACCCGGCGCGCTACGAGGCGTACCGGATCGGCTGCGGGCGGGACGCCCGGCTGGCGCAACTGTGGGGCGACCACGCCGTCGCCCGGGAGGCTTCACGATGACACCGACACGCATGCTCGCGGCCGCGGCCGTGGCGCTCGCCCTCGCCTCCGCGACGTCCGCCGCGGCCCAGACCGCGACGCCCGCGCAGCCTGCCACCACGCACACGAGGGGATGGGATCCGATGACGTTCAAGAAGCCGAGCGAGGCCGAGCTCAAGCAGCAGCTCACGCCCGAGCAGTACGCGGTGACCCAGAAGGAGGGCACCGAGGCGCCGTTCCACAACGCCTTCTGGAACAACCACGAGGCGGGGATCTACGTGGACGTCGTGTCGGGCGAGCCACTGTTCAGCTCGCTGGACAAGTTCGATTCCGGCACGGGCTGGCCCAGCTTCACCCGGCCGCTCGATCCGGAGAACATCTCCACCAAGACGGATCACAAGCTGTTCATGGCGCGGACCGAGGTGCGCTCCGCGCACGCCGACTCGCATCTGGGGCACGTGTTCGACGACGGGCCCAAGCCGACCGGGCTCCGGTACTGCATGAACTCCGCGGCGATGCGGTTCATTCCGGTGGATAAGCTGGAGGCGGAGGGATACGGGCCGTATCTCGGGCTGTTCAAGAAGGCTGGGGTGTAGGTAGCAGGCGGCAGGCAGAAAGGGACGCTTCATCCCGAGCGGAGCGAGGGACCTTGCCGGCCGAGTTCGATCCGTTCCCCGGCAAGGTCCCTCGCTGCGCTCGGGATGAAGGTTTGTCCCGCTGACTGCGGCCCTTCCCCCTGTGTCTCTCCTCACCGCGCCGCCCGCCCTCCTCGCTTACCCCTGAACAATGAGCTCCACATCCAGCCGGTCGAAATCCGGGTCGCGCGCGCGGTGGCGGCGGATTGTCGGCGCGGCGGTGAGCCTGCTGCTCTTCGGCGGTGCCATGTGGGTGCTCCGGAGCGAGCTGCACAACCATCCGCTGCGCGAGATCCTGGGGGAGCTCCGGTCATTCAAACGCGTCAAGCTGTTCCTCTCGCTCGGAGCCACCGTGCTCGGGTTCCTGGCGCTCGCCGGCCACGACGCGGTCTCGCTCGCGGCGCTCGGTCGGCGGCTGCCGTTCCGCCGCGTGGCCTACGCGGCGTTCCTGAGCTACGCGTTCGGCAACACCCTGCCGCTCTCGGTGGTGACGGGCGCGGCGGTGCGGTTCCGGCTGTACTCGCAGTGGGGCATCGAAGAGGGCGACGCGACCCGGGTCATGACGCTCAACACGGTGACGTACGTGCTGGGGCTGCTGGCCTCCGCGGGGCTCGCGTTCGCGCTGCAGCCCGTCATGGTGCCGGGATTCCTCCATCTGCCGCTCCACAGCGCGCGGCCGCTCGGGTTCCTCTGCCTCGCCGTGGTGGTGGCATATCTGGTCTGGAGCAGCCGGAAGGGCGACGACCTCACGATCTGGAAGTGGGAGCTGCCGCGGCCAACGTTCCGCCGGGCCCTGGCGCAGATCGGGGTCTCGTTCGGGGACTGGGTGTTCTCCGGGGCCGCGCTGTACGTGCTGCTGCCGCACCGGGTGCCGTTCCACGTGTTCTTCGCGATCTATCTGCTGGGGCAGATCGCCGGGCTCGTCGCGCAGGTGCCGGCCGGACTCGGCGTGTTCGAGGCGGTGATGCTCTGGGGGCTCACGCCGGCGCTCAGCACCGCGTCGGTGCTGATCGGGCTCGTGGCGTATCGGATAGTGTACTTCCTGCTCCCGCTCGTGATCGCGACGGCGGTGTGGGTCGTGCGGGAAGGCAGACGCTGGCTGCGGAAGCGGGCGGGGCACGTGCGTCGAGCTTCGGCGTGAGCGGAGGTCGTGAACGGCACACCGGCGGGGATCGTGGTCCGAAGGTTCACCACGGAACCACGGAAAACACGGACCACGGCCACGGAAACAACTTTTTGGGTGAACGGCACACCGGTGGGGTTCCTTCGCTAGTTGAAAAGCAACCACGGAGGGCACGGAGAACAGCCACGGAGAGCACGGAGGGCTCCTGGAACGGAAGGCACCTGGGATCCGGACAACATCGACCTGGTGGTGGTGGCCCCGAGCCCCGATGCCCTCCTTTCCCAGTATCCTCCGTGCCCTCCGTGCCCTCCGTGCCCTCCGTGTCTCCGTGGTGAATTCATTCCTCAGGCCAGGAACTCGACCGGTGTGCCGTTGACCACCTGCTGTTCTCCGTGGCCGTTGTCCGTGTTTTCCGTGGTTCCGTGGTGAATACCGTCACCAGATCCTGACCCGATCTCCGGGCGGAAGATACAGCTTCTCCCCCGGCTTCACGTCGAACGCCGCGTACCAGGCGTCGATGTTCCGCACCGTAGACGCGCGGTACTCGTAGGGGGCGTGGCCGTCGGTGAGGATGCGGTTTCGGAGCGCCGGGTCGCGCAGCTTGCCGCGCCAGGACTGGGCGTAGCTCAGGAAGAACTGCTGGTCGCCGGTGAAGCCGGCCACCTTCGGCGCGGGCTTGCCATGGAGCGAGCGGTGGTAGGCGTCGTACGCCGCGGTGAGGCCGGCCAGGTCGGCGATGTTCTCGCCCAGGGTCTGCTGCCCGTTCACGGCGAGGTCGGGAAACGGTTTGTAGGCGTCGTACTGGGCGACGAGCTGTTTCGACGAGGCCTTGAAATGCTCGAGGTCGGCGGGCGTCCACCAGTTGTGGAGTCGGCCCCGGGAGTCGAACAGCGCGCCCGAGTTGTCGAAGCTGTGGCTCACCTCGTGGCCGATGACGGCGCCCATCGCCCCGTAGTCCATGACCATCGGGCGATGCGGGTCGAAGTACGGCGGCTGCAGGATGGCCGCCGGGAAATTCAGCGCGTTCATCGCCGGGAGGTTCACGGCGTTCACGGTCTGCGGCGTCATCACCCACTCCGAGCGGCTCACCGGCTGGTCCAGCTTGGCGACGGCCCCACGGAGCTGAAATAGACGCGACCGCTCGAGGTTGCCGTACGCGTCGCCGCGCTGCACCTCTAGGCCCGCGTACGAGGGCCATTTGTCCGGATAGCCGACGCCGACCTTCAGCACCGCGAGCTTCGCCTTGGCCTCGGCTTTCGTGGCGGGCGACATCCAGTCGAGCCGGTCGATCCGGGTGCGGAAGGCGGCGATCAGGTTGGCCACCATCGCCTGCGCCCGCGCCTTCTCCGCCGGCGGGAAATACCGCGCGACATAGCGGCGGCCGACCGCGAAGCCGAGGGCGCCGTTGGTGGCATCCACCGCGCGGTTCCAGCGCTCGCGCGGCTTCTGCGCGCCGGTGATGACCGGACCGAAGAACGCGAAGGTCTCCCGCTCAACCGGTCCGGGCAGCACGGCGGCGCGCGACTGGAGCGCGTGGAACGTGAGATACGCCTTCCAGGTGTCGAGCGGCTCGCTCGCGACTAAGGCGGCGAGGCCGGTGATCGCGCCGGGCTGCCAGGCCACGAAGCGCGCCGCTTTGCCGAGGCCGGCCGCGGCGAAGTACGTGTCCCAGTCGATGCCCGGTGCCTTCGCCGGAAAGTCGGCGCGGCGCCAGTGGTTGTTGCCCTTGGTCACGTTGCCCGATTGCTGGCGGCTCTCGTGCGCGCTCGCGATGCGGGTCTCGAGGTCCACGATGGCCTTGGCCCTGGCATCGGCATCGGCGACCTGAAGCAGCTTCAGCATGGCGGCGACGTGCTGCCGGTACTTGTCGCGCGTCGCGGCCATTGTGGCCGACGAGTCGAGGTAGTAGCTCCGGTCGGGCATGCCGAGGCCGCCCTGGAGCAGGAAGGGCGAGTAGTGCGTGGGGTCGTCGAGGTCCTGCGCGACCCAGAGGCCCAACAGGTTCTCGGTGTAGAAGTCGGTGTTGTTGAATGCATCCACGTCGGCGCGAAGCGTCGAGCCGAGAAAGCGCGAGAGCGCGCGGCGGTCGGCGATCGCGGCGATCGTGTCGAGCACGGGCTTGAGCGGCGCGAGGCCGGTAGCGTCGATCGCCGTGGAGTCCATGAAGGCGGCGTAGTAGTCGCCGATCTTGCGCTGGTCGGAGGCGGCCGGCGCGTCGGCCTTGGCGGCCTGCTGGATCAGCTCGGCGACGTGGCGGTCGGTCAGCTCCGCGAGCATGGCACCTGCGCTGTAGCCGCTTCGGTCGGCGGGGATGTCGGTCTTCTCGAGCCAGGTGCCGTTGGCGTAGCGGAAGAAGCTGTCGCCCGGGTGGACCGAGCGGTCCATGCCGGCGGTATCGATGCCGGGCGACGCGGACGGCGCGGCGGTTTCCGCGGGGGAGGTCTGGGCGGTCGCGTGCAGTGGAGCGGCGAGAACGGCGGCGAGGAGAAGCAGATTGAAACGCGAACCGGCGCGCATGAAGGCCTCACGGTGGTCGTGTCGAGGGGCAAACATAGCGGCGCGCGGCGGGAACCGGGATGGTCGACGGCACACGAACGGCGTTCGGGGTCCCTGACAGTTCACCACGGAACCACGGAAAACACGGACAATGGCCACGGAAAGGGCTTTTGATCAACGGCACACCGGCGAAGCCCCAGGTTCGAGGACAATTCACCACGGAGGCACGGAGGGCGCGGAGACGGCCACGGAGAAACCTGGTGGTCAACCGCACACCGGCGCGGTCTCTGCTCCACGACCGACGCTGGTGTGCTGTCACCCCAAGCTTCTCTCCGTGGCCCTTTCCGCGCCCTCCGTGCCTCCGTGGTTCGCTTTTCCTCAGGCCCCGAACCCCACCGGTGTGCCGTTGACCCAAAGCTGTTTCCGTGGCCGTGGTCCGTGTTTTCCGTGGTTCCGTGGTGAACTGTCAGGGACCCCGAACTCCACCAGCCGGAACTCAGCGCCGCCCCGCGAGCGGCGCGTAGCGGCGGCCGTCGCGGAAGACGTAGACGATGTCGCGCGTGTGGCGGATGTCCTTGGTGGGATCGGACCAGAGCACGACGAGGTCGGCGGCCTTGCCCCGCTCGATGCTGCCGCGGGTGCGCTCGATGCCGATGGCGCGGGCGCCGTTCAGGGTGGCCGCGGTGATCGCGGCGAGCGGCGTGAGCCCGGCGCCCTCCACCAGGAGGCGCAGCTCGTCGTGGATGTCGGGCAGGGTGCCAGGCGTGTCCACGCCGATGCTGTCGGTGCCGGCGGTGATCGGCACGCCCGCGGCCCACGCGGCGTGAGTGACGGCGGCGCACCAGGCCTGCCGCTCGGGCGGGGTGTCGCCCATGACGAAGAGGGTGGCGTCGAGCATCGTGTGGCGCCGTACCATGAGCTGGTAGAGCGAGCGCATCGTTGAATCGTCGGGCGCCAGGACCGGCCGGGGCGGCACGCGCTTCATGGGCGGCGGAAGCACCGGTACCCCCTCCCATACGAGGAGCGAGGCGTGGGACACGACGTCCACGCCGGCCGCCACGACCTCGCTCGGCCGGGCGGGAAAGAGCGCCGCGTGCGCCCACACCTTCATGCCTTGGCGGTGCGCCTCGGCCACCAGCGGGCGCAGCACGTCGGCGGAGACGGCCGCGTAGACCTTGATGGCGGTGGCGCCGGTCCCCTTCGCCTCGGCGACGACCCGCGGCCAGTCGGTGCCCGGGGTGACCGCGCGGGCGTAGGGCGCGGTGCCGGGCTCGACGCCGCGGCTCACGGCGATGACGCGGGGATCGGTGAAGAACTCGGGGCCGGCCATGAGCGCCGCGTAGTAGATCGCGGGCGACTCGAGATCGCCCACCAGCGCGTCGCGCGCGAGCGACGCGAGCGCGCGGCCGTCGCCCGCCATGTCACGCACGCTCGTGACGCCTCCGTGCAGCGCGTTCCGGAGCCGCTGCTCCACGAGGGCGCGGCGGTCGCCGCCGCTCGGGTCGGTGGCGAG
>JAICJD010000061.1 GCA_025928645.1 Gemmatimonadales bacterium
ACGGGCCGCAGCCCCGGCGGCGTGGCCGGCTCGTGTGCCCGCACACCCGGCCTTCGCTCCGGGAGCTCCGATGCTCGCTCGTGTGCCCGCACACCCGGACTTCGCTCCAACGCCCCGACCGTCAGCCAGCCGCCAGCGTCCGGACCAGCTCCTGATTGGTGCGATTGCGCCGGAGGTCGGTGAGCAGATCGTTCATCGCGTTGATGGCGGTCATCCCCGCGAGCCGCTGCCGGAGCATCCGGCTCACCCCCAGCGCCTCGGGTGAGAGCAGCAGCTCCTCGCGGCGGGTCGCGCTCGCCACGAGATCGATCGCCGGAAAGATCCGCCGCTCCGCCAGCTCACGGCTCAGCACCAGCTCGCTATTGCCGGTGCCCTTGAATTCCTCGAAGATCACCTGGTCCATCCGGCTGCCGGTGTCCACCAGCGCCGTGGCGATGATCGTGAGCGAGCCGCCGCCCTGCGCCTCGTCGATCTTGCGCGCGCTGCCGAGGAAGCGCTTGGGCCGCTCGAGCGACTGGGCGTCGAGCCCCCCCGACAGGGTCCGCCCCGTGCCCTTCTCGACCGTGTTGTACGCGCGGGCGAGCCGGGTGAGCGAATCCACGATGATCACCACATCCTCGCCCAGCTCCACCCGCCGGCGCGCCCGCTCGAGCGTCAGCTCGGCCACGGAGACGTGCTGCTGGGCCGGGTTGTCGAAGCTCGAGGCGATGACCTCGCCCACGCCCATGGCCTCCATCTCGAACACCTCTTCCGGCCGCTCGTCCACCAGCAGCATGAAGAGCATGGCCTGGGGATAGTTGCCGCTGATCCCCTCCGCGATGCTCTGGAGTACCATCGTCTTGCCCGCCTTCGCCGGGGCCACGATGAGCGCCCGCTGGCCCTTGCCGAACGGACAGAGGATATCGATCACCCGGTTGGTGAAGTCGGGCTGGCCCCGGCGAACGAGGCCGCACTCGAGCCGGAGCTGCTCGTTGGGATGGATGGCGCCGAGCCGGCTGAAGTCGGGGCGGCGGCGCACGTCGGCCGGCGGCCGGCCGTTGACGGCGGCGACCCGCTCCAGGGTCGGCCCCCGGCCTTTGCCGCTGGGCCGGGTCTGGCCCTCGATCTCATCGCCCGGGCGCAGCTCGTACTGCCGGATGACCCGCTCCCCGACGTGCACGTCGCCGCGATCGGGGAGGTAGCCGCTCTCGCGACGGCGGAGAAATCCGTTGCCGCGGCCGGCGAGCTCGAGGACGCCGAGCATCAGACGGCGGCGGCCACGGAGCGCTTGATCCGGTTGAGGATCGCGGTGAGTCCCTGGGTGCGGGTCATGCCCAGCGTTTCGCTCAGGCCGAGCTGGTCCAGCAGGTCGTCGGGCACCCGCGCGACGTCCTCGGGCGCCGCGCCCTCGAGCGAGCGGGCGAGCAGAGAGATGAATCCCCGAACGGTGGGCGATTCGGGCGGCACGTCGGCGTGGATGTGGACCTTGCCCTCGTCCACCTCGACCCAGAGAAACACCGGCGTCTGACACTCGTGCACCCGGTGCTCGCCCCGGACCTTCTCGTCCTGATAGCGGGCCGGGAGCGGCGGCAGCTTGCGCGAGTAGTCGAGCAGGGTCTCGAGGCGGGTCGTCCGGTCGGCGGACTTGAACCGCGGGATCAGGGTGTCGAGCGAAGGCATGGTCGGACGCTCTTGAAGGGTGCGACGGTTCGGAGCTGAAAGATAACCGCGCGCCGTCCGGCGGCCGCTTGACGCCCGGGCGCCCCGCAATGTATAAGTATTCAGTCCCATGGCGAACACCCGCGCGTTCCGGCTCGACGGCATTATTGCCCGGCTCTCCTGGAGAGGCGGCGCGCCGGCGCGCGGGTAGCAGGTGACTCGAGTCCCCCGATGCCGCGGCCTCTCCGACGAGAGGCCGCTTCTTTTTTGTCCGGAGTACCCGATGACGGTGCGCCTGTACGACACCACCCTGCGCGATGGCACCCAGCGCGAGGGACTCTCGCTCTCGGTGGACGACAAGCTCAAGATCGCCCGCGCGCTGGACCGCCTCGGCGTAAGCTACGTCGAGGGCGGCTGGCCGGGCTCGAATCCCAAGGACGCGGAGTTCTTCCGCCGCATCAGGGAGGCGCCGCTGGCGCGGGCGCGGATCGCCGCGTTCGGAAGCACCCGCCGGCCGGGCATCGGCTGCGAGGACGACGCGAGCCTCCGCGCCCTGGTCGAGGCGGACACGCCGGTCGTCACCCTGGTCGGCAAGACCTCCACCCTGCATGTGGACCGGATCCTCGAGACCTCGCGCGACGAGAACCTCCGCATGATCGAGGAGAGCGTCGCGTTCTTCAAGCGGCTCGGCCGGGAGGTGGTCTACGACGCGGAGCACTTCTTCGACGGCGTCCGGCTCGACCCCGCCTACGCCCTCGAGACCCTCGGCGCCGCGGCGGCGGCCGGCGCGGACTGGCTGGTGCTGTGCGACACGAACGGCGGCGAGCTGCCCGAGGCGGTCGCCGAGCGGGTCGCCGAGGCGCGAAGCCGGTTCGCGGTGCCCGTCGGCATCCACCCGCACAACGACGCCGGCCTCGCCGTGGCCAACGCGCTCGCCGCCGTCCGGGCCGGGTGCGCCCAGGTCCAGGGCACGGTCAACGGCTACGGCGAGCGGTGTGGCAACCTGGACTTGGTCCCGCTGGCGGCGACTCTCGAGCTCAAGCTCGGCGTCCGCGCGCTTCCGGCCGGCGGGCTCGCGCGGCTGACCGAGGTGAGCCGGATGGTGGCGGCGATCGCCAATCAGCACCCCGATCCCCACGCGCCCTACGTCGGACGCAGCGCCTTCGCGCATAAGGGCGGCATCCACGTCGCGGCGATCGCCAAGCTGCCGGCGAGCTACCAGCACGTGGATCCGTCAACCGTGGGCAACGAGATGCGGGTGGTCGTGAGCGAGGTGGCCGGGCGCCGGAACGTGCGGCTCCGGGCGGAGGCGCTCGGGCTCGACGCCGGCGGCGCCGAGGCGGCCGTGCTCCAGCGGATCAAGGAGCTGGAGCACCAGGGCTTCCAGTTCGAGGCGGCGGAGGGCTCGTTCGAGATGCTGCTCCGGCGCGCGGCCCCGGAGTATCAGGCGCCGTTCGCGATGGAGGACTTCACCGTGCTGGTGGAGAAGCGCGGAGCGAGCCCGAGCCGCGCCCAGGCCACCGTGCGGATCCGCGTGGGCGACGAGATGATGCACACCGCCGCCGAGGGCGACGGCCCCGTGAACGCGCTCGACCGTGCGGCGCGGAAGGCGCTGCTGCCGCACTATCCCGCGCTGGCCGAGGTCCATCTGGTGGATTACAAGGTGCGGATCGTGGACGAGCACCTCGGCACGGCGGCGCGGCCGCGGGTGATCATCGAGTCGGCGCGCGGGGCCGAGCGCTGGAGCACCGTCGGGTGCAGCGAGAACATCATCGAGGCGAGCTGGATGGCGCTGTGCGACGGGCTCGAGCTGCCGCTGCTGAGGGACGCGGGCGATCAGCCCTGCTTCTCCGCCTCCAGCAGCCGCTGCTTCCGCTCCATGCCCCAGCGATAGCCGCCCAGCGCGCCGTCGCCGCGGACGACCCGGTGGCAGGGAATCACCACCGCGACGGGATTGCTGGCGCAGGCGCCGGCCACGGCACGCGCCGCGGTGGGCTGGCCGAGCTGCTTCGCGATCTCGGTGTAGGTCCTGGTCTCCCCGCGCGGGATCCGCTGCAACGCCTCCCACACCCGGCACTGGAACGCGGTGCCGTCCGGATCCAGCGGCACCCGCGCGTCGTCGTCCCCGGCGACCCGCGCCACCACCGCGGCCGCCCACCCGCGCAGCTCGTCCTCGTTGCGCTCGAGCCGGGCCGCCGGAAACTCCCGGCGCAGCTCCGCTTCCAGCGCGACCGCGTCATCGCCGAGCATTACCGCCGAGACTCCGCGGTCGGTGGCGGCCACGAGCACGGGGCCGAGCGGGCTGTCCACCGTCGTGTACCGGATGGTCACGCCTGCTCCGCCGCGCTGGTAGGAGCCGGGCGTCATGCCCAGCCGGCGACGGCTGTGATCGTAGGCGCGGCTCGGCGTCGAAAAGCCGGCATCGTAGGTGGCGCGTGACACGGTGTTTCCCTTCCTGAGTCCGGTCTTCATCCGATCCATCCGCCGGACACCGGCCCACGCACGGGGCGAGAGTCCGGTGATCCGCTTGAAGGTGCGCTGCAGGTGGTAGGGGCTGAGTCCGACCGCGGCGCCGAGCCGCTCGAGCGTCACGCGCTCGTCGAGGTGGCGCTCGAGGTACTGCTGCGCCTCGCGGATCCGGCGGACGGCGTCGGTCTCGAGCTCGCGCGGCCGGCACCGCCGACACGCACGATAGCCGGCCGCCTCGGCCTGGGCCGGCGTGAGGAAGAAGCTCACGTTCCGCCGGTGTGGGTGCCGCGACGGACACGACGGCCGGCAGTACACCCCCGTCGAGGCCACGGCATACACGAACCGGCCGTCCGCCCCGGCATCACGGCCGATCACGGCCGACCAACGGGTGGCATCGGGCTCGGAGCCGGGGGCGGGGGCGGGGGCGCGCAGAATCATGGTGGTGATCCTATCACCGGAAGGCGGGGGCGGCCACTCGGATCTTGCGGTCAAACTCGGGTAGCGGACCCCGGATTTCGGCGGAAGATTGGGAAGGCGGGAACCGTCTCCCGGCGGCTGTCGTTACACCGGTGATCCCCGGAATCCAGGTCCCCCGCAAACACACGGCCGTCCATGAATGCTCCCGAGCGATACGATGCCATTGTCATCGGGGCCGGCCAGGCCGGGGGACCGCTGGCGGGGACCCTGGCCCGGAGCGGCCGCCGAACTGCGCTGATCGAGCGGGAGCATGTGGGCGGCACCTGCATCAACGAAGGCTGCACGCCCACCAAGACCATGATTGCCAGCGCCCGGGTGGCCTATCTGGCGCGGCGGGGCAAGGACTACGGTGTACGCACCGGCCCCGTCGAGGTGGACCTGGGCCGGGTCCGCGAGCGCAAGCGCGCCATCGTGAAGAGCTTCCGCGCCGGGAGCCTGCGCCGGCTCGAGGCGGCCCCCGGGCTCGATCTCATCTGCCGGGAGGCCCGATTCACCGGCGCCCGCCGGCTGGCAGTAGACGGACGCGTGCTCGAGGCGGACCTCGTGTTCATCAACACGGGCGGCCGGCCGGCCGCGCCCGATGTCGAGGGCCTGGACCGGGTGCCGTCGCTCGACTCGACCTCGATCATGGAGCTCGCCCAGGTACCGGAGCACCTGATCGTGCTCGGCGGCGGGTACATCGGCCTCGAGTTCGGCCAGATGTTCCGCCGCTTCGGCAGCCGGGTGACCGTGGTGCAGCGCGGGTCCCAGCTGCTGCTTCAGGAGGACGAGGACGTGGCGGAGGCCGTGCTCGGCATCCTGCGCGAAGACGGGATCGAGGTCCTGCTCGACAGCCAGGCCGTGCGCGCGGCTCCCAACGCCTCGGGGGTGCGGCTCACGGTACGAACGGCGGGGGGCGAGCGGGACATCGAAGGGTCGCACATCCTGCGCGCCGCCGGGCGGGTTCCCAACACCGACCGGCTGGACCTGCCCGCCGCGGGCATCGCCACCGATAACCAGGGTTTCGTCCGCGTCAACGAGCGGCTCGAGACCAATGTCCCCGGCGTCTACGCGCTGGGTGACGTGAAGGGCGGCCCGGCGTTCACCCATATCTCGTACGACGACTTCAGGGTGATTCGTACCAACCTGTTACAGAACGGGCGGGCATGTATCACAGACCGCCCGGTCCCGTACACGGTATTCATCGATCCCCAGCTTGGCAGGATCGGCCTGAGCGAGCGGGAGGCGCGGCGCCAGGGACGCTCGGTGCACGTGGCGCGCGTTCCGATGAGCCACGTAGCGCGCGCGCTGGAGCTGGACGAATCCCGTGGATTCATGAAGGCTCTGGTGGACCCCGAGACGGGGCAGATCCTCGGCGCGGCGGTGCTCGGCATCGAAGGCGGAGAGCTCATGGCGGCGCTGCAGCTCGCCATGATGGGGCAGATCACCTACGGCCGGCTCCGCGACGCGGTGTTCGCGCACCCGACCCTGGCGGAATCGCTCAACACGCTGTTCTCGACGCTCGACGCCTGACCGGCGCGGGCCAAGGAGGTCCCCATGACGGTGGCGGCCGCACCGAGCCGTATCGCCCCGGAGACGATCGCCGACGCTCTGCTCGAGGCCCGCGCGCGCACGCTGCTGCTGGTGGCGCCGCTGAGCGACGAGGACCTCTACGCGCAGCACGACCCGCTCATGAGCCCGATCCTGTGGGATCTCGGGCACATCGCGCGCTTCGAGGAGCTCTGGCTCACGCGCAACCTCGACGGGCGGATCGAGTTCGTCGAGATGCCGGGGATGTACAACCCGTTCGAGCATCCGCGGAGCACCCGCGCCGCGCTCCCGCTGCCCGGGCTCGCGGAGTGTCGCGCGATCATGGACGAGATCCGCGGCCGCGTGCTGGCCCGGCTGGTCTCGACCGACTTCGATCCGGCCGATCCGCTGCTCCGCGACGGATTCGTCTACCGGATGGTGCTCCAGCACGAATACCAGCACAACGAAACGATGCTGCAGACGCTGCAGCTCAAGCGGGGCGCGCCGTACACGCCGCTGCTGCGCGTGCCTGCCGACGGGAGCGCGCCTCGCCGGCCGCCCCGGCCGGGCGAGATGGTCCTGTTTCCTGGCGGACCGGTGGAGATCGGCACGGGCGACCGCTCGGCCGCCTACGACAACGAGCGCCCCGCCCACCGCGTCGAGCTCAAGCCGTTCTGGATCGACGCGCATCCGGTCACCAACGGGGACATCCTCGTGTTCATCGGCGCGGGCGGCTATGAAACCCCCGAGCTCTGGTCGGAGGAAGGCTGGCGCTGGCGCACCGAGAGCGCGGCCCGCGCGCCCAAGTATTGGCGCTACGCCGACGGCGGCTGGACCACGCGCACCATGGACCGCATCGGTCCGGTGGACCCGTGGCACCCCGTGTGTCACGTGTGCTATCACGAAGCTGAAGCGTACGCGCGGTTCGCGGGGAAGCGGCTTCCCACCGAGCTCGAGTGGGAAGCCGCGGCCTCGTGGGACCCGGCGACCGGCGCCAAGCGCCGGTTCCCGTGGGGCGACGCCCCGGCCGATCGGTCGCTCGCCAACGTGGACCAGCTCGCGTTCGGCACGGCGCCGATCGGGAGCCATCCGAAGAACGTCTCGCCGATCGGCTGCCACGGCATGATCGGCGACGTGTGGGAGTGGACGGCGAGCGACTTCGGGCCGTGGCCAGGCTTCGAGAGCTTCCCGTACAAGGAGTACTCCGAGGTCTTCTTCGGCACCGAGTACAGGGTCCTGCGCGGCGGCTCGTGGGCCACCCGCCCGGGCGCGATCCGCGGCACGTTCCGCAACTGGGACTATCCCATCCGCCGCCAGATCTTCAGCGGCTTCCGATGCGCCCGCGATGCGTGAGCGCGAGCGCCACTCCAGACTCTTTCTGAGTCACCCCGAGCGAAGCGAAGGACCCATGCGCCGGCGCATGCCCGCTTCATCTCGCTCAGGGTGACTCCGGCGAGGCCCCGATGCGTTCCCCCACGGCTCACCCGCAGGCGGCCCGCCCGGCGCGCGTCGCAAACCCCGCGATGCTCGCCGAGGTGGCCGCCGGCCTGTCGGCGCCCCAGAAGGAGCTGTCGCCCAAGTTCTTCTACGATCAGCGCGGGTCCGAGCTCTTCGAGGCGATCACCCGGCTACCGGAGTACTACCCGACGCGCACCGAGCGCGCGCTCCTCGCCGGCTGGATGCCGGAGCTCATGCGCCAGCTCGGCACGCGGAGCTTGGTCGAGCTAGGCGCGGGGAACGCGGAGAAGAGCCGCATCATCCTCGACGCCATGCGGGCGACCGGACTGGGCGAGCTGTACGTGCCGATCGACGTGAGCGCCACCTTCCTGAGCCAGACCGCGGCGCAGCTCCGCCGCGAGTACCCCGGCCTTGCGGTGGAACCAGCGGTCGCGGACATCGCCGTGGAGCTCAACCTGCCGCGGCGGATCCCCCGGCCGGCGCTGTTCGCCTTCCTCGGCAGCACGATCGGCAACTTCTATCCGCCCGCGGCCATCCGCCTGCTCGGGCGGGTCCGCGCCGCCATGGGCCCGGGCGACCGCTTTCTGCTCGGCGTGGACCTGCGCAAGGACATCGCCCGCATCGAGGCGGCCTACAACGACAGCCAGGGCATCACGGCCGAGTTCAACCGCAACATGCTGCTGGTGCTGAACCACGAGCTCGGAGCGGACTTCGATCCGGCCGCGTTCGAGCACCGCGCCTTCTACGACCGGGTGGCGCACCGGATCGAGATGCACCTGGTCTCGACCCGCGCGCAGACCGTCACCATCCCGGGACTCGAGTCCGTCGCGCTGGCCGAGGGCGAGTCGATCCGCACCGAGATCAGCGCCAAATACGACCGCGAGAGCGTGGCCGAGCTGTTCGCGGCCGCCGGGCTCACGATCGAGGCGTGGCCGCGCGACCCCGAGACGCCGTTCGGGCTCGTGCTCGGGGCGCCCGCATGACCACGCTCAGCCGCGGGGCGCTCGCGGCCGACCTCGAGACCGGCGCGTTCGCGGCGCCGCCTCGCGCGTCGCTCACGCCGCGCCGCATCGGCGCCGAGACCGAGCTCATTCCGGTCGAGACCGCCACCGGGCGCCGATGTCCCATCGAGGGCGAGGGCGGCGGCGCGCCGGCGACGCTGCCCTTCCTCTGCCGCTTCGGCCAGCGGCAGGGCTGGGCCGAGACGCGGACGGCCAAGGGCACGCCGTGCTTCGGGCTGCCCGGCGGAGGAACCCTGACGTTCGAGCCCGGCGGACAGCTCGAGTACAGCGCGCCGCCGTGCCCGAGCGCCAGCGTGCTGCTGGGTTTCCTTCGCTCGACCGTGCTGCCGCTCCGCGCCGCCGCGGCAGGAGAAGGCATCACGCTCCTGGCGGCCGGGATCGATCCCTTCAACTCCATCGATGATGCGCCGCTCCTGCTTCGCACCAGGCGGTACCAGCGCATGGCCGACTACCTGGCCACGCGCGGTCCGATGGGCGCGAGAATGATGCGGCAGACCGCCGCGTTCCAGGTCGCGCTCGACCTGGACGACGAGCCGTGGCAGCGGTGGCGGGTGCTCAACGCGGCCGCGCCCTACGTCGTGGCGATCTTCGCAAATTCTCCGGTCTATGCGGGGGAGGACACCGGATCGCCAAGCGCCCGCGCGCGGGTGTGGCGGGCGCTCGATCCGGCCCGGACCGGGCTTCCCTGGAGCGAGCTCGCGCCGGTGGACACCTATCTCGACTTCGCGCTCGCGGCGCCCGCGCTCCTGCTGCCGACCATCGATGGCGAGTATCTGCCGTTCGAGGTATGGATGCGGCGGGGCGGGGCGACCGCAGAGGACTGGCACGACCACCTGACGACGTTGTTCCCCGAGGTGCGGCCGCGCGGGCATTTCGAGCTGCGCTCGGCCGACGCGGTGGCGCCCGAGTGGTACGCCGCGCCGCTCGCGCTCGCGGTGGGCATCGCCTACGACCCGCGCGCGCTCCCTGCCGCGGTCGATCTGCTCGGCGCGCCGGATCCCGCGCTGCTCGAGCGGGCGAGCCGCGAGGGGCTGCGGGATCCGATGATCGCCCGGACGGCGGTGGATCTGGCCCGAATCGCGCTCGAGGGCTGCGAGGCGCTCGGGCCCGGGTACTTCCATCCTGCCGACCTGGAGCAGGCCCGCGCCTTCTTCGATCGCTACACCTGGCGGGGGCGGTGCCCGGCCGACGAGGTCGGCACCGCGGAGGCGGCGGCGTGAAATCCGAGTCACCCTGAGCGAAGCGAAGGGGCATGGTTTAGGTCATGCCCCTTCGCTTCGCTCAGGGTGACTCGGCTCTTGGGAGGGCCCGTCGGCGACCTCCTACGGCCGCACCACCGTCCGCTCCGGATCCTCCCCGCACCCGATCCAGACCGTCCGCACGTACGTCCCGTCGCCGAGCGTCGCGTGGGTCTCACCCGAGGCGATCTTCCGGTCGGTGGTGCACGAGGCGTCCCACACGAGCGGCGCCACCGTGGTCACCGTGAAGGTGCGGCTCACCGAGCCACGCGTCCACGTAAAGGTGCCGCTCCGGATGAAGGTCCCGCTCGGCAGGGGCTGGCCGAACGCGAGCGACCCGCCGGCGTCGGGCGTGAAGCTGAGGAGCAGGTTGTGCACCACCGTCGCGTCGGCGCGGTCGGGCCGGGTTCGGACCACGGTGATCTGATTGCTGAGCGACGCTCCTTGCGCGTTGCCGGTGAGCATCCGCGTGCCGTTGCGCACCGCGGTGTAGCTGCGGCGCTGGTCGGGACTGGTGAAGCTGAAAGTGAGATCGGCCAGCGTCGCGGTGGCCGCGAGGCCGGGGGCATCCGGCGTCGGGTCGCTCAGCGTCACGGTCCCGGTGATGTCGAGGCTGCCGCCGCGGAAGCCGGTGAAGCTGCAGGCCGGCAGGGCGAACGTGTAGGTGGCGTGGTCCGGCACGAGATCGCCGTCGGTATCGGTGGCGTCATCCACCGTGGCGCAACCGTGGCCGCCCGGCACCAGCAGGCTCTGCTCGGCGGGCGTCGTAAGGGCGCTCGCGGCCTGCTCCACTTCGTCGGCCTCCGCGAAGCCGATGTCTCCCGCGTCCGAGGCGGACAGCGTGGCGTCCGAGGAAGGTGTCGTCGAGTCGCCGCAGGCGGCGACGGCCCGAACGAGCGCGATCCAGAGCGTGCGGCGCATCGCGGGTCTCCTTTCAGCACCGGTGAATGTGACGATGTCGGGAACGGCAGCGCGGACGGCCGGGGTACCGCCCCGTTAAGTGCTTCCCGGTGCGGCGTCTTGCACTCGTCCCCCAGCGCCTGTGAGGACGCTCACCCCCGAAGCGCCGTCGGGAGCGTACCTTGGGGGCTCTTGCGCACCACTTCGAGGTGGAACCATGGGACAGGATGACAAGCACGACGTGACCGCCGAGCAGGACACCACCGGACGGACCGTGGTGGGTCTTTTCGCCCGGCGTGAAGAGGCGGATGCGGCCATCCGTGACCTCAAGGCGGCCGGGTTCACCGACCAGCAGGTCGGCGTCGCCATGCAGGACCGGGCCGAACAGACCGAGCTGCTGGAATCCACCGGCGTGAGCGAGGCCGAAGGCGCCGCCACCGGCGCCGTGAGCGGCGGCATCGTCGGCGGCCTGATCGGATTGCTGGGCTCGCTGCTCATTCCCGGGGTCGGACCGATCCTGGTCGGGGGCGTGCTGGCGTCGACGCTGGCCGGCGCCGGCATCGGGGCCGCCACCGGCGGCGTGATCGGCGCGCTGATGGGGATGGGCGTGCCCGAGCACGACGCCCAGCACTTCGACCAGGGCCTGCGCTCGGGCAACGCGCTGGTCACGGTGAACGCGGGCCCGCGCACCGCCGAGGCGCTCGCGATCCTCGAGCGGAACGGAATGGACTTCGGTCCGTCGGGCGCCGACCGCTACCGCGCCTTCGACCGCGCCGACGCGAGCGCCGACCTGTTCGCCACCAGCGGCGCGGTCGACGCCGGCATCGGCGCGCTCCCGGGAAGCTCGCTGGGCGGCATCGGGGCGGGCGACGTGGCGTCGGGCTCCAGCACCGGCACCCGCGGCCTCCCCAGCTCGAAACAGCAGTACCGCGGGCGTGAGCGTCGCGCCGCGAAGAGTCCCGCCTACGCCGGTCCCGAGCGCAGGAAGGCCGGAGTGTAGCGACGTCGCTTCCGCCACGGCTTGAACCATCGAGGACACGACGGGGGAGGGTGCATGGCGCTCTCCCCCGTCGTGCTGCCAGATTTAGCTGCTCCCGCCGAGGAGACCATGAAAGCCATTCGCGTTCACGCGCTCGGTGGCCCCGACGCCCTTCGCCTCGAAGATGCCGAGATCCCGGCGCCCGCCCCGGGCCAGGCGCGGCTCCGGGTCGAGGCGGCCGGACTCAACTTCATCGAGATCTATCAGCGGACCGGGCTCTACAAGGGCACCCTTCCGTTCACGCCGGGCACGGAAGCGGCCGGCACGGTGGACGCGGTGGGCCCGGGCGTCGCGGGTGTGCGCGTCGGTGACCGGGTCGCGACCGTCAACGCGCTCGGCGCCTACGCCCAATACACCCTGGTGCCGGCGGAGCGCCTGGTGCCGGTGCCGGACAGCGTGAGCACGCGGGCCGCGGCGGCGGTCATGCTGCAGGGCATGACGGCGGAGTATCTCACCTCGTCCACCTTCCCGCTCGGCTCCGAGCACGTCTGCCTGCTGCACGCGGCGGCCGGCGGCGTCGGGCTCCTGCTGTGTCAGATGGCCAAGCGCCGGGGCGCTCGCGTGATCGGCACCGTGTCGACCGAGGGGAAGGCCGCGCTCGCGCGTGAGGCCGGCTGCGACGATGTCATCCTGTACACCCAGACCGATTTCGGCGCCGAGGTGAAGCGCCTGACCGGGGGCGTGGGCGTGCACGTCGTGTACGACTCGGTCGGACGCACGACCTTCGCCCGAGGGCTCGACTGTCTCACCCGGCGCGGCATGATGGTGCTGTTCGGCCAGAGCAGCGGCCCGGTCGAGCCGCTCGATCCGCAGGTGCTCAACCAGCGGGGCTCGCTTTTCCTCACTCGTCCCACGCTCGGACACTACACCGCCACGCGTGACGAGCTGCTCGAGCGCGCGCGCGACGTGCTCGCCGCGGTGGGCGACGGCTCGCTTCGCGTGCGGATCGACCGTGAGCTCCCCCTCGCCGAGGCGGCCGACGCGCACCGCGCTCTCGAGGGCCGGGACACGACCGGCAAGGTCCTGCTGATCCCGTGACCGGCACCGAGCCGCTGCCGTCGCTCGTGTCGACCGCTTGGCTCGCGGAGCGGCTCGGGCGGCGGGCCCTGCGGGTGCTGGACGCCTCATGGCATCTGCCCGCGCAGTCGCGCGACGCCGCGGCGGAGTACGCGGCCCGCCACATTTCCGGGGCGCTGTTCTTCGACCTGGATCAAGTGAGCGACCGGACCACGAGCCTGCCCCACATGCTGCCCTCCGCCGGATCGTTCGCCGGCGTCATGAGCGAGCTCGGCCTTGCCGACGGCGACGACATCGTGGTGTACGACGCGACCGGGACGAATCTGAGCGCCGCCCGCGTGTGGTGGATGTTTCGCGTGTTCGGCCACGCCCGGGTGGCGCTGCTCGACGGCGGCCTGGGCAAGTGGCGGGCGGAAGGCCGGCCGCTCGAGTGCGGCGTCGTTACCCTGCCGCCGGGCCGATTCTCCGCGAGGCTCGACCAACGTTCGGTGCGGGACCTCGACGCGATGCGCGCCAACCTCGAGCGCGGGACGGAGCAGGTAGTGGACATGCGCCCGGCCGGGCGGTTCGCCGGCGCCGACCCCGAGCCGCGGGCCGGGCTTCGCGGCGGGCACGTGCCGGGCAGCCGGAGCCTGCCGTACACCGAGCTCGTTGCGGCGGACGGCACGCTGCTTCCTCCCGACGCGTTGCGCCGCCGGCTCGCTGCCGCGGGGATCGACCCCGCCCGGCCGATCGTCGCCACCTGCGGCTCGGGCACCAGCGCCTGCACGCTGATCCACGCGCTCCACGTCCTCGGCCACGACGCCGCCGCGCTGTACGACGGCGCGTGGACCGAGTGGGGCGGCCGGGAGGACACGCCCGTCGCCACGGGTCCAGCGTGAGCGCGCCCGCGGGTCTCACGCGCCGAAGCGCGCCGACATCCCTCGCCACGGCGCTGGGCTGCGTCGTGCTGTTCCTGCTGCCCTTCGCCGCGGTGGGACTGCTGACCGCGGTGCAGGCCCTCCGCGCCGTCGCCGAGCGCGACTGGTCGCGCGCGGGGTTTCTCGGGATCTTCGCGGTCACGTTCGGCGGCGTCGGCATCGGCGGGATCGTGTTCGCGCTCAAGGGACGGAAGCAGGCCGCCGAGGCGCTCGCGCGCGAGGCGCGTTACCCCGACAGCCCGTGGCTCTGGCGGGAGGACTGGGCCGCGCGACGGCTCACCGACGCGCCGCGCAAGGACATGTGGAGCGCCTGGGCGTTCGCGGCGCTGTGGAACCTGATCAGCCTCCCCGGCGCCGTCCTGGCGACCCGCTCGGCGCTTCAGGGCGGACACCGCGCGGCGCTCCTCGCGCTGCTGTTTCCGGCGGTCGGTCTCGGCATCGTGGCGTGGGCGGTGCGCGCCACGCTGCGCTACCGGCGCTACGGCACGAGCCGGCTCGAGCTCGCCACGCTGCCGGCGCTCGTGGGTCACACGCTCGAGGGGACGGTGCGGACGCCTGCCGGCCTTCGGCCGGAGGGCGGGTTCCGCGTGGTGCTGACCTGCATCCGCCGCCAGACCACCAACAGCGGCCGCAATCGCTCGACCTGGGACAACGTGCTCTGGCAGGAGGAGCGCCGCTCGCCCGGCGGTGCCGCGGGCCTGCCGATCGCCTTCGCGATCCCGCGCGACGCGGTGCCGTGCGATCCCGCGCTCTCGGGCGACCGCGTCTTCTGGCGGCTCGACGTCAGCGGCGACGTGCCCGGCGTGGACTACGCCGCGGCGTTCGAGGTCCCCATCTTCCGGACCGCCGCGTCCGATGCGCCGCTCACCGTGGCCGACCGCGCGGCCGAAGCCGCCGCCGTGGTGCCGGCGGACTACCGCCAGCCCGCCGGTTCCCGGATCCGCGTCGCGCCGACGGCGCGCGGGATCGAGATCTACCTTCCCCGAGCGCGGAACCCGGGCTTTGCCCTCGGCCTCACCGCCTTCTTCGGCTTCTGGCTGGGGGCGACGGCGCTGGTGATCGTGCTCCAGGCGCCGATCATCTTCCCGGTCTTCCTCGGCGCGTTCAGCCTGCTCTTCGCCCTGCTCGTGGCCGACGCATGGCTCGGCGTCACCCGGGTGACGGCTGGGCGGGACGGCGTCACCGTGGCCTCGGGCTGGGTGACGCCGCGGCGCGAGCGCACGGTCCCCGCCGCCGACGTGGCCGACGTCACCACGCGTATCACCGCGCAGGCGGGGACGACGCCGTACTACGAGGTCAGGATCGTGACGAAGGCGGGGAAGCAGGCAGGCGCCGGCAGCGGCATCCGCGACAAGCGCGAGGCGGAATGGCTGGCGGAGCGGATGAAGGCGGCGGTCCGAGGCTAGGAGGACGGAGCCTCGCCGTCCTCACCGGCTCGGCGGCGCGAGATTCCCGCAGGCCACGATCGTGGACATGTTCTGCGCCGAGGCGTGCACGTTGATGAAGTACTGCCCGCTCATCGGCAGCGGGAGCTGGAGCGTCGCGTCGTCCTTCGCCTTGCCGTCTCCGCCCACCTTGAGCACGTGATAGGCGTCGGCCGGGCCGAGGATGCCCAGGTCGGTGCCGCATTGGCCGCGATGCACGTGCCACGGGTGCCGGCCGCCGGGCGCCGCGTTGGTGATCTCGACGTGCGCCTGGGTCTGGGCCGAGTCCTTGTCGGACCGCTGCATCCAGCCCACGCCGCGCACCTGGACCACTCCGGTAAGGCCGGCGGGCGTCGAAAGTACCGCGTTCCATCGGCTGCCAACGGGAACGGCCTTGGAATTGAGCTGCACGGCGTGGCCGCCGCATCCGAGCGCGACGGCGGCGAGACCTGAGGCAAGGGCGCGGCGCATGCGATCCTCCACGAATGAGCGGCGGTCGTACCTGCCGCCGCTATATGGAGATCGCAGCCGGGCCGTTGCGGTGACGAGCGACACAGGGTCTGCCGCGCGCGGAGATCAGCGGCGCGCGCGCATTCCGCAGGCCCGAAGCAGGCGCGCCGGCGCCGGGTAGTTGGGAAACAGCGCGCGGGCGGCCGTCGCGTGCGGCAAGGCTCGGTCGCATCGGCCGGCGCGCGCCCAGGCCCGCGCGAGCAGCATGCGGATCCGGTAGCTGCCCGGGTCGAGGACCGCGGCGCGCTCCATGGCAATGCGGGAGCCCCCGTCGAAGGCGGCCATCGCGATCGTCTGGGCCGCGCTGCGCCCCAGGATCGGCGCGCCCAGCAGGATGACGCCCAGCACGAGCGCGCGCCTGAGCGCCGGCGTCAGCGCGAGCTCACGCACCGGCCGGGCGCCGGACGCGAGCGCCCCCACGATGGTCCAGGCGAACAGCGTGGGCGCGGGCAGCAGGAGCACCGCGTCGAACGCGCCCACGACGGCGACGGCCAGCAGCGTCGCCACGATCGCGAGATCGGCCAGCGGCGGGGCGCACCGCACGCTGCGTCTCACCCGCGCCCACGCACCCAGCGCCATGAGTCCGCCGATCGAGAGCAGCAGTCCCAGCGCCACGACGCCCCGCTCGGATAGGATCGCCATCCAGTCGCTGCTGGGCCACGGATTGGTGGGGATGATGTCGTCCGCATCGAACGAGGGGTCGTCGCGCGACATGAACGCGGGATAGAACACCGGCCAGTTCCCCGGCCCCACGCCCAGCAGCGGGTGCCGCGCTGCCATCCTGAGCGTATTGCCGTACTGGATGACCCGCCCGCGCCCGCTCCCCTCCCTGTAGTTGGCCACCCCCGCCAGCGACTCGAGATAGGGCGAAGCCGACCGCCAGTTGAGCCGGTTGGGCAGCACCAGCGCAAGCACCAGCGCACCGGCGGCGACGCTCGCGAGCCTGACGGCCCGCGTCCGAAGCCGCGAGTCGCCCCAGAGCCGCCCCATCCACAGCCCTTCGAGCACGAGGAAGGCCCCGGCGACGCCGGCGGCCACCCAGGCCGCCCGCGAGCGTGACAGCACCAGCGCCGCGGTCCCGAGCGCGACGCCCGCCGCGCCGCTCCAGACCCCCATCCGGGAGCGGGCCTCGAGCGTCACCACGAGGAGCAGCGGCAGGCCGATGGCTATAATGTGCGCCATGAAGTTGCGGTTGCCGAACGTCCCGCCCGGTGCGCGCGTCAGGCTCGCCAGACTGTTGTCCACCAGGCCATAGGCCTGCACCAGACCGGTCACCGCTCCGAGCACCACGGCCGCCGCCAGCCCGACGACCAGCGGGCCGCCCAGGCCGGCCCGCGCCACCGACCGGGCGCTCCAGAAGAGCGCGACGCCGGCCAGCGTGACCCCCAGCGCGCGGAAACCGAGCCAGCGGTTGCTCGCTGCCAGGGTGGACAGCGCCGAGACCAGGAGGAAGAGGGCCAGCAGGACGTCCACGGCGAAGAGAGAGAGGCGCCGCGCCGAGGAGAGGCACACGAGGGCGGCCGCGACGGCCCCCAGCTCGAGCACCAGCTCCTTGGGGAAGGTGTAGCGGTCGAGCTCGAACACGGGATACGGCAGCGCCGCGAGCACCACGGCGAAGCCGGCTACGAGGAGGATGGTGAGGACGACCCGCGGATGGTGCTCGGTCGGCAAGACCCCTCTCCTGGGGAGCGAACGGATGGGCGGCACAAGTATAACACGGCCCGGCCTTGGTCCGACGGGTGATTTGGCGCACCGCACCATACTGCCCCGCTGCGCATCCTGAGGCCCGTTCTCAGTCGACCATGAGCCGCGCGGCCGTCCCCGGCCCCGTGGAGAGGAGAGAGATGATGACGACGCCCAGAGATACAGCGACCGTTTCCGCGGACCCGGCCGCGGAGACGGGTACCGGCTCCGGCCCCGGCGGCGCCCGCGAGCAGATTCGGCAGGTGAAGGATCAAGTGGTGGATCAGGCCAAGACCTCCCTCCGGCAAGCCCGCCAGAGCGCCACCTCCAGCATCAACGACAGTCGAAGCCAGGCCGCCGACCGGATCGGCGGGATCGCGGACGCGGTCCGCAGCACCGGCCGGCAGCTCCGCGAGGGCAACCAGGAGAGCGTCGCGAATCTGACCGATTCCCTGGCCGACCAGGTGGACCGGCTCTCCGCCTACCTGCGCGACCGTGACCTCACGGCCGTCCGGGAGGACCTGGAGCAGTTCGCCCGGCGCCAGCCGGCGGTGGCGGTCGGCGTCGCCCTCGCGCTCGGCATGCTGGGCGCCCGATTCATCAAGAGCTCGCGCCGGGCGAACCGCGGGTCGCGCCGCGATTACAGCTCGGCGGACTGGGACATCGACAGCGGGCGCGGCTCGGCCCGCCCATATGACAGCGGCGACTACGGCACGGTCGGATACGGGAGCGGCAGCTACCAGTCCGGCCAGACCGGACGTACCGGGGCGAACCCCGACGAGTGGGAGGGCGGGTATGCCGGAGCTTAGCAGGCGACCCACCGAGGAGCGGTCCATCGGCGAGCTCTTCGGGGAGCTGTCGCAGGACATGGGGCTGCTGGTGCGCCAGGAGGCGCAACTGGCCAAGACCGAGATGCAGGCCAAGCTCTCGAAGGTCACGACCGATCTCGTCTCACTGGCGGCGGGCGGCACCGTCGCGCTGGTAGGCGGGCTCGCGCTGACCGCCTTTCTCATCCTGCTCTTGATCGATCCGATCGGTCTCAAGCCGTGGCTTTCGGCGCTCATCGTCGGGGTCGTGCTCGGCATCGTCGGCTGGATGATGCTGCAGCGCGGCCTCAAGAACCTCAAACAGACCGACCCGACGCCTCGGCGGACGGTGGACACCCTCAAGGACGACATCGAATGGGCGAAGGAGCAGCGGCCATGAACCAGGACGACCGGGAGGACCTGATGGCGGGCGAGAGCGAGAACGAACAGTCGCCGCGCGAGATCGAGCACGAGATCGAGCGCACCCGTGAGCGGATGAGCAGCAACATCGACGAGCTCGGCGAGCGGCTTCGTCCCGACGCCCTGAAGCAGCAGGCCCGCGACGCCATCGCCGGGAAGGCGCAGGACATGGTGACCAACGTGGGCGACCAGGCGCGGCAGACCGGCTCCAAGCTGGTGGACTTCATCACCGAGAACCCGCTGCCCGTCGCCGCCGTGAGCCTCGGCGCGATCTGGCTGTTCACGATGCGGAAGGGCAACCGCAGCGAGGTCTCGGGCGACCGCATGGCGCGGTTCGCCCACACCGGGCCCGAGCGGCGGAGCGGCCGGATGGGACGCCTGAGCGACCGCGCCGAATCCATGGGTCGCACCGTGGGCGAGGCGGCATCCCGTGCCGGCGAGCGGGTGTCCGAGCTCAAGGATCGCGCGGAGGAGCGCGCCCGCGACGCCCGCGGCGGCTTCGAGCACCTGCTGGAGGAGAACCCGCTGCTGTTCGCGGCCGGCGCGGCGCTCGTCGGGGTGGCGCTGGGCATGTTGCTGCCCGAGACCGAACCCGAGCGGCGCGTGATGGGCGAGGCGCGCGACCAGCTGGCCGACAAGGTGTCCGACGTGGCGGGGCGGGTGAAGGACGCGGCCGCGGACGCGGGCCGCGAGGTCAAGGACACCGTCCGGCAGGAACTGGACGCGCGGGGGCCTGAGATCAAGAACACGATCCAGGACGCCGCCGAGCACGTTAAGGAGCAGGTGAAGGAGTCGGCAGCGCACGTGGCCGACGAGGCCAAGGAGGAGGCGCGGCGGCCCCGGTCCGCGGGACGCAAGGCCTGACGCCGATGGGCCTCAAGGAGATGGGGTCACTCCTCAAGGAAACCGGCAACGGTTTCCTCGAGGATGACTGCCAGACGCAGGCGGCGGCGCTCTCGTACTACACGATCTTCTCGCTGCCGCCGCTCCTCATGATCATTCTGCTGATCCTGGGCACGCTGGTCGATCCGCAGGACATCCGCGGCGAGCTCCAGTCCCAGCTCGGGGCGCTCATGGGGCCGTCCGCCACCGTACAGATCAAGACCATCCTGGCGCAGTTGCGCGCGCCGGGCGCCGGGGGCACGCTGGCTACCGTCCTGAGCATCGGGGCGCTGGTGCTCGGCGCCTCCGGCACGTTCGGCCAGCTCCAGGCCGCGCTCAACAAGGCCTGGGAAGTGGCGCCGGACCCGCACGGCGGCCTTCGGGCGCTGGTGGCCAAGCGGGTGTTCTCGTTCGGCATGATTCTGGGCGTCGCATTCCTGCTCCTGGTCTCGCTGGTCCTGAGCGCCGCCCTCAGCGCGTTCGGGGGCGCCCTCGGCCAGCTGCTCCCCGCCGGTCTCTCGACCACGCTGCTCCAGGTCGTCAATCAGGTGCTGTCGTTCCTGGTGATCGCCGGGCTTTTCGCCGCGATCTTCAAGGTGCTTCCCGACGCGAAGGTGGCGTGGCGGGACGTCTGGGTCGGCGCCGGGGTGACGGCCTTTCTGTTTGTGGTCGGCAAGTTCCTGATCGGCTTCTATCTGGGTCGAAGCAACCCGGGCCAGGCGTTCGGCGCGGCGGGCTCGCTCGCCGTGCTGCTGGTCTGGATCTACTACTCGTCCATGATCGTGCTGCTGGGCGCCGAGTTCACCGAAGCCTGGGCCGAGCGGCGCGGCAGCGGCATCGCGCCCGAGCGCGGTGCGGTGCGGGTGGTGGAGCAGAAGCAGGTCGTGCGGGAAGGCCGGCCGGCCACGGCCTAGCGCTCGAGGGCCGTGGCCTGCGGCGCCGGCGCGAGCAGCCCTTCGCCCGGCGCCGCGTCATGTCCGGGCTCCACGCCCCCATGGCCGTTCGCTTCGCTCCCCGGCCGCCACTAAATTCGCGGCATGAGCTCCAGCTCCCAACCCAGCTCGGGTGCCGGCAACTACGCCCGCATCTACGCCGTCGTGCGCCGGATTCCGAAAGGCAAGGTGGCCACCTACGGCCAGATCGCCGAGCTCGCCGGCCTGCCGGGGCACGCGCGGCAGGTCGGGTACGCGCTGCACGGGCTGCCCGACGGGACGGCTGTCCCGTGGCACCGGGTGGTCAACGCGTCTGGAGGCGTGAGCTGCCGCCGCGGGGGCGGCGGCGAGCTGACCCAGCGGCTTCGTCTCGAGGCGGAAGGAGTCGGCTTCGACCTGAGAGGCCGGGTGAAGCTGGAGCGCGTGCGGTGGCGCGCGTCCGCGCCCTTCTCGCGCGGGGCTCGTACCGCATGATCGTACACATCCTGGGCGTCCCGATGGATCTCGGCTCCGGCCGCCGCGGCGTGGACATGGGGCCGTCGGCCATCCGGATTGCGGGGGTCGCCAGCGCGCTCCGCGAGCTCGGCCACACGGTCGTGGACGACGGCGACATCACGATCAAGAACATGGAGGAGCTCAAGGTCGGCGACGTGCACGCCCGCTACCTCGCCGAGATCGCGCGCGCCTCCGCGGTCGCCTGCCGCAAGGTCGAGCGGATCATGAGCCGCGGGCACTTCCCGCTCGTGCTCGGCGGCGACCACTCGATCGCCGCCGGCACCGTGTCGGGCATCGCCGCCTGGTGCCGGCGCGCGGGCAAGAAGCTCGGCCTCCTCTGGGTGGACGCCCATGGCGACATCAACACGCCGGAGACCTCGCCTTCGGGCAACATCCACGGAATGCCGGTGGCCGCGCTGCTGGGCTACGGCCCGGAGGAGCTGACCGGGCTCGGCGGGCGATCCCCCAAGCTGGACCCCCGGAACGTCGCGCTCGTGGGCATCCGGAGTCTGGACGAGGGGGAGAAGCGGCGGCTCAAGGAGACCGGCGTCCAGGTCCACACCATGTCCGACGTCGACCGCCACGGCATCCACCGGGTCATGAAGAAGGCCCTGGCGCGCATTACCGACGGCACCGACTGCGTGCACGTGAGCTTCGATCTGGATGCGGTGGATCCGACGGTGGCGCCGGGGGTCGGGACGCCGGTCAAGGGAGGGCTGGACTACCGGGAAGCCCATCTCATCATGGAGCTGCTGCACGACTCGGGCGTCATGACCTCGCTCGAGATCGTGGAAGTGAACCCCATCCTCGATCAGGGCAATGCCTCCGCGGCCTTCGCCGTGGAGCTGGTGCAGTCCGCCTTCGG
>JAICJD010000267.1 GCA_025928645.1 Gemmatimonadales bacterium
CACCGTTCCCGAGGATCCTCCATGCGCATTCCGTCGGCTGCCCGTATGCTGCTCGTGCCCACGCTCCTGTTCACCCTCCAGGGCCGGCTCCAGGGACAGGAGAGCGCCCACCCGGCCGGCCACGACCACGCCGACCCCGACAAGGCCGTGGCGGGCGGCGGCAAGATCCCCGCCGGGTGGTCGGTCCGGCCCGATGGGAACGCCGGGACCGCGAACGTGAAGGTCGCACCGATGGGAAGCGGCATACACGTGACCCTCGGGCCGGCCGTGATTCTCTACCGGGCGTCGCAGGAGGGCAAAGGCCCCTTCCACACGCTCGCCACCTTCACCCAGACGAAGCCGGTCGCCCACCCGGAGGGGTACGGGCTGTTCTACGGAGGCACCGGCCTCGATGGCGCGGGCCAGAAGTACACCTACTTCCTGGTGCGCCAGGACGGGACGTACCTGGTGAAGCAGCGTGACGGAGACAAGACCACCGAGATCACCAAGGGCTGGGTGGCCTCACCGGCCGTGCACAAGCCGGACGCCAAGGGCGCCGCCACGAACAAGCTCGAGATCGACCACAAACAGGATCCGAGCAAGTACGTGTTCCTGGTGAATGGTGAGCCGGTCTACACGCTCGACGCGAAGGCGAGCAGCGCGGACGGCGCCGTCGGCCTCAGGATCAACCACAACCTCGACGTCCATGTCGACGGGTTCGACGTGCACCGCTGACCTTCCGAGGAGGGCGACGCGCCAGGAGCCATGCGACACGCATGGCTCCTTGTCTTTCGGAGGCATGAAGCGCGAACGTCGCGGTGGTCCGTCAGCCCGCCTGCTGCTGATCGGCGCCCCGGATGCGATCGGCCGCGTCCCGGACGACGCCTTCGGCGTGGTGGCTCAATCGCTCGAGCGTGGTCCGCGCGGCGGGGGCGGAGTTGAGCCCGAGCGCCTCGACGGCGGCCAGCCGTTGGGTGGTGGAGAAGCCCTGCCGGCGGAGCATGTTCCGCCGGCTCAGCGCGACGCTCGCGAGGGCCGAGCATGATTCGAGCGTGCCGAGGCGCCCCAGCACGTGGATCATCGCCTGCCAGACGTCGCGGTTGCGCTCGCTCTCGAGCGCCGCGGCCAGCAGCAGCGCGAGCGCCCCGCCGCGCCACCGGCCGATGGCCTCGGCCGCCGCGATCCGGGTGTGTGAATCCGTGTGGTGGAGCGCCTGGCGGAGCGGATCGGCGGAGGGGCCGCCGTGGATCTCGCCCAGCGCGCGGACGGCCGCGGTGCGGACCGACTCCTCCGAATGGGTCATCAACGGCACCAGCTCGGCCACGCCCGACGGCTGGCCCAGTCGCGCCAGCAGGGCGGCCCCGTGCCGGACCTCGTGCGCGTGCCGGCTCGCGAGCAGCGGCGTGACCAGGGGATACACGCCCGGCATGGCGCCGAGCACCTCGTAGTAGAACCCGCGCACGCCGAGAGCTTCTCCCTGCAGCAGCCGCTCGAGCACAACCTCGGCCGCGTCCAGCCCGATCCAGCGGAGGACCTCCCCGGCCCGCTCACGCTGCTCGGGCTCGCGCTCGGCGACATCGACCAAGGCCTCGACTGCCCGCCGCGGAATTGTCCGGCGAAGCTGGATGCCGAACGTGCGGCGGCCGGACGCCGGCACCCGCGGCACCAGACGGACGAGCGCGAGCGCCGCCGTCAGCGCGCCATCCCACGCGAGCGCGCGCATGCTCCGCAGCAGGAGCTCGTGCAGCCGGCCGATCTCGGCCTGCTGCTCCACGAGGAGCGCCACGCGGCGCTCACCGGTCATCCGGCGGTCGTTGGTTTGCCGCCGCTCGATGCCGGCAGGCCTGCCCCATCCGGGCCGCCGCCGTTCGCTCCAGCCGCGGCGCTCCGCCCCTCGGCGGGCGTCCGGCGCGCCGTCGAGTCGGCCGCGTCTGGGCCCGGGCGGCGAGGCTGGCGGTGGCGCGATCACCTGCACCATCCGCACGTCGATGCTGGGGGAGGAACGGACCGGAACGGTGTCGTGCGAGAGGGCGCGGGCCAACGCGAGGAGCTCGTGCGGCTCGGCTCCGGCGGCGACGCGAATGGCCTCGACCTGCCGCGCGATCAAGCGCCCCTTGAGCGTCAGGTCGTCAGGGATGACGCTCCATTCGACGCCGGCCTCGATCACGACCGGCTCCGCCTCGACCACCGCGGCCGCGGCGGTGAGCGCGAGATCCTGCGCCGCGTCGTTGCCCGGATCCACACGGAGCAACGCGACGAGATCGCCGAAGCGCTGAATGAAGGTGGACGTGGCGTCCACGGAATCCTCGGGGGTGTCGCCTGCAAGCTGTATCCGGCCGGCCGCGCCCGCAAGCTGAGAAATCTCTGGCTGGGGGTCTACGGTGAGTCAATGGGGCATAGGTGCCGCACCGAAAAGGGCGCTCCGAGAAAACGCGAGCTCGGAGGCGCCGGTTGTCCGGGGTGCTGCGAGCGCAAGATTCTGCACTATCGGCCGGCTGTCA
>JAICJD010000237.1 GCA_025928645.1 Gemmatimonadales bacterium
AGCCACTGCGCCAGCTCGGCCGCCTCTTCCGCATCCTCCGTCCGGTACGCCTCCAGCCGCGCCCGCCAGTCCGCCTCGAGCGCCTCGCCCCGCGGCACCGCCTCGCGCCAGTGGTCGAGCGCGTCCTCGGGCACGAAGAAGGCGGGCTCGAGCGGCCAGCCCATGATCTCCTTGGTGCGGCGGACCTCGTCGGCGCCGAGCGGCTCGCCGTGGGCCTTACTGGTATTGCGCTTGGTCGGCGCGGGGTCGGCGATCGCGGTGCGGAGGATGATGAGCGAGGGCCGGGCGGTCTCGGCGATCGCGGCCTCGCAGGCGGCGGCGATCGCCGGCAGGTCGTTCCCGCCCGCCACGCGGACCACGTGCCAGCCGTATGCCTCGTAGCGCCGCTCGACGTCCTCGCTGAACGTCAGCGCCGTGTCGCCGTCGATGGTAATGTGATTGTCGTCGTAGATCAGCGTCAGCTTGCCGAGCCGGAGGTGCCCCGCCAGCGACGAGGCCTCGTGCGACACGCCCTCCATGAGGTCGCCGTCGCTCACGAACGCCCAGGTGCGGTGGTCGATGATGCCGTGCTCGGGTCGGTTGAACCGCTCGGCGAGGAATCGCTCGGCCATGGCCATGCCGACCGCGTTCCCCACGCCCTGACCCAGCGGGCCCGTCGTCGTCTCCACGCCGGGCGTGTGCCCGCGCTCGGGGTGGCCGGGCGTGCGCGAGCCCCATTGGCGGAAGGCGCGGAGGTCGTCCAGGGAGACGTCGTAGCCGGTCAGGTGCAGGAGCGCGTAGAGCAGCATCGACGCGTGGCCGCAGGACAGAACGAACCGGTCGCGGTCGGGCCAGTCGGGGTGCAGCGGATCGTGCTTGAGGAAGTGATGCCAGACGACGTACGCGGCAGGTGCCAAGGCCATCGGCGTGCCCGGGTGGCCGGACTGCGCCGCCTCGACGGCATCCATCGCCAGGGCGCGGATGGCGTTGATGCTGCGCCAGACCACTGGATCGGTGAAGGCCTCGCCGGCGAGCGTACCGTCGGCCCGCGCGGGTCGGGTGCGGGTGGTTTCTGCGGTCAGAACGAGCTCCTTGTGCGGGACCCGGCGGAGGCGGGAAGATAATCGTCCGAGCCGGGGTCGGGCAGGAGGCGGGGACACGATCCTCGACGGGACCCCGCGGGCGGGTTACGATCCCTCAGTCACGTTCTGCTACACTTCCGCAGACCCGCTGGCCGACGCTGGAGGCGCCGATCGTGATCGGGAGACTGCTGGGCCGCCGAGCCATCCTGTCGGACCGCGAGCAGGACCTCCGGGCGCGCGAGCAGGAGCTGCTCGATCGCCTCGCCGGCGCCCTCGAGCGCTTCGGCGGCGACGTCGACGCCGACGACCTCCGCCGGTTCCGCGAGGCGCGGGAGCAGCTGGCCGGGCTGTTCCTCCTGGTCGTCGCGGGCGAGTTCAACTCGGGCAAGTCGAGCTTCATCAACGCGCTCCTCGGCGAGCGCGTGCTGCCCGAAGGCGTCACCCCGACGACCGACCGGATCAACCGGCTGCACTACGGCGATGAGGCCTCCGAAAGCCTGGTGGAGGCCTTTCTGCTCGACCGGACCTATCCGGCCGACGTCCTCCGCGAGATCACGGTGGTGGACACCCCGGGCACCAACGCCATCATCCGCCGCCACGAGGAGCTCACCCGCGACTTCATTCCCCGGGCCGACCTGGTGCTGTTCGTCACCAGCGCGGACCGCCCGTTCACCGAGAGCGAGCGCGGCTTCCTCGAGCAGATCCGGGAGTGGGGGAAGAAGATCGTCTTCGTGGTGAACAAGATCGACATCCTCGGCACGGCCGAAGAGCGGTCCCAGGTGATCGAGTTCGTACGCCAGCACGCCGCCGCGCTGCTGGGCGAGACCCCACGGCTGTTCGCCGTCTCCGCGCGGGACGCGCAGGCCGCGCGCGCCGAGAGCTCGGAGCCGCGCTGGGCGGCGAGCGGGTTCGAAGAGATGGAGACCTACCTCGTCCGCACGCTGGACCAGGAGGAGCGAATCCGCCTCAAGCTGCTCAACCCGCTGAACGTCGGCCTCCGCCTCGCTTCGCGGTACAAGGACGTGGCGTTCGAGCGGCTCAAGCTGCTGGCCCAGGACATCGAGACCATCCAGAACATCGATCGCCAGCTCGCCGCCTTCCATGACGAGATGGTCCGCGACGTCGAGCCCCGCCTCGCCCGGCTCGACGTCCTTCTCGGCGACATGGAGCGCCGCGGCCACCGGTTCTTCGAGGAGACACTGCGGATCGGGCGGATCCGGACGCTGATGGACAGCGAAGGCGTGCGCCGCGCCTTCGAGCGCGAGGTCATCGGCGACACGCCCGCTCAGGTAGAAGCGGAAACCGGGCGTGTGATCGACTGGATCGTCGAGCGCAACCTCAAGGCCTGGCAGGACGTCAGCGGCTACATCGAGCGGCGGCAGATCGAGCGGCACCGCGAGGGCATCGTGGGCGAGGTCGGAGGCAGCTTCACCTACAACAGGCAGGCGCTGCTCGAGTCGATCGGGCGGGTGGCCCGGGAGGTGGTGGGCAGCTACGACCGCGAGTCCGAAGCCCGCGCCATCGCCAACGACGTGCAGGGCACCTTCGCCACCACGGCCCTGGCGCAGGCCGGCGCGCTCGGCCTGGGGACGCTGGTCGTCACCGTGCTCACCGGCGCCGTCGCCGACGTCACCGGGCTGCTTCTCGCGACGGCGCTCGCGGTCGGCGGGTTCTACGTCATTCCGCGCAAGCGCCGCCAGGCGCAGAAGGACTTCGCCAGGCGGGTGGCGGAGCTGCGTCTCAAGCTGCGGGAAGGGCTCACCCGCCAGGTGCACCTCGAGATCTCGCAGTCGGCCGACCGGATCAACGAGGCCATCGGTCCCTACCGCCGGTTCGTCCAGAGCACCCAGCAGGAGCTCACCGACGCGCGCGGCGCCCTGGTGGCCGCGGAGGACTCGCTGCTGCGCCTGAAGACCGAGATCGAGCGGCGCTGAGGAGCGCGCGAATGGACGACGAATCGGAGCTCGAAGGCGGCGGACGCTGGGAGCGCGCCCGCCGGTCCCGGGCGGGACGGCCCTGGCTCGGCCCGTTTCTGATGATCGTGGTCGTTCCGATCCTCATCGGCGCCGCCGTGGTGCTCATCGCCGGCCGGGGCGTTGCCTTCGACGCGATCCGCCGGCTCACCGCGCACAAGTTCCCCGACGTCCAATGGATCACGACGGCCGAGCTGGCGCGCTGGCGCGAGGATCCCGGCCGCACGCAGCCGCTGGTGGTGGACGCCCGGACGGTGCCGGAGTACCTCGTGAGTCACCTGCGGGGCGCCGTTCGGATCGACGCGGGGCGGCCGAGCCTGCATCCCCTCCGCGGATGGGCCAAGAACGGTCCGATCGTGGTCTATGCCTCGGTCGGTTATCGCAGCGCGCGCCTGGCCCACTGGCTCGCGGGGCAGGGCTTCATCAACGTCCTGAACCTCCAGGGGAGCATCTTCGAGTGGGCCAACGAAGACCGGCCGATCTTCCGGGACGACCGGCCGACGACGCAGGTGCACCCGTACGACCGCCGCTGGGGACTGCTGCTCGACAGCCGCTATCGCGCCCCGGTGCCGGACGTCGAGACCCCGTTCGCCGCCCCGTAGC
>JAICJD010000281.1 GCA_025928645.1 Gemmatimonadales bacterium
CCGGCGAAATCGGGCTGGGTGGGGTGCGGGAGGTCGCCGTAGCGCTCGAGCACGACCGGCGTGCCGCGCTCGAGCACCACCCCGGCGAGCCCGACCCCGCGCGGCGTCTCGGCCGCGGCTTCGCCCGGCGGCATCCGGTAGCAGGCCGCGGTTCGGACGAGATCGAGGGCGGGGTCCACCAGGCCGATCGTCCCGTGCTCGGCGCCGATCAGTTGGCAGGCGTGGTGCAGGATGCTCTCCAGCAGCGGCTGCAGCTCGAGCTCGCCGCTGATGGTCTCCACCACGGCCCGCACGTTCTGCTGCTGCCGGAAGAGCCGGCGAAGCTGCCCGGTGTTCGGCTCGGTCGCCGGGGGCGGCGCGATGTCGCTGCTCATGTGCTTCGATCTTGCCACCCGCTCCCGGCCGCCGCAAGGCGGCGAGAGATCCGTGACTCCGGTTGGGTATTCCCCCCGTCCTTCGGCAGGGGGCACACCCGTGAATGGAGGGCACCGGCGCCCGGCCAGTGTCGGATCGGCGGACGGCGGGCCGGGGCCGATATTCTCCCGGCCTGCACCGGAGAGACAAATGGACTCGAGAATCCGCGAAGGGGAGACCACTGATGCGGCCCGTTGACCGCTACGCGCTGCGCGTCGTGGGCGCACGGCCGAAAACGCCGTTCGAGGCGCCCCGCATCGCTCCGATGGACGGTCTGCGCCGGGCATGCCCACAGCCGGTGACCGTCGTCGCGAGCTAGCGGGGCTCAGCGCGGGTCCATGCGCGCCTTGCTCGAGATGCCCCAGCGCAGGTCGGCGAACACGGCGGTTCGGTCGGGCTGGTCCAGCACCTGATACGGTTCGCCGAAGCCGGTCGAGAGCCACAGGGTAGGACTCACCCGGAACTCGACGCCGGCCGACCACTGGCCGTCGTCCTTCTTGACCGCGCTTCCGCGATCCCAGCGCGACTCCCACTCGGCCTCGAGGAAACCGTTCGTGCGGGCGCCGCCGGCCAGCAGGCGACCGCCGAAGCGGAGCGACTTGAACTGCAGCGAGTCCTCGGCGGACCGCCTGGTGTCGGCGTACGCGGTCTGAGCGATGAGCGAGCCCCAGCGGCCGAGCGCGAGCGATCCCGTGAGCCAGATGTCGAGGCCGCTCCACCGCCGGTCGCCCAGCCGCGACTGCTCGAGCTGCACCCCGGTCGCGGCGGCGAGCATGAGCGCGGAGGCGTTCCAGTGTGACGCGGCCCAGTCCGCGGCCAGCGACTCGACCGCCTGGCCCATGCACAGGTCGTTGGCCCGCGGGTCGAAGTTTTCCGGCGGCCCGCCGAGCGAGTCGTTTTCCGGAAAGCACCTGGCGGACACGATCCGGGCGGTCACCGAGTCGGTGAAGCTCCCGTCGCGGAGCGGGTCGCCCGCGTCGACGAGCGGCATCCGGACGCCGAGCGCGACGTCGGTGGACGCCGTGTCTCCGGTGCTGCGCACGGTGCCCAGCGACAGCTGGAGATTGCTGATCGCGTACTTGTCCCAGCGCGCCTGATACTCCTCGAGGCGCACCCGTGCCAGATAGAACGCGGGCGTCACCTCGAACGCGAGCCCCTGACGCACGCGCCCGTCCGCGCCCACGCCTTGCAGGATGTCGGCGCCCAAATTCTTGAGTGTGGTGGGACGGCTGATGCTCGCCGGGCTGGTGCCCAGGTACACGAAGGCGGGACTTTCCGGCCCCGCGGCGCCGATGGCGTCCGCCGCGGCCCCGGCGACCTGGTCGCCGCCGGGCGCCTGCGCGCGGGCGGGCGGAGCGGCCCAGGCAAGCGTGACCGCGCAGACCAGCGCCCGGCGCGCCGTCACGTCAGGTTCACGCGGACGATGCCCGTGTTGCCCACGCCCCCGCCCGCGCCGGCGTCGTTGAGCACGCCGGTCTCGGTCCAGCTCCCGCGCACGCTCCAGCGCGCGTTGGGATCGGACGGATCCCGCTGCTGCACCGTCACGCGGACCCGCCAGGGCGAGTTGGCGTGGCCGTAGACGCCAAGCCAGTAGGCGAACTTGCTGCCGTCGGGCAGCGGCGGGGTGAAGATCCAGTGGTCCGAC
>JAICJD010000191.1 GCA_025928645.1 Gemmatimonadales bacterium
CCGTCCCGATTCCCTGGAGCGCACTGTGGCCGTGAGGCTGCCCGCAAATACGGGCTGAGCCGACAACCGCCACCCGGCGAGCACCACGTCGCCCCACCTGCGCTCCGTCGCATGGTGGGGCGATGTGTTTCCGGGCCGCGCAACCGGCGGTCCGGCGGCATACGAAAGGAGGGCAGCCTCAACCGGTTGGGATGAGCGGGGCAGGCAAGCCGTGTCGGGCACAGGTAACGCGACTCCCGTGCCCCCGGCGTCTGATCTGTCACCCAATGGCTTCGAGCACGAGCACGGGGGTTGAAAAATGCAGGCGGTTCGCAGGGAGCGCCGGGTCAAGGCACCGGCAAGGAAGGGGATGGCATTCGCGGAGCTGCGGCGCGAGCTCGAGACCGAGCTCGACGAGCTGGCTCCCGGCAAGCGGCGGGTCGGGGAGGTGGCGCTGCGGGACCTGGGTCCAGGCGCGCGGAGGCGCGCGCTCCAGATCCTCGAGGTGCTCAACCGGATGGACTCGGAGTCGTTCGGCCAGTGCGTCGGGTGCCGGCGGCCCATCGCGTACGAGCGCCTCGCGGTCCTGCCCGAGACCAGGCTCTGCGCGCGGTGCAGCTGGAGCCGGGAGCTGGCGGGCTGATCCGTCATCGGCCGGCCGGATGGCCGGCGCGGACCACCATGGAAAGGAGAAGCAGATGAAGGTCGCCGAGCAGATGAAGACGGACGTGAAGACCATCGCGAGCGATGCCGTCCTGGCGGACGCGATTGTCGTCATGCTGGATGCCGACGTCTCGGCGCTCCCGGTGCTCAACTGGGAGCAGCGGCCGATCGGGGTGGTCACGCAGCGGGACATCCTGGTGGCCAGCCTGGAGCGCGACGAGCACGATGGCGGGCTCCGGGGCCCCGACCTGATCGCGGTGAGCGATGCCATGTCCGCCTGGCCGCCGTGGGTCGATCCCGAGGCCTCGGTCTCCGACGCGGCAAAGATGATGTCCTACCTGGACCTCAAGCGGGTTTTCGTGATGGACCAGGGCAAGGTGGTGGGCGTGTTCTCGCAGACCGACGTGGTGGATACGCTGTCCACCACGACGTACGCTCGACGGGCGTGACGATGCTCAAGAACGGGGCGGCCCCGCCGATCCGGGCGGGGCCTCCTCGAACAGGTGCCCGTAGTGGGCCCGGCCGCACTCGGGGCAGAAGGTGTGGGTGATCCGCGCCTCTGAATGGTCGAGGATATACACCTCCACCCGCTGCCAGCCCTCCGAGGTCCGGATGCGCTTGCAGAAGCCGCACATCGGGAGCAGTCCCTGAAGGGTGCGAATGGTGCGGCCCTGGTTTCGAAGCTGCCAGATCAGCGAGGCAAAGCCGGCCGAGAGGATGGCGTCGAGGATCGAGTCCCCGACCGTGACCCAGACCGGCCACGGCCATCCCCATAGATCGATGACGCCGAGCCGCAGGAACGGCCACAGCAGCGCGAGCGCAAGGCTGGGCCACCGCGTTCGGGCGCTCCACGCGGCCATGGCGACTGGAATGAGGTAGAACAGGAGGGCCGAGTGGACGAGGGGCCCGGTGAAGTAGTCCCCGACGAACACCACCAGCGCCGCCAGGATCCAGTGATAGGGACGGAATTTCATCAGGCCGCTACTCCGCCAGCTTCACGAACATGAGCGCCGCGATGACGACGCCGATGCCCGTCGCGGCCCACCGAATGGTGGAGGAGGCGAGGGTACGGCCGAACCGCGCCGCCGCGTAGCCCCCGAGGACGGCCCCGACGGCCGCGATCGCCGTCGCGCGCCATGCGATGACTCCCGCACCCACGAAGCATGCAGCCGCCACACCCTTGATGGCGAGGATGAACAGGTTCTTGAGCCCGTCGGCCCGCCGCACGTCGCCCACGCCGAAGAGGCCGAGGCCGGTCAGCACCAGGATGCCGAGCCCGCCGCCGAAATAGCCGCCGTACACCGCGGCGACAAGCTGAACCACGACCGCCAGCACCCGCCAGCCGCGTGACCGGCGCCGCTCGTGGCCGCGCTCCAGGCGGCCGGCGACTCCCCGCTCGATGGCGATGAGCGCGCTCGATGCCAGCACCAGCCACGGGGCGAGCAACGCGAACGAGGCCGGCGGCGTACCCACCAGAAGCCGGGCCCCGATCGTTCCGCCCAGCGCGGAGGGCACGAGCAGCCAGAACCACCACCGGCGCGCCCGGACGATGTGGTGCCGGAACTCCCAGGCGCCGGCGAGGAAGGCGGTGATCAGCATGCCGACGCCACCGCGGCCGCGCTAGGCAGCGAGCTTCACGAACATGAGCGCGGCGATGCCGATTCCGATCCCTGTCACCGTCCATCGCATGGTGGAGGCCCCGAGCCGGCGGCCGTAGCGCGCCGCCGCGTATCCGCCGAGGATCGCTCCCACGCCCAGGATGATCGCCGCCTTCCACACGACCCGGCCGACAATGATGAAGTAAAGCACCGCGACGCCCTTGATGGCGAGGCTGAAGAGGTTCTTGAGGCCGTTGGCCCGGCGGATGTCGCTCACGCCGAGGAAGCCGAGCGCCGTGAGCACGAGGATGCCGAGGCCGGCGCCGAAATAGCCGCCGTAGAGCGAGACGACGAACTGCAATCCGATGGCGAACGCCCGCCACGCGCCGGAGCGCTCGCGCCGCTCGTCGAGCCTGAGCCGTTTCGTGAGTACGGGCTCGACCGCGATCAGCGCCGTCGAGCCGAGCACCAGCCAGGGCGCGATCGACTTGAAGAAGGTGGGCGGCGTGTGAATGAGGAGCCAAGCGCCCCCCGCGCCGCCGACCAGCGAAGGCGCCAGCAGCCAGAGCCACCAGCGGCGCGCCTGCATGACCTCGCGTCGGAAGCCCCAGGCTCCCGCCAAGCTGCCGGGCCACAGCGCGACCGCGCTCGTCGCGTTGGCCCGGACCGGCGGCAGGCCGAGCCAGACGAGCGCCGGGAACGAGAGGTTGGTGCCCCCGCCGGCCAGGGCGTTCATGGCGCCGCCGCCCACGCCGGCGAGGAAGGCGACGATCAGGTGTCCAGGGTCGGACGGTACGGCCATGCCGACGGCACCGTGGATGGCACACGGAGTCACGTATATATCGTGGACCCGAAGACGCCGGGATTTGGATCACACGCTCCCCATTCTCATGATGGCCCCGGCGGCAATGCGCGAGTTCCCATCCGGCCCGGTCATGATGGCCCGTGGCCAAGTACGAGGTGTATGCTTGGATCGAGCATTTCGGCGAGAGGTATTCCAATGAAGAGCAAGCTGTTGGCGACCGCGGCCGGCCAGCGGACCTTTGCGGTCATCTTCGATACGGATGACGAAGTGATGGCCGGCCTCCAGGCCTTCGCGCGCGAGCAGCGACTGGCGGGCAGTCACTTCACCGCGATCGGCGCCTGCCGCTCGGTGACCCTGGGGTACTTCGAGTGGGAAACGAAGCAGTACCGGCCCATCCCGGTGGACGAGCAGGTCGAGATCCTGTCGCTGGTGGGCGACGTCTCGCTGGCGCCGGACGGAGCGCCGGGCGTGCACGCGCACGTCGTCGTGGGCAAGGCGGATGGAACCGCCCACGGCGGGCATCTGCTCCGGGCCACCGTGCGTCCGACGCTGGAGGTGATTCTGAGCGAAACGCCCACGCATCTGCAGCGAAGGCTGGACCCGGAGGCGGGGATCCCACTGATTCGCCTGTGACCGCCGGGGCCTGAGTTGCCACATACACCGAGGACCATGTGGCCGACAGCGAACGTGCGAAGATGCTTCGTGGCGAGCTCTACCTCGCCGACGATCCCGAGCTCGTGGCGGGCCGGACAAGGGCCCGGCGCCTCTGGCAGCGGTTCAATGCCTCCGACCCGGCGGATTCCGCCGGTCGGGGCGCCCTGCTGCGCGAAATGCTCGGCAGTGTCGGAGCGGAGGCGTGGATCGAGGCGCCGTTCTACTGCGACTACGGCACCCAGATCACGCTCGGCGACAAGGTATTCGTCAACATGAACTGCGTCTTCCTCGACCCGGCACCGATCGTCGTCGGCGCGGAAGTCCAGCTCGGCCCGGCGGTCCAGCTGCTCACGGCGACACATCCGCTCGCGGCCACGGCCCGTGCCGCGGGGCCGGAGCTCGCCCGACCGATCACTATCGGACCTCGCGTGTGGCTGGGCGGCGGTGTCATCGTCGGACCGGGCGTGAGCGTTGGCCGCGACACGGTTGTGGGTGCCGGCAGCGTGGTCGTGCGCGACCTGCCTGCCGGCGTGCTCGCGGTCGGGAATCCCTGCCGAGTGGTGCGGGCGCTGGAGAGCGGAGGCGCCGAGCGCTGAACGCGTAGGACGTCGCGACAGTGCGACAATTTGTCCCACCGTCGGAGCGGCGCCTTCATTGACAAGCGCGCAGCCGGCGCGCATTACTCGTTCTTCGCTCGCCGGGATCCCGCGGGTGCAGCGGCCCGAGCAGATCCATCCCCCGTCACGCGGCGTGCCCCTTCGGCTTCATTCCCCCTCGCGCCACGCGAGGATCTCTCCAGCAAGGAGTGCTCAGATGAAGACTAGGAGACGGCACCCGATGCCCTGGCGCCCGCGCGCGCTCGCCGGAGCGCTCGTCGCCGCCACCGCGCTGGCAGCGCTCGGCTGCGGGGGCGACTCGAATCCGACCGGTCCATCCAACGGACCGGCCGGCACGTTCAAGGGCACGTTCGTCGGAGGAGTTGGAGAGAGCGCCAGCGGCGTGCTGACGATCACGCTGCCCGGCTCCGGCTCGATCCGCCTCGCGGGAGCGGCGCACGCGTCAGCCGTATCGGTCGTCGAGGCCGCGAGCGCCCCGGTCGTGGTCACGGGAACGCTCGCCCTTACGGGCGGAAATACCGTCCCGCTGACGGGCACCTACGATCCCAACGCCAGCCCGCAGCTCGTGTTGGCCGGCGGGGGGTATGGACTCACCGGCAACTACTCGGCGGCGAACGGCGTGTTCTCCGGCAGCACCACCTTCCCCGACGGCCAGACCGGGTTCTGGACCGTTTCCGCGAACGCCGCGACCGTGCGGGTCTTCTGCGGGACGTACACCAGCTCCCAGGGCGAAGGCGGCGGCACCTGGAACGTCGTGCTGGACGAGAACAACAACCTGACGGGCGCGGCGACGGCGGCCGGCCTGCTGCAGGGTACGTTCACGCCGGGCAGCAAGGCAGTCTCGGTGACCTACACCGGCGGCACGGCGTCGGGCACGCTGGACCCCGCGACGGGCGCGGGCAGCGGGACGTACGACGCGCCCGGCGTCGGGGACCAGCCCGATGCCGGCGACTGGACGGCGAACACGGGAGGCTGCTGAGCGCGCCCGCGCTCGCAGCAGGGTGGCCATACCCAGGTCCGCCGCCGACGGTCAGACCGTCGGCGGCGCTCGTTTTGGGGGACTTGGGCAGTTTTGGCATGAAGGCGTTCGACGTGGGCTCAGGCACCGGGCGAAGACGAATGCCTATATAGACGAGCACATTTATAAGTGAAAGCAGCCCTCAGGCCCTCATCAGCGGCACTATCGTACCGAGCAGCACCGTGGCGCCGTCCATGAGGGCGTGCGCGATCGCGAGCGGAAGCACTCGGCGAAGTCGCCGCAGATACAGCACCGTCACGAAGACCGACTCCGGAATGGGAGACAGCAACCGAAATGCCATGAACTTCGAGTCGAAGGTCAAGGGCATGAAGGAGTGTTGCAGCGACCAGACCACCGCCACGACGGCGACCGCCAGACCGGTGCTCCGGGTAAGCACCTCGAAGCGGGGCACCAGGTAGCCGTTGTACGTCATTTGCTCGGTCAATCCCCAGATGAACGGCCACACCAGAAGGCCGTAGAGCGCGGCCGGCAAAGGCAACGCCCCCGTGAAGTACGGGGGCGTGAGGGTCCTATAGAGGAGCCAGCCGGCCGCATAGACACCGGCGAGGATGAACACGAGACACACCGGGATGAGCGCCAGGCCGAGCAGG
>JAICJD010000023.1 GCA_025928645.1 Gemmatimonadales bacterium
GTCGCGACGCAGAGCGCCACAACGGCGACCCGCGGGATGCGTCGGGTCACGGATTGGGAGATGGCCATGGTGTCGGGATCGAAGAGGCGAACAACATGGCACACGGTACCGGAGACGGCAAGCGCAAACAGCCTCCTAGCGGCCGACCAGCCTGGCCAGCGCCGCGCGGGCGCTGTCGCGCTCGGCCCGCAGCCGTTCCTCGGGGTCGGACCGGAGCGCGAGATAGCGCCGCAGCGACCGCAGCGCGCTCGCCGTGTCGCCGGCGGCGAGCCACAAGCGCCCCTGTTCTCTGAGGTAGGTCGAGAGGTATGGCCGGCTTACCGGGACAGCCACTTCGACCCGCCCGATGGTGCGGGCGGCGCCCGCGCGATCTCCCATGGCTTCGCGCAGGCGCGCCAGGACAAGGTCGGTAGCGTACCAATCGATCATGATGTCGCTGTCGCGGTAGATCGAGTCGGCGCGGTCGAGCAGTCGGCCGGCCTCCGGGCGGTTGGTTCGCCAGACGAGCGACGCGTCGAGCAGGTCGGCGCACACGGCGCGGTCGTCATCGTTGTAGGCCTCGTTCCCCATGACATGCGGAAGCGCGCGAAGGCGGGCCGACCACACGTGCGCCCTCCGCGCGTCCCCGTGAGCGAGCCACCAGATGCCCATGCGGCAGACCGCGCGGGCGTGGACGCCGGCGGCCAGCGTGTCCGCGGGCCGCGGCGCGGGCCGCGAGGTGAGCGTCGCGAGGTCGCGCGCCGCGGCGGCCGTGTCGCCGTCCCAGAACAGCGCGTCGTCGATCCGCCGCAGCCTGGCCCACTCCGGATGTGGCTCGGCCTCGGCGAGACTGTCCGTGAGCGCAAGTGCGGCCGACGGATGGCCGGTATCGAGCAGCCAGTCGAGCCGGCGCTGGCGCACGTCCGCGAGCCTGGGCCCGGTCACCGCGCGGCGTTCCATCTCCGCCAGCACCAGCGGGACGTCGCCCAGCCCCATCGCGTCCTCCGGCGCCACGCCCGCGGCCCACACCAACGCGTCGTCCGACCACCGGGGGATCGCGCGCCGCTCTCGCGCCGCCGCCGCCGAGTCGCCCAGCGCGATCGCGAGCGTCCAGCGCACGTAATCGGACCAGTCGCCCGATGAGGTGTCCTGAGCCGCCCACAGGCGGGCCGCCGCGCGCAGACCCGTGGTGTCGTCGAGGTAGAGTTTCGCCAGGAGCAGGTGGTTGAGCGGCAGCACAAAGCTCGAATCGAGGGCCAGCGCGCGGCCGAAGTATTCCTGCGCGCCGGTCACCGCATGCGCGACGTCGGTCAGGCCGCCCCAGTGGAACTGCTGGTCGCCCAGCTCGAACCAGGCCTCGGGCGACGCGGGCAACGCCCGCACCGCATCGCGCCACGCCGCGAGCAGGAGCAGCGCGGACGAGGGATCCGGGTACTTGGGGCCGAGCCAGGCCCGGAGCAGCACCCTGGAGGCAGGGCCGAGCTTGGCGCGGTAGGTCCAGGCGAGGCGGCGCGGCCGCTCGATCGACTCGCGATCCTGGGTCCGCTCAGCCGACGCCATCGCGTCGAGCGCCGCCAGCGCGAAGGTCGAGTCCTCTCGCAGCGCCTCGTTGAAGTGCGCCACCGCCTCCACATAGCGACCCCGGCGGTGGGCCGCCCTGCCCTGGAGCCAGGCGGCGACGGCCTTGGCCGAGCTGAGCTCGCCCAGACCGGTCGTGACGCCCGCGCCGTTGTGGCCGACGAGGAACTGCGCGGCGAGCCGGTCCACCAGCGCCGGCAGCGAGTCCAGGCTGCCGCTTGCGCTGGCGCGCACACTGCGCCCGCCGCCGCCGGTGGGACGGAGCTCGGCGCTCAGATCGACGCCCGCGCCCGAGCGCACCAGGCTCCCGTCGACGACGAGGCCCGCCCCGGCCCGCCGCGCGGCGGTCATGCCAGTCTCCTGCGAGACATCCGTCCCGGAGTGATATCGCAAGTACCCCAGCAGCTCGCGTGGCGGCACGGGGTGCAGCGCCGAGCCATCGAGCTTCACCGCGAGCAGGTCCACGATGCCCTCGCCCAGGTAGTCGAGCGAGCGATCCGGTGCGGTGATCCGGAACGGGAGCACGGCGACGGTCGCGGGATCGAGCCGGTCGGCGTCGCGTAACCGTCGTCGGGTGACCGCGACAGCCGCGAGGGCCGCCGCGGCGACCAGTACGACGGCGGCGAGGCGCCACGCAAAGGCGGCAGGACGGGGGCGTGCGAGGATCGGCGTGGTGTTCGTCAGGTTCGGGTTCGGGGGCGCGGACGAGCCGGCGTCAGTTGCCCGCGGGCTGGTCTGGCCCGTCGAGATCGCCGCGAGCGCGGAGCCGAGCTCGGCGGCGCTCGCCACCCGATCGGCAGGCGACTTGGCCAGGAGCCGCTGCACCAGCTCGTCGAGCGGGGGCGGCACCGTTTCGCGAAGCCGCCGCGCCGAAGGCACCGGATCGGCCAACCGCCTGGTGGCGACCGCCTGCGCGGTCGGACCGCTGTAGGGCGGCTCGCCGGTGAGCAGCTCGTAGAGCACGCAGCCCAGGCCGTAGAGATCGGACCGGGCGTCGACCGGCCCGCCGAACGACTGCTCGGGGCTCATGTAGGCGGGGGTGCCGAGGGCGAGACCGGTTTCGGTGAGGCGGTCGCCCGCGCCGGTCTCGCGCGCGGGGGCGACGCCGAAGTCGGCGAGCAGCGCGTGCGTCGGTGTGCCGCTCAGGAGCACGTTCTCGGGCTTGATGTCGCGGTGGATGATGCCCTGCGCGTGCGCGTGGCCCAGCGCGTCGGCCAGCTCGGCGGTCCAGCGCAGCGCGTCGCCGAGCGGCTGGGCGCCGTCGCGGCGGAGCCGGTCGCGCAGGCTCTCGCCTTCGACCAGGGGCATCGCGTACCACAGGAGCGGCGGCGCGCCGGGCTCGGCCGGCAGGTCGCCGGAGTCGAGCAGCGGCACGACATTGGGATGCTGCAGCCGCGCGGCGAAGCGGATTTCGCGAAGGAAGCGCTCGGCGCCGAGCGAGGCGGCGAGCTCCGGGCGGAGCAGCTTGATGGCGACGGGGCGGTCGTGACGCAGGTCGCGGCCGCGGTAGACCACGGCCATACCGCCGCGGCCGAGCTCGCGCTCGAGCGTGTAGCGGCCGGCCAGATGGGCGGCGAGGCGCGTGGTGGAGTCGGGCAGGGGCGACCCGGGCTGGGGTGATGGGCCTAGCATAGCACGTGGAGGGGGGCGCGGCCAGCGGGGCGAGCGCCGATGACATTCGGTGCGGAGGCCGTCGCATGGCCCGCCGCTGGCCAGAAGCCGATAGCGCGCGCATTTTGATGGCCATTCCGAATGACATCAATCACCGTTCGTGCACGCGTCACGGACCTGTCCCGATGGAGACTATGATGAGCAAAGAGACGCTCGACGAGACGTGGGAACACTTCCGCCAGAAGTACGGCGTGTACCTTCGCCTGCTCGAGGCGATGCCCGAGGACCGCCTCGGCGCGCACCCCATCCCGGGCATGCGGAGTCCAGCCGAGCTGGCGGTGCACGTCTCGGGGACCATCGTGCGAGACATCATGGAGGGGGTGGCAAAGGGAGAGATCACGGCCGACGAATCGGCCGAGGACGCGACCGCTGCGAAGCTCGGCGGGAAAGCGGCGCTTCTCGCCTTCGCGCGGGAGTGCTTCGCGCGGGCCGACGCCGCGGTCAAGCGGATCGGCGACCGGGAGCTCGCAGCGATGGTCCCGACTCCCTGGAACGCGACCTGGCCAGGCTGGCTCGCGGTTCTCATCATGGGTGACGAGTTCATGCACCATCGCGGGCAGCTCTACGCCTTTGCACGGGCCTTGGGAGTCGAGCCGCCGTTCATGTGGAGCTACGGCGACAACGCGCCCGAATTCCGGCCCGCCGCGGCGACAGCCGGCGCCTGATCCACGCTAGTCGGTTACCGCCGCCTTGGCCACGTGCGCCCGGGTGGCGGAGTCCGGCACGACCACCGCCCACACCGGTCGGTGGTCGCTCGCCCCGTTGGTTTCCCGCAGCACGCCCGCCCAGTCCGGCCCCGCCGGCATCAGGCCGCGCACGAAGATGTGGTCCCAGGTGAAGATCGAGATGGTCGGATCGAGATGGCGGGTGAGCCAGCGATACCCGTGGTGCTCGAGCAAGACGCCGATGCCGTAGCTGTTGAAGTCGCCCGCGATGACCACCGGCCCGCGGAAATCCGCCGCGTCCGCCAGGATGGTGCGCATCTGGTCCTCGCGCGCGCGGTCGGATCCGCCGGCCGGCGTCTCGAGGTGCACGCCGTACACCCGGATCGGCAGGCCGCGGACCACGACCTCGGCGGCAGTGGCGGTGCGGCGCTGATGCCGGGTTCGGCTCTCGTGCGGCAGCAAGATCTTCCGGCTCCGCGTGATGGGCCAGGGCGACAGCACGGCCGGTCCGAAGTATTTGTGCTCGGTCGGGTGGATCGAGCCGGGGTAGTAGACGTAGTCCAGGTGAAGCGCGCGCGCGACGCTGTCGGTGCCCTTGTCGTCCATCTCCTCGAGCGTGATGATGTCGGCGCCGCGCAGGCTGTCGCTCCGGAGCACGTCGATCGCCCGGTCGATCCGGCGGCCGAGCTTGACGTTGAAGGTGACGATGCGGAGCGGTCCGGTCGCCGCGGGCACGTGGCCCTGAAGCGCGTACTCGCCGATGAACCGGGGCGAGGCCGGGTCGAGCAGGTTGATCGTGCGGGTACAGCCGGCGAGGAGGCAGACGGCGAGCAGGGTGGCGCGGGCGGGGCGAACGCGGGGCATGCGGGAACGGTAATCGGGGTGAGGAGCGGCGAGGGGGACGGCGGGAGGTGCAAGTGGGCCGGCAGCAGCAGTGGGCCGGCAGCAATGGAAGGGGCATCTGTCATCCCGGGCTGAAGATCCCCCAGTTCCGCTCGCCCATCAAACCCCACGCTCACCCCTCACCCACGCCCGGTTCGCCGCCGTTCTGGCAGCAGCGATCCGATCAGCGACAGCGGGAAGTAGGCGAGGTCGCGCACGGCCGGGACCGTCGTAAGCGCGCGGACCGGTTGGGGCATCTGCTCGCGGATCTCCCCGAGGAGCGCGGTCACGACCGCGCGCCGGTCGCCCGCCTTGCGCTCGGGGACCGCAAGGATCCGATGGACGGCGTAAAGGCCGACGACGACCGTCGCGACGAAGAGGAAGTCGAGCCCGCGAAGGTCGATCGGGTGGAGCGCGAGCCCCTGTCCCGGCTCGAGCGCCGAGGTCCACGCCACTGTCACGCTGAGCCGCTGCGCCTGGAGCCAGTCGGCGCCGACGCCGGCGAGGACGGGCGCCAGCGCGGCGGCGATGCCCGACACGATGGCGTTGGTGGCGAGATAGCCGGCGGCCTGGCCTCGGGGGGCCAGCTCCATTGCCACGGTCCCCGTGGTGAGCGTGACGCCGGCAGACGCGAGGCCCGCGAGCACGTGAATCGCGGCGACGACGGCGAGCACGAGCCAGGGCGTGTGCAGCATGCCCGCGATCGGCCAGCCGGCGACGCTGAGCAGGAATCCCAGACAGGACACCCGGAGCACGGTAAGGGTCTGAAACCGGTCGGCCACGGCGCCCCACGCCCGGAGCACGAGCACGCCGGTGACCTGGCTCAACACCGTCGCGCCGAGCACGACGGTCATGGGCAGGCCGAGCCGCCGGAGCAGGTACACCGTGAAGAACGGTGCGCACAGATTGCCGGCGAAGGTCCACGCGCCGAGGAACGCGACGAGCGCGCGGAAGCGCGGGTCCTTGAACGGAGCGCCGATGACGTCGCGCCACGGGCGCCGGGCCGAGGGCGGCGTCTCCACGTCCGGGATCCGGCCGAGCGGAACCAGGCCGGTGAGCCCGGCCAGCGCCCCGATGCCGAGCACGACGACATACGCCTCCGCCGGCGAGCCGAACGCAACGCCCAGCCGGTCCACCGCGACGCCGGCGCCCAGGGCGAGCGGCGCGCCGATGGATGTGGCGATGGCCATGCGCCGCGCGACGACCCGGTTGCGGCTCTCCTCGGGAAGGAAGTCGCGCATCCACGGGTTCCACGCGGCGCTCGAAACGGTCGCGAAGGCGGCGACGATCAGCAGGATCCCGAACAGGGCCGGCACCCGCGCGCCGGCCGGCAGCGCCCAGGGCAGCACCAGCACGCCGAGCGCCGTGGTGCGTCCGACGAGCGCCGGCCACCAGCAGAGCGCCCTGCGCGTGCGATGCCGCTCGATGAAGGCGACGGCGGGAAGCTGCAGGATCTGGGTCGCGGGGCCGAGCGCCGCGAGCAGGCCCACCTGCGTGTTCGACGCGCCCAGCAGGAGCGCGTAGCCCACGAGCAGCGGGCCCGAGAGGAGCGCGTCGCGTATCTGGGAGCAGACGCCGTCGAGCTGATAGGCGAGGATGCCCGGGTGGCGGTGACCGTCGGTGCCCGTCAGGGCGGAAGTCCCGGGCGCGCCGCCTGCGAGCCGAGCCATCCCGCCACGCGCTGCCTGAGCGAACGGTTGTCCACCGGCTCGAAGGTCTCCCGCACGTTGCCCTGAAGCCGCCGCGTGAGGCGCCGGACGGTGGGCAGAAGCGCGCTCGTGTCCGCCGCCTCCTCCTGAACCACGCCGAGCAGCCGGCCGCCCTGGGCCGAGACGAGCCGCGCCGAGACGGCGAAGCCCGAGCCCATGGGCGCGACATCGCCGGTCACCAACACCAGTATCGGGCCCGCCGGGCGCGGCGCGGAGAGCGACGGCAGCCGCACCGCGCGCGCATCCGCCAGGTCCACCCGGGCGACCTTGCTGAGCTCGGCGCGCACCAGCTCGGTCACCGTCGCGCCGAGCAGCGAGTCACGGGTGTGGTTGGTGAACTGGGCGAGCATGAGGCGGCGGTTGCCTCCGTCCAGCAGTCCGCGGACGACCGGCCCCGCGAGCACGAGGCCTGCAAACGCCGAGAGCGCGAGGGCCAGGCGGCGCGAACGGGCGGGCCGAACGAGGGCGCCGAGCCCGCGGGCGGCGGAAGCGGGTGGTTGGACCGACGGCAGTATGGTGCGCCGCTCGACGCTCGCGGGGACGGCCGACTGACCCGGCGATCGTCCCTCGCGCAGCGCGCGAACCAGCGCGAGCGTCTCCGCGCTGGGCTCGGCGTCGTACTCCCGGCGAAGCCGCCGGCGGAAGTCGGCGCACGCGTCGAGCGCCGCCGCGGCGTCGCCCGCGCGGGCGAGCAGGCTCACGTGCCGGCGGAGTCCTGGCTCGTCATCCGGGGCGAGCATGCGCGCGCGGAGCGCGAGCTCCAGCGCCGCCGCCAACCGCCCGGCCCCGGCCTCCGCCTCGGCGAGGCCCCACGTGGCGGCGACCACCGCCGTCCGGAGCCGCCGGCGGGTCTGCTCCACCCACTCCTCCATCGCGGTGCCCTCGCCCTCGGCGAACACTCCAGGCAGGAAGTCGCCCCGGTAGAGCTCGAGCGCCTCGCGCGGTCGCTTCGCCAGCAGCGCGGCGTCCAGCGCCACCGCGTCGCACCAGAGTCGGCCAGGCGCGAGCGTGATGCCGTCGCGGCCCCGGTTGAGAATGACGCCGTCACCCAGCTCGTTGCGAAGATGAAAGAGCGCCTGGCGCAGACAGCGCCGCGCGTGCTCCCGGTCGCCGCGCGGCCAGAACATGGCCAGCAGCGTGTCGCGCTGCTGCCAGCCGTCGCGCGCGGCCAGGGCAAGGAACGCCAGCAGCGCGAAGCGCTTTGGCTGAAGGTGGATGGAATCGGCCGGCGGACCGTCGCGGAGGAACTGCAGACGGCCCAGAGTGAGGAGCCTGAGCACACCGGCCTCGGCGTTATCACCCGTTATCGCGCGGATGGCGCGGGAACGGACGATCCGATAACTGGTTGCGGTGAGAAATCACTATCCTACCGGTCGGCATCGGCCTGCGCAATACACCGACCGTGGTCCGGCGTGCGTCGCGGGAACCGCGCCGGGTGTCTCGCCCGCAGGGAGAGCCAGCCATGCCTCGCCAGATGGGTTCTCGGACCGTGCGGTGCGCCGCGATCGGCGCCTGTCTCCTCATCCTCGCCGCGTGCGGCGACGATCCGACCGCGCCGCCCGGCCTCGCCACCGCGAACGACAAGCTCCAGCGCAGCCTGCCGACCTACGCGAAGATGCGGAACGCTCTGCGCGACATCGTCGCCCAGCAGAACGGCGGACTCGGATTCCATATGTGGGCGGCGATCGTGGATCGCGACGGATTCGTGGTGGACGTGCTGTTCAGCGGCGACGACCGCGACAGCGAGTGGCCGGGCAGCCGGGCCATCGCCGCGCAGAAGGCCAATACCGCCAACGCGTTCAGTCTCGACAACTTCGCCCTGTCGAGCGGGAACCTCTACGCGCCGACCCAGCCGGGCGGCAGCCTGTTCGGGCTGCAGGAGAGCAATCCGGTGGACCCGCAGACGGCCTACGACGGGAACCCGAAGTTCTATGGCACCAGGTTGGATCCGCTGGTGGGCAAGCGGATGGGCGGGATCAACGTGTTCGGCGGCGGGCTCGCGCTGTACTCGGCGGACGGGACCCTGGTGGGCGGGATCGGCCTGAGCGGCGACACGTCCTGCACCGATCACGTGATCGCGTGGAAGCTCCGGCACGCGCTCAACCTGGACAACGTGCCCGCGGGCGTGGCCGACAACAACGCGGACGACAACCTCATCCTGGACACCGACGGCGAGTTCACCGGGTTCGAGCACCCGACCTGCTTCGACAATCCCGGCCGGGGTGACCATCGGCAGATCATCCCCAACCTGCCGACGACGGATCCGATCGGGCCGGCGGCGTGAGGGCGGTGAGGGAGTCGCCCCGAGGGAAGGAGTCACCCTGACCCCTCGCTGCGCTCGGGGTCAGGGTGACTCCGGGCTCAGGGTGACTCAGCTCAGGATGACTCCGCCTCCCGGGCGCGCAAGAGTCCCGTTCGGCAACTGGCCGACCGGTCCGGATCGGCGCAAATTCGTCGCATGAGCGCCGCTCTTGGTCTCCTCGCGTTTCTCATCGGCGCCGTCGCCGGGCTCCGCTCGATGACCGCACCCGCCTTCGTCGCCTGGGGCGCCCGGCTCGCGCGACTCCGGCTCGAGGGTACCGCGCTGGCCTGGCTCGGGTCCGGCGTCGCGGCGTGGGTGTTCCTCGCGCTCGCCCTCGGCGAGCTGGTGGCCGACAAGCTGCCGCGGACGCCGAGCCGCACGCGACCCGGCCCGTTCGCGGCGCGCATCGTGAGCGGCGCCCTCTCGGGGGGCGGGCTCGCGGCCGGCGCCGGCGGCCGGCTTGCCGCGGGTGCGCTGCTCGGGGCGATGGGCGCCGTCGCCGGAACGCTGGGCGGCTACCGTGCGCGGACGCGGCTCGGGCCGGCGCCCGGTCTCCCCGACCACGTTGTGGCGCTGGTCGAGGACCTCGTGGCGGTCGGCGGCGCGGTGCTCATCGTGACCGCGGCGCGAAGAGCGGCAGCGGGCTGAGCTCATCTCCGACCTCGGACAGCCCCCACCCCTCACTTTTGGCAGATACCCACCTTTGGTACCGCTTCCTACATTCGCCCGCTCGAGAGATCCTAACCGCCGATGCCACGCCAGTTCCTGGAGGTCACCATGACGGTCACCCTGCGCACGTCCGGCGGCTCGCCGGCCGTGATCGACGCCGACTACAGCGAGCAGCTCGCCGGTCTCACCGGATCGCTGCTCACGCCCGACTCGCCGGGGTACGACGAGGCCCGCACGGTCTGGAACGCGATGATCGACCGGCGGCCCGGCCTGATCGTGCGCTGCTCCGACGCGAACGACGTCGCGCGGGCGGTCCGGTTCGCCCGGGCGCACGACCTGCTGGTGGCCGTGCGCGGCGGCGGCCACAACATCGCGGGCAACGCGGTGTGCGACGGCGGGCTCATGATCGACCTCTCGCCGATGCGGACGGTCCGGGTGGACCAGGCGTCGCGCACCGCCGTGGTCGGCGCGGGCTGCACCCTGGGCGAGGTGGACCGCACCACCCAGGGTTACGGGCTCGCCGTGCCGCTCGGCGTCAACTCGACGACCGGGATCGCCGGGCTCGCGCTGGGTGGCGGGTTCGGCTGGCTCAGCCGCCGATTGGGGCTCACGATCGACAACCTGCTCTCCGCCGAGGTGGTGACCGCGGACGGCAGGATCGTGCGGGCGAGCACGCGCGAGAATCCCGACCTGTTCTGGGCCATCCGCGGCGGCGGCGGCAACTTCGGCGTGGTGACCTCGTTCGAGTTCCTGCTCCATCCCGTGGGCCCCGAGGTGCTGTCGGGTCTCGTGGTGCACCCGCTGGCGGCCGCGCCCGACGTGCTCCGCTACTACCGTGAGTTCGCGCGGACCGCGCCGGAGGCGCTCGCCTGCTGGTTCGTGATGCGGCTCGCGCCCCCGCTCCCGTTCCTCGCGCCCGAGTGGCACGGCAAGCCCATCCTGGCGCTCGCCATGTGCTGGTCGGGCGACGTGGCCGAAGGCGAGCGCGTGGCGGCGCCGCTCCGGTCCTTCGGGTCGCCGCTCGCCGACGTGGTCGGGCCGAACCCGTTCGCGGACTGGCAGACGGTGCTCGATCCGCTGCTCACGCCCGGCTTCCGGAACTACTGGAAGTCGCACGAGTTCATGGACGTGAGCGACGGCCTGATCGACGTCCTGGTGGACCACGCGAAGCGGATCCCGGACCCCAACACGGAGATCGCCTTCGCGCAGCTCGGCGGGGCCATCTCCCGGGTGCCGGCCGATGCGACCGCGTACGGCCATCGCGACGCGGAATACACGATGAACGTGCACGGGCGGTGGTCGGACCCCGACAGCGACGCGGCGTGCATCGGCTGGGCGCGCGACCTGTTCCGGGCGGCCGCGCCGTTCGCCACCGGCGGCGTGTACGTGAACTTCCTGACCGGGGACGAGACGGAGCGGGTGCGCGCGGCGTACGGGAAGAACTATGAGCGGCTCGTGGCGCTCAAGAAGCGCTATGATCCGACGAACCTCTTCCGCATGAACCAGAACATCCGGCCTGCGTAATTCATCAAGCCGTGTCTCCCAGGGCGGGTTCCGGCGATGAAGGCTTCGCCAGGGCCCGCTCTCGAGGTTCAGGACCCGTCGCGCAAGACACCTCGAGATCCGGCGAGCCCGTGCTTCCAAGGGGCACTGCAGCTATGATGGGCTGGTTCGCCCGCTGGCACCGCCCCTGCCCCGAGGCCGTCGCTGCATCGTCCTGCCCTCCTGGTCCTGCTCGGCTCCCTTCTGGGCGTTCCGTCGGGCTCCGACTCGGCTCGACCGCTCTCTTCCGGCGCCCATCCACCCGAGCCGCGCTATGTGCTCGACTCCGGGGCGGTCCAGTCGATCTACTCCGGCGGCGTGCCGCACACCGACACCCGGGGCGCCTTTCGCTCGCGCTATGGCCCCGGCTCGTTCTTCCCCCGTTGCCTCTATCACGCGGTGCCGGGGTCGTTCGCGACGATCCGGCGAGCCGGCTTCAATTGCGTGCACGTCTGGGAAGGTGTCCGACTGGGTCAAGTGATCGGCGAGCTGAGATCGGCCGGGCTTCAGGTCATCCCCCACCTGCCGACGCACGAGGAGGTTGTCGAGTTCGCGTCAGACCCGCACATCCTCGGCTGGTATCTGGACGAGGAGCCGACCGGCCACGCATACCTCGACATGGCGCGCACCGGAGCGCCCGGCCTCATCGCCGAGCGCTACCGGATCTTCCTGGGCAGGATGGCGGCGATCAAGGCGGTGGACCCGCATCACCCGGTCTTTCCGCTCGACGGCACGTATGCGCCGCCGGGCCTGGGCGACTGGTGGGACCGCTGGAACACCGTCGGCGACGTGAGCGCGCACGACAATTACCCGCTGCAGCGGGGCACGACGAGCCTCGAGGCGCTCGCCCGCTCGGTATCGCGGGCCGCCACGCTCAACGGCGAGCGAAAGCCGCTGTGGATCACGCTTCAGGCATTCGGCGGCCTGCCCGGACTGGAGGGCGAGGCCCGGATGCCCACGCCGGTCGAGCTGCGGAGCATGGCGTTCACGGCGATCGTGCACGGCGCGACCGGCCTCATCCTGTTCGCGTGGGACAGCCCAGTCACCCGGATGGGTCACGTGCTCGGCATCGGCCCCGCGACACGGGAGCGGTACGACTCGGGGACGGCCGCCTCGCCGGAGGACGCCGCGAGCAGTCGCGCGCTGTGGGCCGGCGCCGTGGCGCTCAACGCCGAGCTCGAGCGGCTGACCCCGGCGCTGCTCGCGCCCACCGCCCGGGTGCCGTATGAGGTGTGGCATGCGGGGGAGAGCCGCACGCCGAGTCCCCTGGGGAGCATGCTCAAGCAGAATGCGGACGGCGGCTATACGATGCTCGTCGCGAACCTCGAAGGGACGCCGCTCGCCGCCCGGTACGACTTCCACGGCGGCGTCGCCTCGGTGCGCCGCCGCGAGCCCGACGGCTCCGCTCGCCCCCTGGCTCACGACGCCTCGAGGTTCGGCGACAGGCTCCCGGCCTTCGGCGCCGCGGTGTACGAGCTCAGGCTCGAGCCTTGACGCCGAGACCCGCCGGCGTCATCTCTGCTGGTGGGCGGGTCGGCGGACTGCGGTGTCCGACGCCTCGCGGCCCGCGCTCACGCCTGAGCACCCCACCCACGACGACCACCCGTAGAGCCCACCACTCAAGGAGGCCCCGTGTCGAGCGTCGTCGATCCCACCGCGGCGGACGCCCGCCCGCGCACCGGCGCGGGACGCGGCCGGCTCCTTCAGGTGCTCGGGATCAGCTTCGGCATCGCGGTGCTGGTCGGCAACACGATCATCATCGGCATCCTCCGCACCCCGGGCGACGTCGCCGCCCGGCTGCCCAGTCCCGCGCTCTTCATCGGCGTGTGGTTTCTCGGCGGGCTGTACGCGCTGCTCGGCACGATCTCGCTGGCCGAGCCGGGCGCGATGGTCGCCCGCTCCGGCGGACAGTATCCGTTCGTGCGGCGCGGGCTCGGCGAGTACCCGGGTTTCATCGTCGGCTGGAGCGACTGGATCTCGACCTGCGCGCCGATCGCGCTCGGCGCGATGGTCTTCACCGAGTACCTCGAGCCGCTGGTGCCGGCCATCGCCCGCCGGCACGTGGCGGCGGGCGTCGCGCTGGTGCTGGGGTTCGGGCTCGTGCTCTGGCGCGGCATCCGCGTCGGCGACCTGATGCAGCAGGTCCTGAGCGCGGTCAAGGCGCTCGCGTTCGGTGCCCTGATCGGCGCCTGCCTGCTCGTCCCGGTGCCCACGGGCATGAGCACCGCCGTGAGCGCGTGGCCGGCAGGCGTCTCGGTGATGACCGCCGCCGTGCTCGCACTCCAGGCGGTGATCTACACCTACGACGGCTGGACCGCCCCGCTCTACTTCGCCGAAGAGACCCGGAACCCTGGCCGGAACGTCCCGCGCTCGATGGTGTTCGGCGTGCTGGCCGTCATCCTGATCTACGTGCTGGTGAACATCGCGTTCGTGCGCGTGCTCGGCATCCGGGGCATGGCCGGCGATCCGTTCGTCGCCGCGAGCGCGGGCAAGGCGCTGTTCGGCAATCCCGGTGATCTCGTGATCCGGCTGCTCGTCCTCCTCTCGATCCTGAGCGGAATGAATGCCTGCGTGCTCATGGCGCCGCGGATCATGCTCGCGATGAGCCGCGACGGGCTCCTGCCGGAGGCGTTCGTCACCGTGAACCCGGGCGGGACGCCGAGCGTGGCGCATTGGACCGCCATCGGGGCCGCCATCGCGTTCATCGTCACGGGCACGGTCGAGACCGTCATCGCCCTCTGCGCGTTCTTCTTCGTCGCCAACTACCTGCTCTCGTTTCTCAGCGTGTTCGCGCTCCGGATCGAGGAGCCGGCCACGCCGCGGCCGTGGCGCGTGCCGGGCTATCCCTGGACGACGGGCATCGCGGCCCTAGGCTCGGTCGCCTTTCTCGCAGGCTCGGTGGTGAGCGACTGGAGCAACAGCTGGAAATCGATCCTGCTGCTGGCGCTGAGCTACCCGGCGTACCGGTTCGTGCTGGCGCGGCGGAGAGCGGGCGCGCCAACGTAGCACGTACGAAGCGTCGCCCGACAGGTCCGTCCCCTGCCCGGCCCATCGGCCAGGATCCCCTGGCGTTCGCCTCGATGACCGCGTGACCATCCTCCGGAGCGCTCGCCACCGTGCGATTCACCCGCGCCCTCGTCCGCCCGCCCGCTGACACGTTCGCCGACGGGATCACCTCATCCAACCTGGGGCCGCCTGATCCAGCGCTCGCACGCGCGCAGCACGAGACCTACTGCCGCTCGCTCGAGCGGCTCGGACTCTCACTCGTGCGGCTCGCGCCCGACCCGGCGTTTCCCGACAGCCCGTTCGTCGAGGATACGGCGATCGTGGCGCGCGGCGACGCGATTCTCGCCCGCCCCGGCGCGCCGAGCCGGGCCGGAGAGGTGGCATCGGTCCGCGAGGCGCTCGGCCGCTGGTTTCCGACCATCGCCAGGATCACCGCGCCAGGCACGCTGGACGGCGGCGACGTGTGCGAGGCCGGCGCCCATGTCTTCATCGGCCGGTCGGAGCGGACCAACGCCGAGGGCGCGGCGCAGCTCGCGACGTGGCTCTCCGCGCACGGCCTCGGGTCGACGCTCATCGACATCCGGGACGTGCCCGCGCTGCTGCACCTCAAGACCGGGCTCTCGTGGCTCGGCGGACGGCGGCTGCTGGTCTCAGAGGATCTGGAGAAGCACGAGGCCCTCGCCGGTTGGAACGTGGTGCGGGTGCCCGCCGGCGAGGCGTACGCCGCCAACTGCATCCGGGTCAACGACACGATGCTGGTACCGGAGGGCTTCCCCGCCACCCGCGAGCTGCTCGAGCGGCTCGGCGAGACGGTGGTCGCGCTGGACGTGTCGGAGTACCAGAAGATGGACGGTGGGCTGAGCTGCCTGTCGGTGAGGTGGTGAGACAGGCGGGCGGGTCGTCGCGGTTCTTCATCCCGACGCCTGCGGGCCTGCTCTCCCGCTCCCTTGCCCGACTGCTCGCCTGCCTCCCGTGTGTCGCCCCGACACACCGGCCCAGCAGAACTGAGGCGCCCTTGTCGCAGGCGCGTCGAGCAATGAGGGCGACGTCCGCGGCTGAATGGCTCTCCGGCGCGGGGAATGCCCGGGCATAACCGATTGGCCGGGCGCGTGGTGCCCACGACCCCCGGCACCCAGGGTGACGCGTCGTCGGCGGGCGCAGGCAGCAAGGCCTGGACTTTGCGTCCAGAGTGGCCGATCCGGCCAGCACTTGGCTTCGCAGCGCACCCCTGGCAAGCTTTCGAGGGATGGGTAAGACCTACCGGGAATGTCCCGCCTGCGGCAAGCACGCGTTGAGCATCGCGACGCGTTGCCCCGCCTGCGGCGGAGAACTGCTCGACCAGCCCGTACGCCGGCAGGCGGCCGCGCCCAGGAGTCGCCTGCGCGTGCCGCTCGGGCTCCTCGGGCTGGCGCTCGTGGCGGCGGCCGCCGCTGCGGCCGCGCTACTGCACCGTGACACGCCTGCCCGGGAGACGGGCGCCTTTCCCGTGGTGCCGGATGAGGCGCCGGTCGCGATCGATACGTTCCGGGTCGCTTCCTCGTCCGCTACGACGGCGCCCCCAGACTCGGCGCCAAGCGCGCAGGCCATACCGCGTGTGGCCCGCACCTGGACCAAGGTCCACGAGCGGCGGAGCGTGAAGGCCGATCTCAGCGCGGTGCTCCTCCCGGGCGACACCGTGCTGGCGGACTCGCTCGAGGGCGGCTGGTGGCGGGTGGCGCTCGAGGGCAAGGTCATCGGCTACGTGTACGGCGGCACCCTGGCGGGCGACTGATTGCCGGGTCGAATCGCCCGCCGTAGCTTCCGCGGCATGCACACCATGAACTCGACCCTGCGGTGAGCGACCCCCGCGCGGCCGACGCGCTCGCCGATCGCTATACCATCCTGCGCGAGCTCGGCCGGGGCGGGATGGCCACGGTCTACCTCGCCGACGACCGCCGCCACGGCCGCCAGGTGGCGATCAAGGTTCTCCATCCGGAGCTCGGCGCCGTACTCGGGGCGGACCGGTTTACCCGCGAGATCCGGATCGCGGCCGCGCTCAACCACCCGCACATCCTCCCGCTCTACGACTCGGGCGAGGCCGGGGGCCGCCTCTATTACGTCATGCCGTACGTTCGCGGCGGATCGCTGCGCGAGCGGCTCGCCTCCGGGCGCACGCCCGGCGCCGAAGAGGCGGTCGCGCTGGCGCGGCAGGTCGCGGCCGCGCTCGACCATGCGCACACGCACGGCCTCGTCCACCGCGACATCAAGCCGGAGAACATCCTGCTGCACGAGGGCGAGGCGATGGTGGCCGACTTCGGCATCGCCCTCGCGGCGGCCACGGCGCCGCACGAACGGCTCACCCACACCGGGCTCATGGTCGGGACGCCCGAGTACATGAGTCCCGAGCAGGCAGCTGGCGAACGGACGCTCGACGCGCGGAGCGATGTGTACAGCCTGGGTTGCGTGCTGTACGAGCTGCTCACCGGCGAGCCTCCGCACCGGGCGCCCACCGCGCGGGGCGTGATCGCGCGCCGGTTCAGCGAAGCGCCACCCCGCGCGCGCCGCGTGCGCCCCACGCTGCCGGCGGCGCTGGACGAGGCGATCGCGCGGGCCCTCGCCGTGGACCCGGCCGACCGCTTTGAGAGCGCCATCGCCTTCGCCGACGCGCTCGCCGGCAGGGACGTCCCCGGGCGGGCGCCGCGGCTTCCCTCGTTGGCTGTGCTCCCGTTCCAGAACCTCAGTACCGATCCGGAGAACGAGTGCTTCGCCGATGGGATCACCGAGGACGTGATCGCGCAGCTCTCGAAGATCCGTTCACTGAGGGTCATCGGGCGGAGCTCGATCATGCGGTTCAAGGGCCGCGAGCAGAGCCTGCGCGAGATCGGCCTCACCCTCGACGTGGGTACGCTGCTCGAGGGCAGCGTGCGGCGGGCGGGCAAGCGGGTGCGCATCGTCGCCCAGCTCATCGACGCGGAAACCGACCGGCACCGCTGGGCCGAGACCTACGACCGCGACCTCACCGACATCTTCGCCATCCAGACCGATGTCGCCCTGCAGATCGCGGGGGCGCTCGAGGCCGAGCTGACGCAGGAGGAGCGGGCGCGCCTCCGCCGTCAGCCCACGGACGACCTGCAGGCCTACCAGCTCTACCTCCAAGCCAGGCATTGTCTGACCCGCTGGACGAAGCAGGGTCTGGATCAGGCGATCAGACACCTGAACGAGGCCGTCGACCAGGATGCCGACTTCGCGCTGGCCCACGCCACCCTCGCCTGGGTGTACCTGGACATGGCACTCGCCGTGGTAGGCTCGACTCCCTCATCCGAGGCGTTCGAGCGGGCGAGAACCGCGGTGGCGCGCGCGCTCGAGCTGGACCCGGGGCTGGCGCAGGCGCACGCGGTGCTCGGCCACCTCAAGTACGCCTGCGACTACGACTGGATCGGTGCGGAGGCGGAGCTCAAGCGGGCGATCGAGCTCGACCCCAACGGCGGCGAAGCGTACGATTTCTACGGCCTCCTGCTCTCCGCGCTCGAGCGCTACGACGAGGCGATCGAGATGCAGCGTCAGGCTCATGCCATGGACCCCCTGGCCCACCGGATGGATATCGTGACCACCTTCCTCCGGGCCGGCCGGTACGACGAGGCGCTGCGCGCGGTCACCCGCGTGCTCGAGGTCGAGCCCGAGCTCCCGCTGGCGCACCTCACGCTGGGGTGGGTGCGGATGCTCACGGGGAAGCCGGCCGAGGGGATCGCCGCGATGGAGCGGGCCGTCGAGCTCGCGAGCGACAACACGCTCTACCTCGCCCAGCTTGGCCAGGCCTACGCCCGCATCGGCCGGGTCGACGAGGCGAGGAAGGTCCTCGGGCGACTCGAGGAGTTGTCGCGCCAGCGGTACGTCTCGCCATATCACATGGCCTACGTCCACACCGGCCTCGGTGAGGACGAGCGGGCACTGGACTGGCTGGAGCGGGCCTACGCGGAACGGGCGGGCGGCGTGTTCGGGATCAAGGGATCGTTCCTGTTCGCCTCGCTGCGATCGCATCCGCGTTTCCAGGCCCTGCTTCGGAAGATGAATCTCGGCGACGGGTGACGCGCCCGGCTCGCGGCCGTTTCGGGATGACACATCGAGGTGTCGAGTATGCCCCGCTATGCCGCGTTCCTCCGCGGCGTGAGCCCGATGAATGCGAGTATGCCGGAGCTCACGCAGGCATTCGAGAGAGCTGGCTTCACCGCGGTGAAGACCGTGCTTTCGAGCGGCAACGTCGTGTTCGACGCCCGCCGCTCGTCCGCCGCCGCGCTCCAGCGTGCGGTCGAAGCGGCCATGCGGGAACGGCTGGGAACGGCATTCCTCGCGATCGTTCGCCCTGTGGACCTCCTCCAGGCGCTGCTCGCATCCGATCCCTACCGGCCGTACCGCATCGGCGCTGACGCCAAGCGCATCGTCACCTTCCTTCGGGAGACGCCGACCACCACCGTGACCCTGCCGATCGAGCGGGACGGAGCTCGGCTGCTCGCGATCAGGGGAGGCGAGGTCCTGGGCGCCTACCTGCCGACCCCCAAGGGTCCGGTGTTCATGACGCTGATCGAGCGGACTTTTGGCAAGGAGGTCACCACCCGGACCTGGGATACGGTAGCGCGGGTAGCGCGGGTGGCGCGGGCTTGAGCGCTGCCGCCGTCCTTCTCCGAATCACATGCCTGTTCCGTTCGCCGAGCGGGCGCCATCTCCGAGCAGGAACCAATCCGGGACCAACGTCGTTGAGGCAGGTGCGCGGCCCACGATTTGCTGGGTGAGTGCGCGTCCCCTGATCGTTTTCCGCAGGAGAGCCTCCCATGCTCAACCTTCTCGGCCGCGGCCTGCTCGATCCGGACGGCGTTCACACCCACTCGCGCGAGGACTGCCCCAGGGTGCGTCGGCTGCACCCGGAAGAGCTCCGCGGCGGCTTCACCATGGGTCGGATGCGCTGCCCCGCCTGCACCGACATGTCTCAGCGAAAGAAGCCCCCGGCCCGGTGATCGTCCATGTCGTGGACGGCACCTACGAGCTGTTCCGACATTTCTACGGCCAGCGGCGGTTCAACAAGGGCAAGGACAAGCCGTTCGGCGCGGTTGCCGGAGTTCTCCACACCATTCTCGAGATGATCGAGGGCGGCGCCACCTACCTCGGCGTCGCCACCGACCACGTGATCGAATCGTTCCGGAACGATCTCTGGCCCGAGTACAAGACGGGCGCGGGGATCGAGCCTGCCCTCTTCCGCCAATTCCAACCGCTCGAAGACGCCCTCGAGGCCATGGGAGTCGTGGTCTGGCCCATGGTCGAGCTCGAGGCCGACGACGCGCTGGCGTCGGCTGCCCGGATCGCGGCGGAGGACGAGCGGGTGGAGCAGGTGTGCGTCTGGGCAAACGACAAGGATCTGGCGCAATGCGTGGTCGGTCAGCGCGTGGTGCAGGTGGACCGCCGGGCGAAGGAGATCCGCGACGCCGACGGAGTGCGCCGGAAATTCGGCGTCGAGCCAAGCCGCATTCCCGACCTGCTGGCCCTGGCGGGCGATGCCCAGGACGGCTACCCCGGCATCGCCGGCATCGGCCGGATGACTGCGGGCCGGCTCATCAACCGGTATGGTCCGATCGAGGCCTTTCCCGAGAACGTGCTTGGCCGGGAACGGGAGCTCGCCCTGCTGTTCAAGCGGCTCGCCACGCTGCGGACGGACGCGCCGCTGTTCGACGACATCGAGTCGCTCCGCTGGCGTGGGGCGGCGCCGGGCTTGGCCGCGTGGGGCGACCGGTTGGCTGACACGCGGCTCGTGGAGCGGGCCGCGGCGGCGCGGTCAGGGAGCGCTTGACTCCTTTCAACCCGCAGCCGCTCGAGCCACACATGCCTACGTCCGCAACCCCGTCGACACCCTCCGGGCTTCGGCCTATATTCGCTGCCGTGACCGTTCCTACCCACGATCTCTCGAAGCTCCGGATCGACCGCGATCCGCCGCCGCAAGTGCGCCGCGCGTTCGGCCGCACGATCCTGTACGTCGCCATCGCCCTTCTGCTCGCCGGAGCGGCCCTGTTCTACGCGCGGAGCCGGTCCACCGTCGCGGCGCCGACCGTGGTCGCCACGCCGATCTCGACGGGCGGTGGCGGCGCCTCAGCCGCGGCCACGTCGGTGACGGCGAACGGGTACGTGGTCGCCCGCATTCGTGCCTCGGTGTCGGCCAAGCTCCCGGGCCGCATCGCATCCCTCACGGTGGACGGCGGCTCCGAGGTCCGGCGCGGCCAGGTGATCGCCCGGCTCGAGAACGACGATTACGCGGCCGCGGCCGCGGAGGCAACCGCCAATCTCGCGAGCGCGCGCGCGGAGCTCGCCGAGGCCGTGACCGACCGCGACCAGCTCGCGCGCGAATCCCGCCGGGTCAACCAGATCCACAGCGAGCATCCGGAGCTGATGTCGGCCCAGGACGCCGAGGCCGCGCGCAGCCGGGCGGATCAGGCCGTCGCGCGCGTCAACTCGGCCCAGGCGAAGGTGGCGGCGGCGGACGCGGCGCGCCGGTTCGCCGAGGCCACGCTCGAAAACACCTACATCCGGGCGCCGTTCTCGGGCACCGTTCTTCGGAAAGAGGCCGAGGTGGGCGAGGTCGTGGCGCCGTCGGTCGGCGGCGGCCTCACGCGCGGGGCGGTGGTCACGATGGCGGACCTCAAGTCGCTCGAGGTCGAGGTGGACGTGAACGAGGCCTACATCGCGCGGGTGACGCGCCGGCAGCCGGCGCGCATCACGCTCGACGCCTACCCCGACACCTCGTTCCGCGGCGAGGTGCGGCAGGTCGTGCCGACGGCCGACCGGCAGCGCGCGACGGTGCAGGTCAAGGTGAGCATCCTCGACCGCGACCCGCGGATCCTGCCCGAGATGGGCGCGCGCGTCGACTTCCTCGCGAGCGACGCCGCCAGCGACTCGAGCGGGACCGCGGCCGCCGCTACGGCACCCGCCGCCAACCGCTTCCGGCTCCCTGCCGCCGCGGTCCGCGATGCCGGGGGCCGCACCGTCGTCTGGCTGGTGCGTGACGGCCGGCTCACGGCGCGTGACGTCCAGGCCGGGCCGGTGAGCGGCGGATTCCGGGAGATCACGCGCGGCCTCAACGGCGGCGAGCGCGTGGTGACCGGTGGGGTGGAGAATCCGAAGGAAGGGATGCGGGTCACGCTGTCGGGCGGGCAATGAGTCACCCTGAACGAAGTGCAGGGGTCCAGGCCACCATCGAGCGAGGATACTCATGGCGCTGGTCGAAATCCGTAACGTCCACAAGAGCTTCCGCCGCGACGCCGAGCGGATCGACGTGTTCAGCGGCCTGTCGATGGACATCGAGCAGGGCAGCTTCACGGCGCTGATGGGGCCGTCGGGCTCGGGAAAGTCGACCCTGCTCAACCTCATCGCCGGGCTGGACCAGCCGACCAGCGGCACCGTGCGGGTGGGCGGCGCCGAGGTGAGCGCGATGACGCCGGCGCAGCTGGCCGAGTGGCGCTCCCGGAACGTCGGCTTCGTCTTCCAGCAGTTCAACCTGCTGCCCGTGCTCACCGCGTTCCAGAACGTGGAGCTCCCGCTCCTGCTGACCCGACTCTCGAAGAAGGAGCGCGACGAGCGGGTGCGGATCGCCCTCGGCGTGGTGGGACTCGATGACCGGCTCCAGCACTATCCGCGGCAGCTCTCGGGCGGCCAGGAGCAGCGCGTGGCGATCGCCCGCGCCATCGTGGCCGACCCGACCCTGGTGCTGCTCGACGAGCCCACCGGCCAGCTCGACGCGCGGAGCTCGCAGGAGGTGCTCTCCCTGCTCGGCCGGCTCAACGACGAGTTCAACAAGACGATCATCATCGTGACCCACGACCCGCACGCCGCCGAGCGGGCCAAGCGGCAGCTCCACCTGGACAAGGGGACCTTCGTGGAGCAGGCGCGGACCGCGGGAACGGCAGCGGGAGCGGTCGGATGAAGTTCTGGACCCTGCTCCGCGCCAACCTCGGCCGGCACAAGCGGCGCACGCTGCTCACGGTGACGAGCGTGGCGCTGGCGCTGTTCCTGTTCGCCTCGCTGCGCACGGTCATCACGACCCTGCGAGCGGCGTCGGAGTTCGGCAGCGCGCGGCGCCTGGTGAGCACCAACGCGAGCGGCCTCATCTTCCCGCTGCCCGTGGCGTACGCCAACCGGCTTCAGGCCGTGCCCGGCGTCGAGAAGGTGACCTGGGCCAACTGGTTCGGCGGCCAGTACGGCGACGGCAAGCGGTTCTTCGCCAACTTCGCGGTGGACGCGCGGACCTATCTCGACCTCTATCCCGAGATGTCGGTCCCGGCCGACCAGCGCGAGGCGTTCCTGCAGGACCGCTCCGGCGCGCTGATCGGATCCCGGCTGATCGACCTGTTCGGCTGGAAGGTGGGGCAGAACGTGACGCTCCGCGGGACGATCTTCCCGGGCGACTGGACCTTTACCATCCGCGGAGTGTACACCCCGACCGACCCGGTGATCAACGACGACGCGATGATGTTCCACTGGGAGTATCTGGATGAGCGCACCGGCCGCGGCGGACTGGCCGGGTGGTACATCATGCAGATCGACCGGCCCGAGAACGGCCCGCAGATCGCCAAGGCGATCGACGACCTGTTCCGGAACTCGAGCGCGCCCACCAAGACCGGCACCGAGCAGGCGTTCAACGCCAGCTTCGCCACCATGTGGGGCAATGTGGGCCTCCTGATGAACACGATCGGCATGGCGGTGGTGTTCGCGATTCTCCTCGTGGCCGCCAACGCGATGATGATGAGCGCCCGCGAGCGCACCCGCGAGCTGGCCGTGCTCAAGACCATCGGGTTCTCCGACCGGCGGCTGTTCGGGCTGGTCATGCTCGAGGCGGGCATCATCACCATCTCCGGCGCCGTGATCGGCCTGGGCGCGGCCAAGATCCTCTACCGCGCCACCAACTTCAACGCGGCCGGCTTCCTGCCGGGGTTCGACGTCACCGTCCCGACGCTCGGGCTGGGCGGCGCGATCGCGCTGCTGCTGATGCTCGCCAGCGGAATCGTACCGGCGCTCCGGGCCGCGAGGCTGCCCGTCGTCGCGGCGCTGCGGAACGTCGAGTGAAGGCAATTGATCGAGTGAATGAGAAACAGTTCACCACGGAACCACGTAAAACACGGACAACGGCCACGGAAACAGCTGGTGGTGACAGCACACCGGCGGGGTTCGGGGCCTGAGGGGAAAGCGAACCACGGAGGCACGGAGGGCATGAGCAGGGACCGCACCGGTGTACGGTTGACCAAAGGCTTTTTTCCGTGGCCGTTGTCCGTGTTTTCCGTGGTTCCGTGGTGAACCTTAGAACCTGAGCCCACCCCCGATGAAGATTCCGCTGATCTATAACGTCCGCAGCGTCCGCCAGCGCCCGGTCTCCACGGCGCTTACCGCGCTCGGCATCGGCCTGGTGGTGGCGGTGTTCATCGGGATGCTGGCGCTGGCGAACGGCTTTGCGACCGCGCTCACGCGCACCGGTTCCGAGCAGAACGTGCTGGTGCTCCGGAAGGGCGCCGACTCGGAGATGGCGAGCAACCTCGACCGGGACGCCGTGAGCGCCCTGACGTCGTCGCCCCACGTCGCCCGCGGCGCGGAAGGGCGCGCGCTCGCCAGCCCCGAGGTGTACGTCGTGATCCCGCTGGGCCGCATGGGCGACACGACGCAGCTCGCCAACGTGGTGGTCCGGGGTGTGAGCGAGCAGGCCTGGCAGGTGCGCGCCAACGTCGCCGTCTACGAGGGGACGCGCCCCTCCACGGGCAAGAACGAGGTCTGCGTCGGCAAGCGGCTGGTAGGACGGTTCCCGGGGACCGGGCTGGGCGAAACCATGCGCTTCGCCGGACGGCCCTGGACGGTGACGTGCCACTTCGCGGCGGCGGGGTCGGCGTTCGAGTCAGAGATCTGGGGCGAGAACGAGCAGATCATGCCCGCGATGCGGCGCGAAGGCTTCCAGTCGCTCGCGTTCCGGCTGGCCGACCCGGCTTCGTTCGAGGAGGCGAAGCGCCTGCTCGAGGCCGACAAGCGGGTGACGGTGGACGTCTACCGGGAGAGCGCGTTCTACGCCAAGCAGTCGGAGCTGCTCGGCAACATCCTCCGGATCCTCGCGATCATGATCACCGGCATCATGGCCGTCGGCGCGATCTTCGGCGCGGTCAACACGATGTACGCCGCGGTGGCGTCGCGGGCGCCGGAGATCGCGGTGCTGCTCACCCTCGGATTCCGCCCGCGAAGCATCCTCGCGAGCTTCCTGGCGGAGTCGGCGGTCATCGCGGCGGCCGGCGGGGTCATCGGCTGCCTGCTGGCGCTGCCGATGAACGGCGTCGTCACCAGCACCACCAACTGGGCCAATTTCAGCGAGACGGCCTTCAGCTTCCGGGTGACGCCGGGACTGCTGCTCGCCGGGCTGGTCTTCGCGGTGGTGATGGGGACGCTTGGGGGCTTCTTCCCGGCGCGGCGGGCCTCGAAGGTGCCGGTCGTCCAGGCAATCCGGTAAGGTGTCTGACCCGGCCGTTGACTGGGCCGTTCCGCTGCAACATATTTGTTGCAGACGAAAGGACCGGTCACCATGGCTCGACGACATACGCCGCGGCAGCGGCGCCTCACGCTCGCCCAGGCGAGCGTCGATGCCGGCGAGGTGGTGTTCGGGAGCCGCGCCGCCCTGGCCGAGTGGGCGGGCAGCCACCGAAGCCAGATCAGCCGTGTGGCCAAGGGGCAGGAGATCGGCGGCGAGGCGGGATGGCGGATCGCCGGACTCGCCGCGGTCGTCACCGCGCTGCTCGACATCTACGAGCCGGAGGCGGTGGCGGGATGGTTTCACGGCGCCAACCCCCAGCTCCGGGACCGGCGGCCGCTCGACGTCCTGGCCGAGGGCGACGTGGCCGCGGTCATGGCGGCCGTCCAGGCCGCGCGCACCGGTGCCTATGCGTGAGCCCGGCTGAGCGCTCCACTTGGCGCTGTTTCCCTCACGACCCGGCCGCACCGGCCGGGTCGCCTTTTTCGAGTACCTCGCTGGCGCCGGGGCAGACCGTAGGGCGGTTCGACCTGCACGATCGCCCGCCGGTCCGCTATCTGGCGGAGACGGGGGACCACGCCGTCGCCGAAGCGCTCTCGCCGTTCCGCGGCACCCGGTTCCGTCCGGCATACCTGCGGCAAGGTGGACACCGGCTCGCCCTGGTCGAGGTGACCCTCGCGCGCTCGCTCGTCTCCCGCATCGTCGACTGTACCGACCCGGCTGTCCTCGCGGCCCTCGGACTCAGGCCGGATGACCTGGCCCATCACGACCGCGCGGTTACCCAAGCGATCGCCCGCCGGCTCCACGACCTGGGCGAAGGGAAGGAGCAGCGCGCCGGTCTCAGGTGGTGGTCGGCCCTGACCGGCGCGTGGCACACGTTCGTGCTGTTCACCGATCGCGAGCGCGCGGACGAGGTCGCGTTCGGTGTCCCGCGAACGATCGAGGTGGACGACGAAGAGGTCGTTCGTGCCCTCAGCGTGCTGGGGATCAGGCGTTCGGTGGCGACGGCATGAGGCTTGGCGCGGGGGCAGCGATCCGGCGGCCGGCCTCGCCCGCATGCCGCTCCGGTGTACCTTGGGAGCACCCGCCCACCCGGAGCGCGCGATGCTCATCCATCTCCCGGTTCCTCTCCCCCGGCTCCTCCCCTATGCCGACGTCGCGGTGCTGCTCATGCGCCTTCTCGTCGGCGCGGTGTTCGTGACGAGTGGCTGGAGGCACCTGAAGGACCCCGTCGCCCGCGGCAAAAGCATCGGCGCCTCGCCCGGGTTCACCCGGTTTCTCGGCGCTGCCGAGCTGGCCGGCGGACTCGGCGTGGCGTTCGGGGTGCTGGCCCAGCTCGCCGCGCTCGGCCTCATTCTGATCATGCTCGGCGCCATCCAGAAGAAGATCTTCGTGTGGCACACTGGCTTCTGGGGCAAGCACGGGACCGACGGCTGGCACTACGACCTGGCGTTCGCGGTGATGTGCCTGGTGATCGCCACGACCGCCGGCGGGCGCTACGTGCTGGTCTGACGTTCCGCCATTGACAAGGGCCTGGATAGTCCGCTTGAATTTGCTGGCCGGTCGGGGCGGGTCGCGCCGCCGGCGTCTCCAGTCCCGACGACTGCGGTGATCGAGCCACGGCGAGCCGCCTGACTCGGCCGCTTCGCGCCGGGCGACCTCCCACCTCGGAGGCTCGAGGCCGATGGCCGACGTGCCCCACCCCCTCACCCGCCGCCGCTTCGGCGCGACGATGCGCCGGGACGCATGGTGGCTCCAGCCTGCGCTCGTCTTCGTCCTGCTCTCGAGCTTCATCGTCTACGCCACCTGGGCCGCGTTCCAGGGCGCGCACTACACATTCGGGCCATACCTGTCGCCGTTCTACTCGCCGGAGCTGTTCGGGAGCTCGCCACACGCGTGGTTCGGCCCGAAGCCGGCCTGGTGGCCGCGCTGGCTCGTCTTCTCGCCCGCGCTCCTGATCCTCCCGTTCCCCGGACTGTTCCGCGTCACCTGCTACTACTACCGCGGCGCGTACTACAAGGCGTTCTGGGCCGACCCGCCGGCCTGCAGCGTGGGCGAGCCGCGAGCCCGCTACCGGGGCGAGGCGTCGTTCCCGCTCATCGTCCAGAACATCCATCGGTACTTCCTCTACATCGCGCTCTTTTTCCTGGTCGTGCTGCTGTCGGATGTCTGGAAGGCGCTCTGGTTCTTTGACTCGGCGACGGGGCGGGCGACCTTCGGCATCGGCGTGGGCACGCTGGTGCTCGCGGTCAACGTCGTTCTCCTCGGCGGGTACACTCTCGGCTGCCACTCGATGCGACACGTGATCGGGGGTTACCTGGATCGCCTCTCCGGACGCCCGGTCCGGCGCCGGCTCTACGCCTGCTCGAGCTGCCTCAACCGCGCCCACATGCGTTGGGCCTGGTGCAGTCTGTTCTCGGTGGCGTTCGCGGACCTCTACATCCGGCTTTGCTCGATGGGCGTGTGGACGGACTGGCGGATTTTATGAACCCCGTGAGCCATCCTTCGAGTCATGCCTCGAGTCACCCTGAGCGAAGCGAAGGGGCCATGCGCCGACGCATGCCCCTTCGCTTCGCTCAGGGTGACTCCTGACTCCCTAGCCCGATCGATGCCCGACTACCAGACCTTCGACCACGACGTGCTGGTGATCGGCGCCGGCGGCGCCGGCCTTCGGGCCGCGGTCGCGGCGTCGGCGGCGGGCGTGAAGGTCGGACTGGTGTGCAAGTCGCTCCTGGGCAAGGCGCACACGGTGATGGCCGAAGGGGGGATCGCGGCGTCGCTCGCCAACGTGGACAGCCGGGACAACTGGCAGGTCCACTTCGCCGACACGATGCGCGGCGGCCAGTACATCAACAACTGGCGCATGGCCGAGCTGCATGCCAAGGAAGCGCCGGAGCGGGTGCGCGAGCTCGAGGCCTGGGGCGCGCTGTTCGACCGGACGCCGGACGGGCGCATCCTCCAGCGCAATTTCGGCGGCCACAAGTACCCGCGCCTCGCGCACGTGGGCGACCGGACCGGACTCGAGATGATCCGGACGCTGCAGGACCACAGCATCCATCAGAGCATCGACGTGCACATGGAGTGTACGGTGCTCCGGCTGTTCACCGACGGCGGGCGCATCGCGGGCGCGCTGGGCTACGACCGTGAGCGCGGCCGGTTCCGCCTCTACCGCTCGCGGGCCGTCATCCTCGCCACCGGGGGCGTCGGCCGGGCCTACGCGATCACCAGCAACAGCTGGGAGTACACCGGCGACGGCCACGCGCTCGCCTATCACGCGGGGGCCGCACTCCAGGACATGGAGTTCGTGCAGTTCCACCCCACGGGCATGATCTGGCCGCCCAGCGTGCGCGGCATCCTCGTGACCGAAGGCGTGCGGGGCGAAGGCGGCGTGCTGCTCAACAATCAGGGCCGGCGGTTCATGTTCGACGACATCCCCGAGAACTACCGCGCCCAGACCGCCGACAGCGAGGACGAGGGCTGGCGCTATACGCAGGGCGACAAGAACGCGCGCCGGCCCCCGGAGCTGCTGACCCGCGACCACGTCGCCCGCTGTATCCGGCGCGAGGTAGCGGAGGGGCGCGGCAGCCCGCACGGCGGCGTGTTCCTCGACATCTCCTGGATCCGGCAGCGGCTGCCCAACGCCCGCGAGCACATCATCCGCAAGCTGCCGAGCATGTATCACCAGTTCAAGCAGCTCGCGGACATCGACATCACCACCACGCCGATGGAAGTCGGTCCCACCACGCACTACATCATGGGTGGCATCCGGGTGGACGGCGACAGCCAGATGTCGACGGTGCCCGGCCTGTTCGCGGCCGGCGAGTGCGCGGCCGGCCTGCACGGCGCGAACCGGCTGGGCGGGAACTCGCTGTCCGACCTGCTGGTCTTCGGCAAGCGCGCGGGGGAATACGCGGCGCGGTTCCCCCGCGAGTCCGGCGCCGCGAGCATCGACCCCGCGCAGGTGGAGGACGCGGTGCGTCAGGCGCTCGCGCCCTTCGAGCGCACGGGGAACGGCGGGGGCCCCTATCAGGTGCAGCACGATCTGCAGCAGACGATGCAGGAGCTCGTGGGCATCGTGCGCACCGCGGGCGAGATGGAGCGGGCGCTCGACCGGCTCGCGCAGCTCAAGGAACGGGCCGTCGGGGTGGGCGTCCCGGGCAACCGCGAATACAACCCGGGCTGGCACACCGCGCTCGACCTCGGCAACCTGCTCACCGTTTCCGAGGCAATCACGCGGGCCGCGCTCGAGCGCCGGGAAAGCCGCGGCGGGCATTTCCGCGAGGACTGCCCCGAGAAGGACCCGGCCGGCGCCCGGTTCAACATCGTGGTGCGGAAGGGAGCGGACGGCAGGATGCAGCTCACCCGCGAGCCGATCGCGGAGATGCCCGCGGAGCTCAGGCAGGTCATCGAGGAGCAGAAGTAGGAACGCTCATCCCGAGGGGGCGAAGCGACCGAGGGACTTGCCGGCGCGTTTCCCGAACCGTTCGAGAATCCCTCGCTTCGCTCGGGATGACAGATTGGTGCGCCAGCCCCCGCGCCCTGAATGACCATCGGAACGCTGGTGACAGATCGGACAGGAGGCCCACCCTGGTGACGGATACGCTGAAGCCCGACCTGGCCGAGACCGGCGCGGTCGAGGAGACCGAACCGCCTCGGCCACACGCCGAGCCGCAGGGGAGCGCGACGTTCCGCGTCTGGCGCGGCGACAGGAGCGGCGGGCGGTTCGTGGACTATCGGACGGCGGTGTCGCCCGGGATGGTCGTGCTCGACGCCGTCCACCAGATCCAGGCCGAGCAGGCCAACGACCTGGCGGTGCGCTGGAACTGCAAGGCCGGCAAGTGCGGCTCGTGCTCCGCCGAGGTGAATGGCCAGCCCAAGCTCATGTGCATGACCCGGCTGAGCGAGCTGCCGCTGGACCAGCCGGTCACCGTCGAGCCGATGCGCTCCTTCCCCCCGATCAAGGACCTGGTGACCGACGTCTCCTGGAACTTCCGGGTGAAGACCCGGATCGCCCCGTTCACGCCCCGCCCGCCGGACGCGCCCGACGGCACCTGGCGCATCGCGCAGTCCGATGTGGACCGGGTGCAGGAATTCCGGAAATGCATCGAGTGCTTCCTGTGCCAGGACGTCTGCCACGTGCTGCGGGACCACCACCTGCACGAGGAGTTCATCGGGCCGCGGTTTCTGGTGTACGTGGCGGCGCTCGAGATGCACCCGCTCGACACCGGCGACCGGGTAGAGGCCCTCCGCCGGGCGCACGGGATCGGGTACTGCAACATCACCAAGTGCTGCACCAAGGTGTGTCCCGAGCACATCACCATCACCGACAACGCGATCATCCCGCTCAAGGAACGGGTCGTGGACCAGTTCTTCGATCCGCTCGGCAAGCTGCTCAAGGTGTTCAGCAGGAGGGAGCAACCGTGACGGACCGGTACGAGCTCAAGCGCATCTCGCGCGAGGGGATCCCGGCGGCGCTGCAGAAGGCCGAGCGCTACCGGGTCATCAACGATCCCTCCTCGGCGGAGAGTATCTGCCTGGACGTGCTGGAGGTGGAGCCCGGGAACCAGGAGGCGCTGGTGACGCTGGTGCTCGCCATTACCGACCAGTTCCCGAGCGCGCCGGCGGAGGGCGTTCGCCGGGCCAAGGAGCTGCTACCGCAGCTCAAGGACGACTACAAGCGCGCGTACTACTCCGGCATCGTCGCCGAGCGCTGCGCCAAGGCGTACGTCCGGCGCGGAACGATGGGGTCCGGCGAGCTGGCCTACCACTGGTTCCGCGAGGCGATGGGCTGGTACGAGCAGGCGGAAAAGCGACGGCCGGCCGGCAACGACGAGGCGATCCTTCGGTGGAACACCTGCGCCCGCATCCTCGCCCGTGACGAGCACATCCGGCCGCGAGTGGAGGAGCCGGTCTCGCCGGGCTCGGAGTGATCCCGACGGAGCAGATGGCCTGGTACTACCCGTCCGCGCCGCTCTTCACCGCCCTCCGCCCGACCTCGAAACAGCAGCGCAGCCGGGCCTCGACGTCACAACACTTGGCGACCGCGATCCCGGCGAACTCGGCGAGCAGGCTCTCCACCGCGTTGCAGGCCTCCGGGTGCCGCTGCGTTGCCGCCGAGAGCGGGCAGCCGTAGCCGCGAATCAGATAGCCTCCGGCGTGCTCCTCCACCTGGGCGACGCCGCCGAGCTCGTTGAGGAGCGCGCTCGCCGCCTCCGCCCGCTGCCGCAGGTCGCCGGTCGGCCTCGGCCGATCGGCCATCAGGCGCCGACCCACGTCGTGCATCAGCCCATCGAACTCTGCGGCATCGAGCCGCTCATCCAACACGTGCAGCAGCTCGGTCAGCACGGGCGCGTAGGCCCGTGAGAACATGAGCTCCGCCTCGGCGGTGAGGAGGTAGGTCCGCGCCGGCTTGCTTACGCCGCGGCGCGATTCCCCCTGCCCCACCAGCCCATCTCGTTCCAGTATGGCAAGCTGTGCCCGCACCGCGTTCCCCGTCAGGCCGAGTCCCCCCGCCAGTTCGTCGACCGTCATCGGGCCGCGCCGCAGCAGTCCCATGACCTGCCCGGCAGGGCTGGCGAGTAAACGGTTCCAATACGGTACGCGCATCAGGGACTCCTCCCGGCAACGGTGATCCGGGGACCGCAGCGGTGGAGATTTTGCAGATTTATCTGGAAAATCTTAGATTGTGCCGTTCTGATAAAGTTAGCCTCGTCCCACCCATTCTACCCCAGGAGAGCCAAGCACATGCCAGTGAAGCACCTGGCCGTGCTCACCATGGCGCTGGCCGTTTTCGCCTGCGGCGACGACGCACGCCCCACCGAGCCCGGGTCGACCACCTCGATTGCGGCCGACTCGGCACAGGCCGCCCTCAATCCGGCCCTGGTTGCGCAGGGCCAGCAGATTTTCCGATTCGAAACCTACGGCGACGAGACCTTCTGGACCGACACTCTCCACCTCCACCGCGTGATCCGGAACGCCGTGAGCCCTAAGACAGCCCTCTCGGTCGGGCTCAAGGTCGATGTCGACGCCCTCCCGCACGAGATCAAGGCCGGAATCCGAAACGGCACGCTCGACCTGGACGATCCGGCCACCACCGTGGCGCTGCTCAAGCTGAATGCCGTGGTCGGCGTGGTAGGACAGGTGGACGCGCGGAACCGGCTCACCCGCGTGGGCGTGACCTGCGCGCTCTGCCATTCGACCGTGACCAACTCGCTCGCGCCCGGCATCGGCCACCGGCTCGACGGCTGGCCCAACCGCGACCTCAACGTCGGCGCCATCATCGCGCTCTCGCCCGCCCTCACGGCGCGGCAGAAGACCGTGTACAACTCCTGGGGCCCCGGCATGTACGACGCCAGGTTCAACCAGGACGGCAAGAACATGCCGGTGGTCATTCCGCCGGCGTTCGGCCTGCGCCACGTGAAGCGCGAGATCTATACCGGTGACGACACCGTCTCGTACTGGAATGCCTACGTCGCCATCACCCAGATGCATGGGCACGGCCGCTTCGCGGACCCGCGGATCAACGTCGCCGTCAACAACCCGCCGGATCTGGTCACGTCGAAGCTCAGGGCCCTCAAGATCTATCAGTTCAGCCTCGAGAAGCCGGAGCCGCGGGACATCCCCGACCCCGACGCGGTCCGGCGAGGCCGAGCCTTGTTCCATGGCGCCGCCGGATGCGCGCGCTGCCATGCGGGCGCGCTCTACACCGATGTGAACAGGGGCCGCCTCCACACCGCCGCCGAGGTGGGACAGGATCCGGCAACAGCGGCGCGAAGCGCGACGGGACTCTACCGCACCACGCCGCTCCGCGGGCTGTGGCATCCGCCCCAGCTGCGGGGACCGTACTTCCATGACGGCGGCGCGGCGACGCTGCGCCAAGTGGTCGCGCACTACGTCCGGCTTTTCGACCTTTCGCTCTCGCCACAGCAGAAGGAGGATCTCGTCGCCTATCTCAAGACTCTCTAGCGGCGATCACCTTGCGACGGCGGCGGCATCCGGGCAGATTCTCGGATCCCCACCCTTCA
>JAICJD010000166.1 GCA_025928645.1 Gemmatimonadales bacterium
CACCGCTCTCTACGCCATGCCCGAGGGGGGAGGAGCGGCCCGCCTGTTGAGCGACTCGAGCCATGCCGCCGGGGAGCAGTACCGCGACGGCCCGCTGGTCCTGGATGACGCCCACAGCGTCATCTACTCCAGTTGGCCGGGTAGCTCGCCCGGGAGCGCGAAGATCGCGATCGCTCCCCTGGGCCCCGGCAAAGCGACGGTCCTCGACGTCCCGGGCGTGACGCCGCTCGGCGTGCTGGACGGGACGCTGGTGTACATCAACGCCTCCGGGATCATGATGGGGGTCCCGATCGACGTGGCCAGGCGGCGCGTGCTCGGAGCGCCGGTCCAGCTCATCGACAATGTCTCGCTCAACTTCGGTACCGGGCTGGCCCGGGCATCGCTCTCGTCCACCGGCACCCTGTTCTACCAGAGCGGCAGCCAGCTCTCGCGGGTGGTCGTGGCCGGCGCGACCGGCGCCCCCCGCGTCCTGCTCGACGAGCGCCGGGACTACGCCTTCCCCCGGCTCTCCCCCGACGGCCGGACCCTCGCCCTCACCATCGGCTCGGCCGATCATCGGGACATCTGGCTGGACGAGCTCGGCTCCGGAACGCTGACCCGGCTCACCACCGAGGGTCTGAGCAACGAGCGCGCGGAGTGGAGTCCCGACGGCCGGCGCGTGCTGTTCCGCTCGGACCGGGACGGCCGCACCGCGATCTGGTGGCGCCCGGCCGACTTGAGCGCCGAGGCCAGCCTCCTGCTCAGCGGGAACCACCTGGACGTGTTCGAGGCGGTGTTGTCGCCCGACGCGCGCTCGCTCGTCTATCAGCTCGATACGGCGGGCGCGGACCTGTACTATCGATCCATGACGGGCGATACGTCGCCGAAGCCCATCGCTACCAGCCAGACGGCCATCGAGACGATGCCGCGGCTCTCGCCCGACGGGCGCTGGGTCGCCTTCGTCACCAACGAGTCGGGGCGCGACGAGGTGGTGGTGCAGCCGTTCCCCGGCCCGGGCGGCCGGGTGCAGGTGTCGGCTGGCGGCGGCACCGAGCCGGTGTGGTCACGCGACGGGCGGCGGCTGTTCTACCGGGGAGATCGGGTACTGATGGCGGCGTTGATCCGCCCGGGACCGTCGCTCAGCGTGACGGCCCGCGACACGGTGCTGCCCGACAAGTACATGTACGCCACCAACCCGCACGCCAACTACGACGTGATGCCGGACGGCACCCACTTCATCTTTCTCGAGCCGGACAACGCGGGCGAGCTGATCGTGGTGGCAAACTGGGCCTCGGCCCTGCGGGCCCGCATGGCACGCGGCGCGGCGAGATGATCGGAGTTTCGCCCTGAGCATCGAGCATCTCGGTGCAAGCCTCGGACCGTGGTCGGCGCCGAGCGGTTCCTGCGCGAGGTCAAGACAATCACCACACTGCAGCATCCCCACGTCCTCGGTCTCATCGACAGCCGCGAGGCCCGGCGAGTGCATGCGCGCGGGGCTCGTTCAGCGCTGGACCAGCGCCACGTCGGCGCCGCGAAGATGCGTGCCGTCCCGGAGGGCCCCGAGGAGCACCAGCACCGGGTTGCCCAGGGGCAGATCGCCCCGGTTCATCAGCTCCAGCATGTTGAACTCGACCACCACGTCGGGAAGCCCGTCCCGATTCACGTCGGTCAGCTTGGCCATGGGAACGTTCTTCTTGCGCGCGACCGGCGTGTCCTGGCCGTCGTCGTTGCCGAGGGTAAGAGAGGCCGGATCCACGTCGGCCGCCCGGAACCAGCGCGAGCCGAGCAGCGCTACGGTCACGGTGCCGCGCCCGTCGCGCTTGATCGTGTTGGTGGCGCTGCCGGGGACCAGGTCGAGCGACACCCGGATGGGGATGCGCCAGGCGAAGCCGTCGGACTCGTTCCCCAGGATGAAGTTCCCGACGGCGGTTCCGGTGTTGTTGACAGAACCGATGCTGACGAGTCCCTCGGCGTCAGGCGACCCCAGGTCGAACCGGCGGAAGGTGCCGGCCTCGCGCATCCAGAGCGAGGGCTCGAATAGCGAGCCGCCGCTGCCGACGATCTCGCCCAGCTCATTGATGGACGCGGCTTCCCCCGGGCCGAGATCGATCGCCGTCGCGCCGGCGCTGGCCCAGTACGCGGCGTGCGCGGATCCATCCGCGGCGGGGCACGTGCCGACGATTTCACCCTCCTCGTTGATGGCAAAGGCCAGGGCGATCTCGTTGATGGACTCGTTCTCACACGGCGCCCCGTCGAAACCCTTCAACGTCAGCGGAGGCGCCGACTCGCTGCTCCAGTACACCGCCTGCCCGTGCGTCCCATCGACCGGCCCGAGCTGCCCGACGATCCGGCCTGCGTCGTCGATGTCCTCGGGCAAAACGGAGTAGCCGTCGGGCGCCTCGAGCCGGGTCGGAGCCTGGTCGTCCTTGCTGCTCCACACGAGCCCGACTCTGGGCTCGCCGGCGGCGACGTCGGTGCCGAGGATCTGCCCCGGATCATTCACCGCCATCGCGATTGAGTTGCCGGCGTCGTAGAAGCCGGGCAGGAGCGTCATGATTCCGTCGAGCCATGCTGCCGCGGAGTCGCTGCCGAGTGTCGAGATGAAACGGCCCACCACGAGGCCGAAACTGTTGACGTCGCGAGCGGCGGTGGCGATCCCGGACTGTTTGGAGAGCCACTGGGCGCCGCCGTTGACCCAGACAAACCCGCGCTGGTCGGTCTGGGAAGTGCCGACGATCAGTCCCTCATCGTTTACGGCGGATACGTGACTCGGGGGTTCGATTGCCGTCACGCCGAAGCTCGCGACCGACAATTCGGGAGCCAGTGGGACATCCTTTGCACCCCCACTCGGTGACGTCGAATCGGAGCAGCCAGTGGCCGTCAGGCCAAGAGCCGTGAGCAGGGTGAGGAGCTGGCGCGACATGGGTCCTCCGATGGGGCAGGGTGGCTCCGGTCAGGGCCGCGCGGGCCGCGGTGGATCGGATCATCCTGAGATCGTCGGAACCAGCCGAAAGGCGACAGCAGGGCGCGATCAGGCGGGTACGTCGGCGGCGGCGCGGCCCGCGTTGGCCCGGCAGGTGACCGCAGTTGGATGATCGGACCGCAACGCTCTCCCGAGAATCGTCGCCGCCCCGGCGTGGAGGCCCGCGGAGCGTACCGCCTCCCCCTGGCGCCTGAGCGCCACTGCCAGATTGTTGAGCGTCACTGCGAGCCTTGGATGTCGAGCAGCGCAAGGGCGTGCCGGTAGGGGTCGCGCCCTTCCTCGTAGCGCCCCGCCGCCTTGCACGCGAGGCCGCGCGCGTTCAGCTCCGCGACCTCACGCGATCCCATCAGCCGTCGACCAGCAGGGTCTCGTTGTGGTTCGAGGCGAGCCTCGGCGTGATGCGCTCCTCGAGCTCCTCCACCTGAAGCTCCGGCTCGGGCGTCGCGGCGGGGGCGGTGTCGGACGGCTTGGCGTCCAGGGGTCGGGTCGATGCGCGGGGCTGGCGCTTCCAGATCGTCATAGCGGCCTCCGGTTCGGGTTGCGTACCTCTCATCTCTGGTCCACAACCTGGAATCGGAAATCGCCGCCCTGGGGCGACACGAAGCCCGTGGGTCGGCTAGCGCTCGAGGGAATCAGCCAGCGCCCTGGCCTCTCCGGTGAGCGGACTCTCGGGGCCGGCGCCGACCGTGAGGGCGTCGAGCGCCGCCCTCGCGTAACGTCGGGCGCTGTCGGGAGCGGCGAGCGCCACGTAGGCCCGGGCCTCCAGCAGCTCGGACTCACCTACATCGGCGCTCCGAAGCTCGGCGATCGAATCCACCGTCACGATCTCCCGGAGCCCCGAGGCATATGCCAGCGCGCTCGCGGCCTTCCCCTGGCGGAGCGCGATCCGCGCCAGCGCTCCCAGCACCGGCCGCGACGCCGGACTCCGCTTGCCATCGAACCAGCCGTCCCGTCGCAGCACCGCCTCGAATCCTTCGGTGGCACGCGCGAGGTCGCCTTCACCGTGCGCGATCGTCGCCGCCACGAACAGGCTCTCCCGGGGGACCGGAACGTGCTGCTCCCGGGCCAGCGCGAGCATACGGTCGAACGCGCGCCGGGCCTCCGGCACCCGTCCCAACCGCGCATTGGTTCGCGCCACCCCGAGCATGGCCCGCCGCTCGACCTCGGGAAGTGACCGTGCCCTGGCCGAGGCGGCGCTCGCTTGATACCAGATCAGCGCCGAATCCAGGTCGCCGGCGGCGGCCAGGGTCGTGGCGTAGTTGAAGGCGGCGCGCGGGTGGGCTCCGCCGCCGGGATCCGCCTGTCGCATCTGGTCCAGGACCTCGCGCTGCATGCTGAGGGCCTTGCGGTACTCGCCCAGTTGGACCAGGGCCAGGGCCAGATCACTGTGGAGCGACAAAGCGAAGTCGGTGCCGTCCAGGCCGAGCGCGGTCAGCCCGGCCCCGGTTGCCTCGTGGACGGCCACGGACTCGCGCACCCGTCTCGCGGCATACAGATGGATCCCGAGCTCGTTCTCGATCACGTAGTACCCGAGCGTCCCACGCGCGCCGGTGTGCGCGAGCCGCGCGGCGGCGGTGCTGTCCAGCGCCACCGCGCTGTCGAACTGGTTGTCGAGGGCGGCCAGTTGCGCCCGGGCCATGAGGCAGCCCGCCTGGATCTCGGGGCTGGGCGGACTCAGCCCGGCCACCAGCCGCTCGGCCCGGCGTACGGCGACCCGGCTCGAGTCCGCCTGCGACCGATCGGTGTAGTACAGCGCGATCGCGCAGGCGAGCTTGGCCTCGAGGCGCGCGTCGCCCGTCCGGGCCACGATGGACTCGGCCTGCGCCAGCAGCGCCCGCTGCTGGGCCCGCTGCTCGAGCTCGCCGTAGCGGTCGGCGAACTGCATCAGCAGCGCGCCGTGGACCCGGGGATCGGAGGGCGGCCGGCGCGCCAGCGCCCCCACGCCCTTGTCGATCAGATCGCTGAGCGAGACGCGCGTCGTGCCGATCTGGGAGATGAGCGCCGTCTGGAAATCGTTAATCGCCTCGGCGCGTTGGGCTTGGAACACGGCCTCGTCCCGCTGCTGCCGCGCGGCGACGGCCTGCCGCCACGTGATCACGGTCGCGCCGATCAGCGCCGCGGCCACGAGCGCCGCCGCGATCACCGAGCCGCGATGGCGGCGCACGAATTTGCCGGTGCGATACGTGAGCGAGTCGGGCCGGGCGCTCACCGGCTGGTGCCCCAGGTAGCTCCGGAGATCGTCGCCGAACGCGTCCACCGTGGCGTACCGCTCTGCCGGCGCCTTGCGCAGCGCCTTGAGCACGATGTTGTCCAGGTCGCCCGCGTACGACCGGCGGATCCGGTCGGCCGACCCGCCTCGGGTCGCGGCCGCGTCCGCGGTGAGCGCCGAGCTGGGGCGCGCGGGCTCCGCGTCGAGCGCCGCCGCGATGTGCTCTGCCGCGGTGCGGCTTCCCTCGCCGGTTGGGTGACGCCCCGTGAGCAGCAGGTAGAGCAACACACCGAGGGCGTACACGTCCGTCGCCGTGGTGATCGGATCGCCGGCGATCTGCTCGGGGGCCGCGTACTCGGGCGTGAGCGCGCGCCCCCCCGCCGCATCGGTGAGGGTCGACGCCTCGGCGACGCTCCCGTCCTCGAGCAGCTTCGCGATGCCGAAGTCGAGCAGCTTCACGGTGCCGTCCGCCGTCACCAAGATGTTCGACGGCTTGAGGTCCCGGTGGACGATCAGGTTGGCGTGCGCGTGGGCGACCGGTGCCAGCACGTCGAGGAATCGCAGGATCCGGCGCTCCGGCGAGAGTTGCCCGGCATCGCAGGCGTGATCGATCCGCTCGCCCTCGACGTACTCCAGCACGAGGTAAGGCTGGCTTTCCTCAGTGACGCCGGCGTCGAGCAGCCGCGCGATGCCCGGGTGGCTGAGCCGGGCGAGCAGCGTCCCCTCCCGCCGGAAGCGCTCGGCACCCACCGGGTCGAGCAGCGCGAGGTTCAGCAGCTTGACGGCCGCCAAGCCCTCGTACCGCCCGTCGCTCCGCCGGGCGAGCCACACGGTGCCCATGCCGCCCCGGCCGAGCGGCCGCTCGAGCGTCCAGGCGCCGAGGCGGCGTCCCGCCAGGGCACGGCCGTCCCATGCGCCCTCACCGCCGATCCCGTGCGTGAGGAACCCGCGCGCATCCAGTTCCGCTTCGTCGGCCAGGAGTCGCTCGAGCTCGGCCGCGTGCTCCGGCTGGTCGTGGCGAAGGGTCTCCAGCCAGCGCTTCCGCTCGGCCGGATCGAGGTCGAGTGCCTGCCCGAGGAGCGCGTGGAGGGTGCCGAGCAGCTCCGGCGACGCCGGGGTCATGGGCCGATCCGTCGAAGGGGTGGGACCTTATGCGCAGGCGCGGGGCATGTAGACGCGTGAACTTGCATCCGGAGATCGAAATGGCTGGACGGAAGCCGACAGGAGGTCGAGGGTCCGGAGCAGGGTGCCCCGTCCGCTGGGGGTCGTCCGCCCTAGGCTAGGATTCCTGCAACGCGCGGTGGAGCAGCAGTCGGGCCTTGCGCCAGTCGCGCTGGACGGTGCGCTCCGACACGCCGCGCAGTTCCGCCAGCTCGGCCAGGGAAAAGCCGCAGAAGAAATGGAGGTCCACCAGGTGCGCGAGCGCGGGGTTTACCTGCGTCAGCACGTCCAGCGCGCCGCCGAGCGCCTCCAGCCTCTCGGGCGATTCCACGTCCTCGGGCGTCACCGGCTCGGCGCCTGAGGAGGTGATGTGGAATTCGCCGCCCCGTTTCTTCGCGCGGCGCCGACGAATGTAGTCGATCGTGAGCCCACGCATCGCCCGGGCCGCGTACGCCAGGAACTGGCCCCGGCTGGCGAACCCGACGCCTTCGCGCTGGGCGATGCTGAGGTAGGCCTCGTGGAGCAGCGTCGTGGTGCCGAGCGTGAGCTCGCCGCCGCTCCGGTGCAGCTCGCGCTCAGCGATGGCGTGCAGCTCACGGTACAGCGTGGCGAAAAGCGCATCGGCCGCCTCGCGGTGGCCCGCCTGAGCGGTGCGGATGAGCTGCCCGATAGGTGCGTCCACCCACGCCTCGTGCCGTCGGGAGGGGAGCAGAGTCCAGAAGCACGGAAGTTACGGGCCGCGCCGGGGAGCGTCCAGCGCTCGCGCGGCGCTCGACACAACCTAGCCGCGCCGCCGCATTCCCCCCATCTTCCACCCACCCACACCACACACCCACCATGCCCGAGCCGGTATCCCGTCTGGAGGGAGCACTTGCCGAGCGCTACCGCATCGAGCGGGAGCTCGGCCAAGGCGGCATGGCCACGGTCTATCTCGCCGAGGATCTGAAGCACCACCGGCGCGTGGCGGTGAAGGTGCTTCGCCCCGAGCTGGCCGCCACGCTCGGCCCCGAGCGGTTCGCCCGCGAGATCGAGGTGGCGGCTCGGCTCCAGCATCCGCACATCCTCGGGCTGATCGACTCGGGC
>JAICJD010000294.1 GCA_025928645.1 Gemmatimonadales bacterium
GAGGAGGAGGTCCGCGAGGTGCTGCGCCAGGTCGCCGTGTACGCGGGCTTCCCGAGCGCGTGGAACGCCCTGGCGACGATGCAGAAGTCGCTGGAGGGCTTCGACGAGCCGGCGCCGGGCGCATGAGCTTCTCGCTCGAGCTCACCGAGGAGCAGGAGGCGCTGCGCTCCAAGGCTCATGCCTTCGCCCGCGACGTGATCCGCCCCGCCGCGCCGGAGTACGACCGCGCGCAGGAGCTCCCGTGGCCGGTGATCGAGGCGGCCGCGCAGGAGGGGCTGTACGAATGGCAGCTCTACGCGGGGCTGTCGGCCGATCCGACCGGGCTGTCGCTGGCGGTCGTCATGGAGGAGCTCTTCTGGGGCTGCGCCGGGATCGGGCTCTCGATCGTCATGCCGGCGCTGGCCCTCGCGGCGATCCGCCAGGCCGCGACCGACGAGCAGCTGGTCCGCTGGGCGCCGGAGTGCTTCGGCACGCCGGGGGACCTGCGGCTGGCGGCGCTCGCCGTGACCGAGCCCAGCGGCGGCAGCGACGTGCGCTCGATCCAGACCCGTGCCCGCAAGGACGGCGGCGACTGGGTCATCGACGGCCAGAAGGTGTTCATCGGCAACGGCGGCATCGCCGACGTCCACGTCGTCGTCGCCACCGTCGACCCGGAGGCGGGTCACCGGGGCCAGGGCGTCTTCATCGTCCCGAAGGGCACGCGCGGCCTGACGATGCTGCGCAAGCTCGACAAGCTCGGCTGCCGCGCGTCGCACACCGGCGAGATCGTCTTCGAGGACTGCCGGGTGCCCGCCGCCCACCTGCTCGGGGGCGAGGAGCGCCTGACCGCGCGGATCGCGAAGGGCCGCGAGGCCGAGCGCGGGTCGCCGCCCCCGCTCGCGGTGTCCGAGGAGGGCGGCACCGCCGCTGCCGTCCAGCGCCGCAGCTCGGCGGCGCTCGGCGCCTTCGAGCGCACGCGGCCGATGGTCGCCGCGCAGGCGATCGGCATCGCCCGCGCGGCGCTGGAGTTCGCCCGCGACTACGCCGTCTCCCGCGAGGCGTTCGGCCAGCCGATCATCGAGAACCAGGGCGTCGCCTTCCCGCTGGCCGACCTCGCCGCCGACATCGACGCGGCGCGGCTGCTGACCTGGCGGGCGGCGTGGATGGCCGCGCAGCGCAAGCCGTTCGAGCACGCGGAGGGCTCGATGTCCAAGCTCAAGGCCTCGGAGGTCGCCGTCCGCGCCTGCGAGCAGGCGGTCCAGACGCTAGGGGGCTGGGGCTACATCAAGGACTTCCCGGTCGAGAAGTGGTACCGCGACGCGAAGCTCTACACGATCTTCGAAGGCACCAGCGAGATCCAGCGCCTCGTGATCGGCCGCGCGCTGCGCGCCGAGGCGAACACCGAGCCGCTCGACCAGCGGATGGAACGCCCGCGCTGAGCGCTCGGTCACCTGCCGCGGTGGTTAGGCTCGCCTCAGTGTCAGTGTCTGGAGGTGCCGGGCGGTGACGTCCGACTTGGCCGGTGTGGTCCCGGGCGGGCGGCGAGCTGACTCTTAGGCTCGCTGTCGGCCCAAGGTGGTCTGACCTGCATGGGTTGTGTCGCTCGCCGCCGCC
>JAICJD010000020.1 GCA_025928645.1 Gemmatimonadales bacterium
GATCTCTACGCATTCCACCGCTACACCCGGAATTCCATCTGCCTCTACAGTGCTCGAGCCCGGGAGTATCGACGGCCGATTCAGGGTTGAGCCCCGAACTTTCACCGTTGACTTCCCGCGCCACCTACGCGCCCTTTACGCCCAGTGATTCCGGACAACGCTCGCACCCTCCGTATTACCGCGGCTGCTGGCACGGAGTTAGCCGGTGCTTCCTTTGGAGGTACCGTCACTCGCCTTGCGGCGCATTCGTCCCTCCCGACAGTGGTTTACAACCCGAAGGCCGTCATCCCACACGCGGCGTCGCTGCGTCAGGCTTTCGCCCATTGCGCAATATTCCCCACTGCTGCCTCCCGTAGGAGTCTGGGCCGTGTCTCAGTCCCAATGTGGCTGGCCATCCTCTCAGACCAGCTACCCGTCGTCGCCTTGGTGGGCCATTACCCCACCAACTAGCTGATAGGCCGCGAGGCACTCTTTCGGCGCATTGCTGCTTTCACCAACCGGGGATGTCCCCGAAAGGTCGTACGCGGTATTACCCGGCCGTTGGGCCGGCTATCCCCCACCGAAAGTCATGTTCCTCACGTGTTACGCACCCGTCCGCCACTGAACTGGAGTTGCCCCCAGTCCCGTTCGACTTGCATGTGTTAGGCACGCCGCCAGCGTTCGTCCTGAGCCAGGATCAAACTCTCCAATGATTGCTTCAATCGAGTGTTTGAACAGCTCGGTCGAACGACCTGGTTCTGTCGTCCGAATCACGTTGATCAGAGGTAAACCCTACCCGCCGGGCTCTGTACCCGGACGGATCAGAGGGTCCGCACCCCATCACTTTTCGCTCACATCGCTTGTCAAAGAGCTGGTACGAAAACCGGCGAACTGCTTTTGCCGGTAGCCATCAATAATAACCGAAACTTGGCGCAGGGTCAAGGGATAGGCACCCAAAATCTGCCCATGCTGCCCCGGAAACCCGCAATTTGGTAGCCCGAAAAGATACCGAAATCGGGCCGGAATGTCAATGGGAAAGGACGTACGGAGATCAACCTGGTCTTCGCCGCCCCACCCGCCCCGGTACCGCCCTCGGCACCCCCTCTGCCTGTCAGCGGGCTCGCCGACTCAGTGCCGGCCGGCAACCGCTCCACGGTGTTCTTGAGGGACCGCAATTCTAACGGCGGCCCCAGGTGCACGCAAGAGGATTCGATCGGCTCGCCGGTGACCTGGCGCACGGAGCGCATCGCCGGCGGGCCACAACGTTCCGGCGAACCTGGTGCACACCCCGCAAGGAGATTCCGATGTCGAAGCTGGCCTCGCTGGACGATCTGCTCGTCCACGAACTGCAGGATATCTATCACGCCGAGGGTCAGATCCTGAAGGCGCTGCCGAAGATGATCAAGGCCGCCACCCACCCCGACCTGAAAGACGCGTTCGAGGAACATCGCCAGCAGACCGAAGGCCAGGTCCGCCGCCTGGAACAGGCCTTCAAGCTGCTGGGCGTCCCCGCCAAGGGGAAGAAATGCGAAGGCATGGCCGGACTGCTGGAAGAAGGGCGGAAGGTCATCGAGGAGGATGCCCTGCCCCCGGTGCTGGACGCCGCCCTGATCGCGGCGGCTCAGAAGGTCGAGCACTACGAGATCGCGAGCTACGGCTGCGTGTGCACCTACGCCGAGATGCTGGGCTATGACCAGGTGCACGAGCTGCTCGGCCAGAACCTGGACGAGGAAGAGACCACGGACCAGAAGCTCACCGCGCTAGCGGAGAGCGTGATCAATCAGGAGGCGGAGGACGCGGAGGATCTCGACGCGGAAGAAGCGCGCCGGGAGATCTGACGGTCAGCTGGGGCGAACGGGGTGGGTCTGGGCCGGCACTTCCCGCGGTCCTGCGAGCAGTCGCTCCGTGAAATCGACCCGTTCGGCGAGCTCGGCCACCTGCTGCCGCAGGAGGTCGAGCTCGTCCAGCACATCGGGGGGAAGGGCCTCCGCGGCGGTCGCTTCGACGTCCCACCGGGTCACCAGGCGATCGTTCACGTCGCGGAACGACCCGCTGGCCACCAGAATCAGGTCGTAGAGCCACCAGAGGCCGGCCCCGCCCAGGGTCAGCGCCATCAGCACGCCGGTACCGGTTTTTCCCACGTAGAAGCGATGCCCGCCGAACGGCCCGAGGATCGTGGCGAGTGCGAGGGCGACTCCGCGCGACCGGCCGGATGGGCGTTCCGCGGCGTCGAGCTCGGTCAGGGACGTCCCGGTCGAGGACATGGGGTGAATATCCGCCGCGGCCGCGGCGGTGTCTACGGGCCTCCGGGTTCGGAGCCATCCATTCCGGAGCCAAACGGGCGATGTGCGGCCTTCGCGAGGGATGCGCCCGGGTGGATTCGAACCACCGACCCACAGCTTAGAAGGCTGTTGCTCTATCCAGCTGAGCTACGGGCGCGCATCATCGGGTGAAATCATCGGGGCGCCGGGATTCGAACCCGGGACCTCCTGCTCCCAAAGCAGGCGCGCTACCGGACTGCGCCACACCCCGGATGCCCTCAGGCCCGTCCAACATAGCGGGGGCCGTCGGGGGCTGGTAGGACGACGAAAGTCAGCGGGTTGCCTGGGTCATCGCGGCGGCCAGGGCGCGGAGCGCCCGGCCTCGATGGCTCACACGGTCCTTTTCTTCCGGGCTCGCCTCGCCGAAGGTTTGCTCCAGCTCGTCGCTGTAGAACAACGGGTCGTAGCCGAAGCCGCCTTTCCCTCGGGGAGATTCGAGGATACGGCCACCACACACCCCCTCGAAGGTCTCGGGAATGCCGTCGGGCTCGCGCAGCAGCACGAGCACGCACCGGTAGCGCGCCCGGCGACGGCCCTCGGGCGCGCCGCGAAGCCGCCGCAGCAGCTCGGCGTTGTTGGCGGCATCGACTGTTTCCGCCGAGCCGACCTCGCCCGCGAAGCGGCGCGACCGTACGCCGGGGGCCCCTCCCAGCGAAAAGACCTCGAGCCCCGAATCATCGGCTACCGTGGGAAGCCCGGTCAGCCGCGCGAAGTACTCGGCCTTGCGCCTGGCGTTGCCCTCGAATGACTCGGTGTTCTCGAGGGTGTCTTCCACGGTCGACTCCCAGATTCCCCTCTCGTCCGGAAACGAGACTTCCAGCCCGGCCGGCTCCAGAATACGCCGGATCTCGGGCTGCTTGCCGCGGCTCCGCGTGGCGGCCAGCAGCTTCACCAGCCGAGCGCCTCGCGCTGGGCACGGAACAGCTGCTCGATACCCTGGCCGGCGAGGTTCAGCAGCACGTCGAGCTGGGCCCGAGAGAACGTGTCGTGCTCGCCCGTGCCCTGCACCTCCACGAACCGCGCCGGCTCGAGCATGACCACGTTGGCATCCACGTGCGCGTCCCGATCCTCCAGGTACGCGAGATCGAGCCGCTCCTCGCCCTCGACCACCCCTACCGACACGGCGGCCACCAGGTGGCCGAACGCGGAAGGTTGGCCGGTCCGCTCGGCGAGCCAGGCGCAGGCATCGGACAGCGCCACGCACCCGCCGGTGATGCTCGCCGTGCGGGTCCCGCCGTCGGCCTGGAGCACGTCACAGTCGATCCGGATCGTGTGCTCGCCGAAGGCCATCGTGCGCATCGCGGCGCGGAGCGATCGCCCGATCAAGCGCTGAATTTCCTGGGTCCGTCCGCCGGGCCCGTTCCGCTCGCGCGCGGTGCGCTCGGCCGTGGCGCGGGGAAGCATGGCGTACTCGGCGGTGACCCAGCCTTCGCCGCTTCCCTTCTTGAACCCCGGGACGCCGGCCTCGACGGAGGCGGTACAGTGCACGAGAGTCCCGCCCATCCGGATCAGGCATGAGCCCTCGGCGTACGGATTGGCGCGCCGCTCCAGCACGAGGGGACGCAGGTGGTCGTTGGCGCGGCCGTCAGGACGTGGCACGAAGACGCTCGACGATGGCGGTGGTGGAAAATCCGGCGACGACCGGCACCCTGACGACCCGGCCGCCCCGGGCCTCCAGCCAGTCGGCGCCGACGATCTGGTCGCGGCGGTAGTCGGCGCCCTTGACCAGGACGTCGGGGGCGAGGGCGCGGATGAGCTCGAGCGGGGTGTCCTCGTCGAACAGCACGACACAGTCCACGGCGGCGAGTCCGGCCAGCACGCGGGTGCGGGCGGCTGCAGGCACGAGCGGGCGCCCGGCGCCCTTGGCGAGCCGGCCGGCGGAGCCGTCGCTGTTGACCCCCACGACCAGCGCATCGCCTTCGCGGCGCGCGGCCTCGAGCAGCTCGACGTGGCCCGGGTGAAGCAGGTCGAACACCCCGTTGGTGAACACAACCGCTCCCCGCTGGACGGCCCGCCAGGCGAGCGCGTCGGCCGGCGAGCGAACCTTCCCCGCGGTGGTCACGCCGCCCCTCCCGGCCGCGGCCGGAGCAACGACTTGAGCGCCGGCGGCGCCACGAACGTGGTCGCCATGATCATGAGCAGCACGGCCCCGAATACCTCGTCGTTGAGGATGCCTGACCGGCGGCCGATGTCGGCGAAGATGAGTCCCACCTCTCCCCTCGGGACCATCCCGACCCCCACCACCAGGCGGCGCATCGGCTGCCACGGCGCCGCCCAGCCGGCCGCCATCTTCCCGAAGATACCGATCAGGGTCAGCACCAGCGCGATCAGCAGTGTTTCCCGAGCCGCGGGCGTCGCGGGGTCGAGCAACCGCAAGTCCAGGGACGAGCCGACGCTCACGAAGAAGATCGGGGTGAAGACGGCGGCGACCGGACGCACCTCCCGCTCGATCGTGTCGAACTGGTTGGTGCCCGACAGAATGAGACCGGCGGCGAACGCGCCCAGAATGAGCGCCGAGCCGGCTTCGGCCGCGGCGGCGGACAGCCCGAGTGCGAACGCCACGGCCAGCACCAGAAGCACCGAGCGGACCCGCATGCGCACGACGAGATTGAACAGGCCGGGCACGGCATACCGCCCGACCAGGACCGCCACGACCAGGAACCCGACCGCCACGGCCAGCGTTCGCGCCACGCCGAACGCCGTCACCGCTCCGCCGGTCGCGAGCACCGAGACGACGCTCAGGATGACCAGCCCCAGCACGTCGTCGATGACGGCCGCCCCGATGATGACGCGAGCCTCCGGCGTGCCGAGGGCGCCCAGGTCGGACAGGACGCGGGCCGTGATCCCGACCGAGGTCGCCGTGAGGGTGGCGCCCACGAAGATGGCTGCCGGACCAGGATGCCCGTCCGCCACCCAGTACAGGTAGCCCAGCCCGAAGGGAATCGCCACGCCGACCACGGCCACGGCCAGGGCCGCGGGACCGACGCGGAACATCGCCTTGAGGTCGGTCTCGAGGCCGATCTCGAACAGCAGCAGCAGCACGCCGAGCTCGGCCATGACATGGATCAGCTCGGCTCCGGACCCGGTGCTCGGCACCACGCCGAGCCCCGCGCCGCCAAGCAGCGCGCCGGCCACCAGCTCGCCCAGCACGGCCGGCTGGCCCATGCGCTCGGCGATCTCGCCGAGAAGCTTGGCGGCGGTGAGGATGGCGGCGAGGGCCAGGAAGAACCCGGCGACCTCCACCTAGAGCTGCTCCACCACGCGCGGATGGAGGACGAACGTCTTCTTGAAGAGCGGAAGGTCGACCGTCTCGGTGTACTGGGTCTCGATCGTGATGGCGTTGCCCCGGCCGCCGCGGAGGATGCGGAATTCGGGAGAGGAGCCGAGCAACGAGTCGGCCTGGGCGGCGAGCCGGGCGCGGATGACGTCGTCGGTATTCTGCCCGGCGAAGAGCGCCTGCTGCTGCATGTCATCCTTGAGCTGGTACAACCTCCAGTAGACCCCGCCGATGTGGACGCCGTAGTAGACGGCGGCCGCGAACAGCGCGGCCGTCACAAGGCATCCGAGCGTGCTGGACCCCCGCTCGCCCCCGGGATGGCTCACCATTGCGACTGCGCTCCCTCCACGATGTTGGTGACCAGGTCGTCGAGCGCCCGCTGCCTGCCCTGCTGCTCCTGGCCGGGGTCGTAGTCGCCCTTGACCAGGAGGCCGGTATTCTGCCAGATGGGCTTTCCCCGCTTCTGATCGAGGATCTCCACGGAAACCGTGATCTGAACCTGACGGCGCGTGACGTTGACGGTGCGGTCTTCCTCTCCGGTGTACTGCACCGGCAGGTCCGGCTCGTAGCGGACGATCGTGCCGCGCACCAGCGCGTCGGCCTGTCCCTGCGAAGCTTGGCGCAGTCCGAGACGGCGCTCGAGCGCCTCGCGCACGCTGCTGGCCACTTCCTGGGTGAGCGTCGGCTCGGCGGTCTGGTTGTCGAAGGGAAGCAGCGCGACGGTCTTGATCGACGGGGGAAGCCCGCCACCGGCAAAGCCGTAGAGGCAGCCGCCGAGCGCGGCGGGCAGGAGGAGCAGAAGGAGGCTACGGCTTGTGATCAGTCCAGATGTCAGGCGCAAAGTCGGCCCGTGAGGTCGAGAGGAACGTCAGGTTGAGCTTCGCCGGAACGCTGGGAACGATCAGCCGCGACGTGAGCGGCGCGCCGGTCGAGTCGAGCGTGGTCTCGGCGCGCCCCACCACCTTGCCCGCGTGGCGCACCTCGGTGACCAGCTTGCCTCGCGACCCCGCGGTGCGCGCGTAGCTCACCGTGTCCGCGGCGTCGGCGTACTGCCAGGCGGTCACGTCGCCCTGGGTGACGCCGCGAAGCTGGGCCCCTGCGTCCGGCATCCGGGCAATTCCCAGCATCGCCCAGAGCAAGGGATAATTCGGCACGAGCTTCTTGACGGCGTCCGGAGGCTCGGCCCAGAGCGGCCGGTCGCCGATGACCGCCGCCGCAGCCGGATTGGAACCGAACGGCCCCGCGACGTCGAACCGCAGCGAATCCGGAGGCGCGACCCGGGCGCTGCCGCGACCGCCGGCGCTCGAGCGCTCGTCCTGAAACAGCCACTTGAATCGATGGAGCCTGTTCTGCCGCGGCACGGTGGACGTGACCCACTGCCCCACTTGGGCCTGACTCACCGGCGCGGCCCCCGCCGGCACGACCGCGCCCGGGGCCCCGTGGCAGGCAGTGAGCAACAGCGCAAGATAGGCCACCGACACACCGCGGTCAACGGAAAAGCGTTGTGGCATCAATAGTTATAGCCGAAGAAGAAGCTGACGAATCCGGGATCACGCTGGCTTGCGCTCAGGCTGTAGCCGGTGAAGCCGTTGTTGCTGAACCGTCGTCCGACGTCCAGCCGCAGCACGCTGATCGGCCCGAGCGCCATGCGGAAGCTAATCCCGTAGCTGCCGAGCAGCCCGCGGTCGGGGCTGGTGGAGAATTTCGCCTGACCGAAGTCGGTGAACAGTCCCGCCTGGATCTCGGGAAAGTCCACGTCGCCGAGCGGCGTGCCGAAGGTGAGGTGATTGAGCAGCGGGAAGCGGACCTCCTGGTTGAACATGACGGCCTCGGATCCCACGATATAGCCGAACTGCGGATAGCCCCGCAGGCCCAGCGTCCCGCCGATGTTGACTCGGCGGGGGCGGTCGCCGGCGCTGTAGAAGCCGTAGCCGCGAATGGCCCAGGCGCTGCGCCGGCCCAGCCGGAAGTACTGGCGCCAGTCCCCGCTCAGGAGGTAGCTGTCGAACCGGCTGTTGGAGAAGTCGCTCGACACGCCGGCCGTGAGTGCCAGACGCCCGCCGTCGATGGGCCCGGTGGGGACCCAGAGGGAGTTGTCGCGCACATAGCTCAGATAGTGCGACGCGATCCAGCCGACCCGCCGAGGCTCGTCCACCGGCAAGGTGAAATCCACCCGGTCCGAGTGCTCCATCACCATCGTGGCTTCGATCCGCGTGAAGCGCGTCAGAGGATAGCGGAGCAGGCCGAGCGCGCCGTACGCGGTCTCGTCGTAGGAGACGACCGCGTCACCCTCGAAGTTGCGGCTCTTGGTGCGGAAGGCGCCGAAGCCCCAGTTCACCCGCCGCGCCTGATTGATGTAGATCGCCGTCGCGCTGATGTTCGAGAAGATGCTCCCGAGCCGGCGCCCCTGGTACGACGAGACGGCACCGAGGAGCACATTGTCGTTCAGCATATCGCTGGCCGAGAAGAAGAGCCCCTGGGCGCCTCCATATCCCGGGATCACCACCGCATCGCCGGCGGCGAAGTCGAGCGTGAGGTGCGAGCGATACGGCTCCTTCCGGGTCGCGATACTCTTCGCCGTGTCCAACGGCGATTCCCACGCCCATTGGCCCGCGGGCTGCGGGAACGCCGCCGCGAAGCGGTCCTGCCGGGCGGCGCTGTCCACCGGAATCCGGTACACGTTCCAGCTCAGGTCATGGAAGCCGCCGACCAGGAGCCCGCCTCCCGCGAGGGGGACGGGGTCGAAGGCGCCGGTCCAGGCGGACGTCTCCCGGCGGCCGTTGCCGAGCGTGTCGATGGAGAAGATGTTGAGGACGCTGTCGCGGTCGGAGGCGAAGTAGATCCGGCTGTCGGGCGACCAGATCGGCGACTCGTCCACCCAGTTGCCCGAGGTCAGCTGAGAGATGCGGCGGGTGTCGAGGTGGAGCAGGAACAGGTTGGCGGCGCCGCCGCGCCCTTCCGCCGTGCGGTCGGACGCGAATACCACACGGCGGCCATCGGCGCTCGGGCTCGGATCCAGGTCCTGGTACCGATCCGCGGTCAGCGCCTCGAGCCGGCCGCCGGGCAGGTGCACCCGGTAGATATCGGAGACGCCGCGCTGGGACAATCCGCTCAGGACGATGCTCTGGCCGTCGGGCATCCAGTGCGGTGACAGGAGCGAGACGAGTTCGGGGAACTGATAGCGCCCCGCGATGCGGCTGCGCCGGAGATCCCACACGATCAGCGCGTCGCGGTCGCCGTAGCGCGCCGTGAAGAGCAGCAGCCCGGGCTTCGAGGCGTCCATCCGCGACTCGAAAGGATGGAACGACTCCAGATCCGCCGACCGGCCGCCGGTCACGATGGAGTGCGCCCGCCCGCCGTGCTCGAGCGCCTTGCGGTAGATCGAGACGTAGCCGTTGCCGGGCGAGAGATACGCGATCTGCCCCGGGCCGTCGCCGCTCGCGCTGTCGGGCAGCGGCGTGGCCTTGACCCCGAGCCGCGCCACCTCGGTGCCGAGCAGGTTGAGCGGCGCCAGGCTGTCCACGGAGGGGTAGTAGCGGCGCCGCATCGCGAGCTGGAACTCGTCGCTCAGCTGCTCGAGCGTGCGGCCGTAGACCGCCTGGATGGCGGACTCGAAGCCGTCGTGACGGTTCACCTCCTGGTACATGAGCGCGGCGCGCCAGTCGCCGTAGGTATCCGCCAGCCAGCGGTGGATCTGCCCGCCGATCGGATAGACGATTCCGCCCGTTTCGTAGGTGAGCTGACGGAGTGCCGGCAGCCGCCCGCTCAGGGTGAGGTCCCGCATGACCATTTCGTCCCGGGCGTCCTGCCCGGCGGACCACAGCTCGGCCAGGCCTTCGGTCCACCACAGCGGGAAACTGATGCGGCTGGCCCGGGGCGAGAGGTTATACGCCTCCATCTGCATGTCGAGCTGGAAGACGTGCACCATCTCGTGGCGCATGGTGTGGCGGAACTCGGCGAAGTTTCCGCGGAACGGGAGCGCCACGCGCCGCTTGAGAAAGTCGGTGGCGCCGAGCAGCCCCTCGGGTGGGGTGAACGGCAGGATGTTGGTCTGCTCGAAGTCGGTGTGCGACGCGTAGACGATGAGCGGGATCCGCGTGGCCACCGCGTGCCCGAACTGCACGCTCAGCGTATCGTAGCTCGCCTCCGCGTAGGCCAGCGCCGGCGGGGCGAGATCGGCTTCGGCCGAGTAGTAGTACAGGTCAACGTGCGGGCCCTTCATGACCCGCCAGTCGAGCTTCCGGTACTGGATCTTGTTCTGGCCGAAGGCGAAGAACTGCGCGTGCAGGGGCGAGACGAGGGAAAGCGCGGAGACGACGCAGAGAGTCGGAAGGATGAACGTCCAGCGCAGACGTCCGGAGCGTGTCGCCCGCCCGGCCGGCCTCGCACGATCACGCCGGTGCAACCGTGTCATCGCTCCCGTCCTGTCCGTCCTCTCCGTCCTCTCCGTCATCTCCGTCCTTCACTTTCTGGCGATCGCTCGAATGACGTCGCCCTGGGTGATCCGGGACAGCGTCGCGACGCTGCCGACGACCTTGCCGAACACCGTGTAGGTGCCGTCGAGGTGCGGCTGGGCGCTCAGGTTGATGAACCACTGGCTCATGCCGGTATCGGGTCCCGAGAGCGCCATCCCCAGCATGGGCGCGTCGTAGCGGTTCCGGTTGATCTCGTCCCGGATGGCGCCGCCGGGGCTGCCGAACCCGTCGCCGCGCGGGTCGCCGTCCTGGATGACGAAGTTCGGCACCACCCGATGCCAGCGGTTTCGGTCGAAGAAGTGCCGGTCGACCAGCCGCAGAAAGTTGTCGACCGTGAGCGGCGCGTCCGACCCGAGCAGCTCGATCTCGATGGTTCCCTTCCCTGCCGTTTCGATCAGGACGTGCGGCTTCGCCAGGGAGTCCGCCACCGTGAGATAGCGCCGCACCACATCCCGGTAGTCCTGCAGCGAGCGTCCCGTCGTGATCGGGTACGCCGGCCCCCATCGCGCCGCGGCCTCCGGCCACCGCTCCTCGGCCCATCGCCGGATCAGATAGTTGGCGGGCCGCGCCGAGTTCTGGAGAAACTCGCGGTCCACGCGCCCGCTGGCCGCGGGCCCGGTGCCCCGGATCGCCATGATCGCGTTGAGCGCCGACAGCGCGGCGTCGGGGAACGAGTCCCGTCCGGTCGCATTGTACATGCGTACCAGCGCCGGGAGGTCGGCCGGATCGGCGGCGCGCGCCACCGCGTCGGCGGCGACGCTCCTGACGCCCGCGTCGCGGTGCGCGAGGAGCGGCCGGGCCGCGGCGAGCAATGCCGGGTCCGGCCCATCCACCTTGTCGGCCCAGGCCTGGAGCCCGGCGGCGATGACCCGTCCATCGCGGTCGGCCAGAAACGCCGGCGACGGCCCCGGCCCCGCCGCCGCGGTCCCCTCTGCCGCCGCCGCGCGCTCGAGCCAGTCGGCGCTGCCGCGCCAGGCACCCGCCACGCGGGCAAACTCCGAGGTGTCGATCCGGGCCAGCGCGACGAGCGCCGTCCGCCGGAGCCCCAGGGGCCCTTTTCCGGACGCGACGCGCGCCAGACTCCGCGCCCCCTCCGCGCCGCCCAGCCTGCCCAGCGCTTCGGCCGCCTGCACCTGCACGCCCAGAACGCTGTTGTTGAGCAGCGGGATCACCCTGGAGGAGACGGCGCTGTCCCGATAGCTCTCGAGCGCCCGCAGGGCGTTGATCCTGACCTGGGGGTTGGCGTCATCCACCGCCCGGACCAGGAGTTCTTCCGCCGCGGAGGCCGCGACCTTGGCGGAATCGACGTATTCGCGGCCGAGCGCGCGCGCGGCGATCGACCGGATGTAGCCGTCCTCGTCGTGGAGCGCGAGCATCAGCCGGTTCGCGGCCGCCGGCGCCTGCAGCCGGCCGAGGCTGTAGACCGCCTGCAGCCGGGTGGCCGGGTTGGTGTCGTCCATGAACGGCAGCAGTCCGGTCACCGGCGCATCAGCGCCGAGCCGCCACGACTCGGTGAGCACCTGCGCCAACGCCGGCCGCCGGTCGTCCTGCGACAGCGTCACCTTACCGCTGATGACGCCGGAGAAGAACTCGCCGACCGTTCGGCCGCCGATCTTGGCGAGGGCGGTAACCGCTTCCGCGGCCGTCGTCCCGTCGAGCGCCGGCAGGCCGGTGAGCCGGTCCATCAGCGGTCCGGCGGCCGCGCTGTCCCTGAGCAGCCCCAGCGCGAAGGCCGCGGCGACGCGGACGGTCGAGTCCGGGTCGGCCAGGAGCGGCAGGATGAGCGGCGTCGCCTGCAGGTCGCCGATCCGTCCGGCCGCGAGGACCGCGGTGCGCCGCACCAGCGAGTCCGACGCCACCAGGCCCCGCCGGAGCACGTCGGCCTGGAAGTCGCGCGCATCCTCGACGGCGAGGATGGGCGCGAGCTGCTCGACCACGCTCTGCTCCTGGGCCGCGCCCCGGGACGTGACGAGCGGGGTGAGCAGCGCGCCCGCGACGATGCAGGCGAGCCGGCCCCTATTCATCGGCCGACGCTCCGCGAAGTCCCAGTGGAACCGGATCGGCCACCGGCCGGAACAGGCCGCGGACCTCGGCCGGCAGCCGAGACAGCGCCATCGAGCGGTCGAGCGCCAGGAGCGCCACGCGGGCGGTGGCGAGAAGCCGGCCGTCGTCGGCATGCTCGAGGGCATAGCCGAAGGTGATCCGGCGCGAGCCGACCTCCCGGACCCAGCAGCGGATACGCACCCTGTCGTCGAAGCGCGCGGGTTGACGGTACCGAACGGCTACCTCGCTGACGGCCAGCCGGAGTCCGGTGCTCTCGAGGTCGCGGTAGCTCGCGCCGCACAACCTCAGGTGCTCGGTGCGGGCGATGTCGAGCCAGACGAGGTACCGCGCGTGGTAGGCGACGCCCATCTGGTCGGTCTCGGAGTAGTTCACCCGGACCAGGGTTTCGGAGACGGTCGGAACCGTCATGCCGGCCTCTCGGTGTTGGTGACGTTCGGCGGGCGGGTGGGCGACACGTCCGCGGACGGCGCGGGCTCGGTTGCCCGGCGGTTCCGGCGGGTCCATCTTTGGCGCCGTGCTGGGCCATACCCTCGTCGTCGTATCCGACGCCCATCTCGGCGCGACGCCTCCGCTGGTCGAGGCGACGCTGCTCTCCTTCCTCGAGACGGTGCCCGATCTCGGGGACGCGCTGCTGATCAACGGGGACCTCTTCGATTTCTGGTATTCCTACCGGCGGGTGGTGCCCCGCCGCGGCTTCCACGTGGCAGCCGCGCTGGCGCGGCTGGCGCGGCGCGTGCCGGTCGTGATGGTCGGCGGAAACCACGACCGCTGGGGAGGGGATTTCTGGCACCGTGAGGTCGGAGCGACGTTCCAGCCGCACCGTGCCACCTTCGCGATCGGCGCCCGCCGGATCGCGGCGATCCACGGCGACGGCCTCACCGAGCCCCGGCTCCGGGCCATGCTGCTGCACCGGCTGATCAACCACCCGATCACCGCCGCGGTGTACCGCCTGCTCCACCCCGACCTCGGTCTGCGCCTGGTGGACGCCCTGAGCCCGCACCTGGGCGACCACACGCCCGACCCGGCGAGGCTCGCCGCCGCGGCGGAGCGTCAGCAGGCGTGGGCGGGCGATCTGCTGCGGCGCGAGCCCGAGCTCAACCTCGTCATCATGGGCCACACGCACCACGCGGCCACGGCCGAAGCGGGTCCGGCCCAGCGGTACCTCAATCCGGGCGCCTGGTTCGACGGCTACCGCTATGCCGTGGTGACCGAGCAGGTGATCGAGCTCCGCCGATTCAGTCCAGCGGGACCACCTCCGCCCGACTCAGGCGCTCGCCGATAAACCGCGCGCCGACCTGGCGGAACCGCGCCTCGTCGTCGCTCACCACGAAGCGATGCGTCACGCGAGTCCCTTGCGGTGCGACGAGCCCGCCCCGCTCGAGGACCCGCTCCACGACCGCCGCCGTCTCCTCGCCGCTGTCGATGAGCCGGACTTCCTCACCCATGACCTGCTGGATCAGCGGCTTCAGCAGCGGATAGTGGGTGCACCCCAGCACCAGCGTGTCCACGCGGGCTTCGCGCAGCGGCTTCAGGTACTCGCGCGCGATGAGCTCCGCGGCCGGATGGTCGAACCAGCCTTCCTCCACCAGCGGCACGAACAGCGGGCAGGCGCGCTGTTCGACGGCGGCCTCCGGGCGGCGGCGCTGAATGGCGCGGGCGTAGGCGTTGCTCGCGATGGTGCCCGCGGTGCCGATCACGCCGATCGGCCCCGCCGTCGAAGCCGATCCGGCGGCGCGCGCCCCGGGCTCGATGACGCCGATCACCGGAACGGGCGAGTGCTGCTGCAGGGTGTCGAGCGCGTGGGCCGTGCTGGTGTTGCAGGCCACGACCACCGCTTTTACCTGCTGCCGCAGCAGCCAGTCGAGGATCTCCAGGCTGTAGCGGCGCACGGTGTCCGGCGATTTCGGGCCGTAGGGCACGCGGGCCGTGTCGCCGAAGTAGACGGTGGACTCGTGGGGGAGCCGCTCGTAGATCGCGCGCGCCACGGTCAGGCCGCCGATGCCGGAATCGAAGATGCCGATCGGCGCCGTGTTCATCGCACGCGCACCGGCAGCGAGATACCGCCGCCCACCCCTCCCGGCAACGCCTCGAGGTGCAGGTCGCCCGGGAAATCGGTGAGGTGGCCCGAGACGTAGGCCTCGAGCCCGGCGAAGAGATGGTTGAACGCGAGCAGCACGAGCCAGTCCTCGTGCTCCCGGCGCTTGTCCTCGGCGCGCGCGGAGTTGGTGCGGCGCAGGTAGGCGAGCTCGTGCCGCGTCTTGAGACTCATGGCGAGGGTGGTTCCTTCCCAGCCGATGAAGATGCCGCCGGTGAGTTTCCGGCCGAGCCTGGCCTGACCCCACCCGGGCAGCAGGAACGAGCGCCAGAACGCGTTCATCGGACTGGTGCGCGCGGCGAGCTGCTGGGCGGCCGGTGATACCGCGGGGCGGCCCGTGTCGGCCGGCGAGCGAGCCGTGGCCGTGTCCTGGGCGACGAGGCGCGCGGGGGCGAGCCAAGCCGTGGCGGCCAGCAGGACAGCGGTGAGCCGGCGGTCGGGCAGCATCACGTCAGGAGTGTCCCGAGGGAAGGCGGTGGCGGGAGCGTGTGAGAATCGAACTCACCGGAGCCGCCGGAGGCGTCTCCATCGCGGTTTTGAAGACCGGCCAAGCCACCAGGCCCGATCCGCTCCCCTGACTCAGGAAGGTAACACCGCCACTGCGTCGATCTCGACGCGGGCGCCGCGCGGCAGCGCCGCGACGGCGACGGTCGAGCGGGCCGGCCGGTGGTCGCCGAAGGCGCGGGCGTAGACCGTGTTCATCTCGGTGAAATCAACCATGTCGACCAAGTAGACCGTGGTCTTGAGGACGCTCGAAAGGTCGAGCCGCTCGGCCTCGAGGATGGCGCGCAGGTTCTTGAGGACGCGCTCGGTCTGCTCTGCGATGCCGCCGTCCACCAGCTCGCCGGTCGAGGGATCGAAGCCGACCTGGCCGGCGGTGAACAGCAGGCCGTTGGCCCGGGTCGCCTGGCTGTAGGGCCCGATGGCGCGCGGGGCGTTGGGGGTGGAGACGAACCCGATGGGCATCAGAACAGTCCCTCGATGGTGCCGTCGGGGTGGACCCGGATCCCCTCGGCGGACGGCGTCTTGCTGAGGCCGGGCATGGTCATGATCTCCCCGGCGAGCGCGACGACGAAGCCCGCGCCGGCCGACGGGTACACATCGCGGATGGTGATGCGGAACCCGCTCGGCCGGCCCAGCTTGGTCGGGTCGTCGCTGAAGCTGTACTGGGTCTTGGCCATGCAGACCGGCGTGTCCGTGAGCCCCATGCTCTCGCACTGGGCGATGTTCTTCTCCGCGGCGGCGGTGTAGTCCACGCCGTCGGCGCCGTAGATGCCCTTGGCGATCGCCTCGATCTTGGCCTTGATCGGCTGGTTCACGTCGTAGAGCGGCTTGAAGTCGGCCTTGCCCTCGTCCAGCACGGCGAGCACCTCCCTGGCCACCGCCTCGCCCCCCGCCCCGCCCTTGGCCCAGACGTCGCTCAGCGCGGCGCGCACCCCCCAGCTCTTGGCGGCGGCCAGCACGGTGTCGATCTCCTCCTTCGCGTCGGAGGTGAACCGGTTGAGCGCGACGACGACCGGCACGCCGTACTTCTGCACGTTCTTGACGTGGGCCTCGAGGTTGACCATGCCGCGCTTCAGCGCCGCGACGTCGGCCGTGCTCAGCGCGTCCTTCTTCACCCCGCCGTGCATCTTGAGCGCGCGGATCGTGGCGACGACGACCGCGGCCTCGGGCTTGAGGCCGCCGAACCGGCACTTGATATCGAAGAACTTCTCCGCGCCGAGGTCGGCGCCGAAGCCGGCCTCGGTGAGTACGATGTCGCCCAGCGTCAGGGCGAGCTTGGTCGCGACGAGTGAGTTGCAGCCGTGCGCGATGTTCCCGAACGGCCCGGCGTGCACCAGCGCGGGGCCGCCCTCGAGCGTCTGCACCAGATTGGGGAGGAGCGCGTCCTTGAGCAGCAGCGTCATGGCGCCGGCGGCCTTGAGCTCGCCCGCGGTGACCGCCTTCCGGTCGCGGGTCAGCCCCACGATGATCCGGCTGATCCGCGCCTCGAGATCAGCCAGATCGCTCGCGAGCGCTAGGATGGCCATGATCTCACTGCCCGGGACGATGACGAACCGGTCCTCCCGCACCGGGCCCGCGTTGATGCCGCCGAGGCTGATCACGATCGACCGGAGCGCGCGGTCGTTCATGTCCATCGTGCGGGGCCAGGTGATCCGCCGCGGATCGATGCCCAGCGCGTTCCCCTGGTGCAGATGGTTGTCCAGCATGGCGGACAGCAGATTGTGCGCCGAGGTGATGGCGTGGAAGTCGCCGGTGAAGTGAAGATTGATCTCGTCCATCGGGACGATCTGCGCGTACCCGCCGCCCGCGGCGCCGCCCTTCACGCCGAACACCGGCCCGAGCGACGGCTCGCGGATGGCGACGACCACCTTCTTCCCGAGGCGCCGGAAGGCCTGCGCCAGGCCGACCGTCACCGTGCTCTTCCCCTCGCCCGCGGGCGTGGGATTGGTGCCGGTGACGAGCACCAGGCGACCCCGGGGCGTCCTGGACCGCGCCATCACGTCGGCGCTGATCTTGGCCTTGTAGCGGCCATACGGCAGAATGTCGTCCGGGCCGAGTCCCAGCTCGGCGGCGACGTCCTGGATGGGCCGCAGCTTGGCGGCCTGGGCGATGGCGATGTCGGACGGGACGTCGGTCACCGGGCCGGCTCCGGAATGGAGGTGGACAGGCCGAATACGCGAACAGCATTCTCCGTCGTGGCGGCGATCAGCGCTTTGACCGGAAGCCCGCGGACCGCGGCGACGCGCTCGGCCGTGTGACGCACCCAGGCCGGCTCGTTCCGCGTGCCGCGGTGGGGGACTGGGGCCAGGTACGGCCCGTCGGTCTCCACCAGGATCCGGTCGAGCGGGGTTTCGAGAATGGCCGCGTCGTGGCGCCAGGTCTTGAAGGTTACCATCCCGCTGAAGGACACATAGTGGCGGAGGTCCAGCCCCGCCCGCAAGAGGCCGGGACCGCTGCTGAACGAGTGCAGGATGGCCGGGACGTCGGGATGCGCGCGGAGGATCGCCGCCACGTCGTCGTCGGCCTCGCGCGCGTGGATCACGGCGACCTTTCCCGCCTCGCGGGCGAGCTCGAGCTGGGCCTCGAAGACGGCGCGCTGGGAGTCGCGGGGGGAGTGGTCGTAGTGATAGTCGAGTCCCATCTCGCCCGCCGCCACGATCTCGGGGCGGCGGAGCGTGACCCGGAGCCAGTCGCGCGTCGCGTCGTCCCACCCGGACGCGTCGTGGGGATGCACGCCGGCCGTCACGGCGATGCCCGGATCCCCGGCGGCGAGCGCCAGCGCCCGCTCGGCGGCGGCGCGCGACTCGCCGATCGCGACCACGCGGTCCACACCCGCGGCCCGCGCCCGCGCCATGACGTCGGCGCGATCGGCGTCGTAGGCGGGGTCCGCGAGGTGGCAGTGGGTGTCGATGAGCATGGGAGTCGTGGGGAGCGCGGTGAGCGGTACGCGCTGGGCCGTGGGAGGAATCTTGCCCGGAGTGGCTCGACCTCCACCCGGCAAGATCCCTCGCTGCGCTCGGGATGACGCAGTCGTCTGCTGCTCCCGATTCCCGATCCGCCGTTCCCGCTCCGCGCCTGCCAGCTACCCCACCTGCGCGGTCTTCCGGCTCGCGCTCGGGGCCGGCGCGGGCGGCGGCGCGGCGGACGTCAGGTGGCCGCGGGCGAGCTGGCCGGGCCAGCGCTTCTCGATCGCCATCAGCACCGGCGAGGCGATGTAGATCGACGAGAACGTGCCGGTGAACACGCCGAAGAACATGACCAGCGCGAAGGGCCGGATGACTTCCCCGCCGAAGATCGTCAGGGCGAGGAGGCTCGACAACGTCGTGCCGTGGGTGAGCACGCTCCGCGGCAGTGTCTCGTTGATCGAGCGGTTGAGGATCTGCTCGAAGCTCTCCTTCTTGTGCTTCTTCAGGTTCTCGCGGACCCGGTCGAAGATGATGATCGTGTCGTTGAGCGAGTAGCCCACCATCGACAGCACGGCCGCGACCACCGTCAGGCTCACCTCGAGGTGCAGCATCGCGATGAACGCGATGGTCGTGACGATGTCGTGCGCCGTGGCGATGACCGCCGCGAGCCCGAACCGCCACTCGAACCGGAAGGCCAGGTACGCGAGCACCGCGAAGAACGAGAGGAAGATGGCGAGAAACGCCTTGGTCCGGAGCTCGCCGCCGACCTTCGGGCCCACCGCCTCGGTGCGGAGGATGGTGAAGTTGTCCGGGCCGAGCACCGTGGCGAGCGCCTGGTGGACGGCGTTGGCCGTCGCCTGGGTGTCGTTCGCGTCGGTGCCCGGCTTGGCCACGCGGGCGCGCACCACGAACTCGTTCGCCGTGCCGAAGTTCTGGATCTCCGCCCCGTGGATGCCCTCGCGGTCGAGCCCGCTCCGGACGGCCGCGACGTCCACCGGGCGCTTGCTCTGCACCTGGATCAGCGTGCCGCCGGTGAACTCGATGCTGTAGTTGAGGCCGCGGACGAGGAGCAGGAGCAGGCCCGGCAGCATGAAGAGGGCCGTCACCGCATAGGCGTATCGGCGGACGCGGATGAAATCGTAGTTGGCGTGCGCGAAGAGTCTCAGCATGTCAGATGCTCAGGGTTGACATGGTCGGCCGGCGCTGCAGCCAGATCATGAAGAAGGTGCGGGTGACGAAGACCGCGGTGATCATCGAGGCGATGATGCCCATGATGAGGGTGACCGCGAAACCTTTCACGGGGCCGGTGCCGAACTGGAACAGGAACAGCGCCGTGAGCACGGTGCTGACGTTGGAGTCCACGATCGCGTTCATGGCGTGCTTGAATCCTTCGTCCACGGCGAGCCGCACGGTCTTGCCGTGCAGCAGCTCCTCGCGGATCCGCTCGAAGATGAGCACGTTGGCGTCCACCGCAATGCCGACCGACAGCACGATGCCCGCGAGCCCCGGCAGCGTCAGCGTGGCGTCGATCATCGAGAGCCCGCCCAGCGTGAACAGGATGTAGAGCGCGAGCGCCGCCACCGCCAGCACCCCGCTCATCCGGTAGAACACCAGCATGATGAGAATGACCAGGGCGGTGCCCACGATGCCCGCGGTGATGCCGTCCCGGATCGAGTCGCTGCCCAGGGTGGCGCCCACCTGCCGCTCCTCGACGATCTTGAGCGGAATGGGGAGCGCCCCGGCCTTGAGGGTCAGCGCGAGGTCCTGCGCTTCCTGCAGGCTCTTATTGCCGAGCGTGATCTGCCCGTTCCGCCCGATCCGACTCTGGATCACCGGCGGGCGCCCCTGGACCCGGCCATCGAGGAGAATGGCCATGTAGTCCCCGACGTGGCGCCCCGTCTCATCGCTGAACTTGCGGCCCCCGGCGCGGTCGAGCTGGAAGGTGACGATGGCGCCCTGGGTCAGCTGGTCGATGGTGGCCTGCGCATCCTCGAGGTTGCTGCCCGTGACGATGGGCCGGTCGTCGAGCGCGTAGAGCAGCCGGTACGACTGGGCGCCCAGGCTGATCGGCGAGGCCGCCCACCGGAGCACGACGCCGCGCGGGAGCTGCCGCGCCACCGCCGGGATGTTGATGAGGCTGTCCACACGCGGGAACGCCGTCTCGGGTACCGCGTATTCGCCGGGCGTGGCACTGCCCGCGACCTGGGCGGCCGGCTGGATCAGCCCCGCGAGCACGCCGCCGATGTCCGTCGCGCGCGCGCTGTCCGCCGAGACGCTGTCCTTGCCGGGCGGCTTGGCGCCCGGCTTGGCACCGGTCTTCGCCGCGGCCGCGCCCGTGCGCCTGCTCGTGTCCGCCTTGGCCGAATCCGCCTTCGCCGTCGTGTCGGCCTTCTTCGCGGAGTCCCGCCCGAGCAGCTGCTCCACGGCGGAGGGCTTGCCCTTCCCCGTGTCGCCCTTGATGCCGAGGCTCCGCAGGGTCCGATCCATGGCGGGGAGCGTCTTGTCGAGCGCGTTGGTCTTGTTCGTGATCCGGAACTCGAGGAACGCGCTCCGCTGCACGATGGCTTTGGCGCGAGCCGGCTCGGTGATGCCCGCCAGCTCCACGACGATCCGGCTGTCGCCCGCCTTCTGCACCAGCGGCTCCTCGACCCCGAACTCGTCGATGCGCTTGCGCAGCACGGTGAGCGCCAGGTCGAGGTCGCGCTTGGGGTCGGCGGACACCTGCTTGGACTGGTCGAGCTCGAGCGCCAGGTGCATGCCGCCCTGCAGATCGAGGCCGCGCTTGAGCGGGACGCGCGTCACGGTGTCGTCGTGCATGACGCCGTCGGGACCGCGCACCCTGAGCTCCACCGTCCGCGGAAACAGGAAATAGATCGAGCCGAACGTGAGCAGGGCGATCACGATGAGGCGGGACCGAAGAGAGGAGAGCATCGTCAGGTCAGGGTCTCAGGCTTGGGGTTTCGGCCGCGCGAACGGCGCCGGCGGCGAGCACCTCGCGCGCGCGGGTCCGGTCGCGGGCCAACTGCTGCTGCAATGCGTCGACGGAGGCGAACCGCTCCACGTCGCGCAACCGCTCGACCCATTCGATCCGCACCCATTCTCCGTACAGATTCCCATCGAAGTCGAACAGATGCGCCTCGAGCGACCGGCGGCCGTCGTGAAACGTGGGCCGGGGGCCCTGGTTCATCATCCCGCCGGCCCGGCCGCCGCGCCACTCCACCCGGACGGCGTATACCCCGTCGGGCGGCAGAAGCTTCTGCGGCGGCACGTCGGTCAGGTTGATCGTCGGCACGCCGAGCTGCCGGCCTCGCCGCTCGCCCACGCCGACCCGCCCGCTCACCTGGTACGGCCGGCCGAGCATGCGGGCCGCGGTGGCGAGATCGCCCCCCGCGATCGCCCGCCGAATGCGCGAGCTGGACACGTGCTGGTCGCCGACATCCACCGGGTCCACCAGGTCCACGCCGAAGCCGCGCGACGCGCCCATCCGCCGGAGCGTCTCCACATCGCCGCTCCTCCCGCGGCCGAACCCGTGATCGTGCCCGATCACCAGCTCGCGCATGTCGCACCGCTCGAGCAGGACCCGGTCGACGAACTCCTCCGGGCCGAGATCGGCGAGCCGCCGGTCGAACCGCAGGATGAGCGCGTAGTCGAGCGGGAGCTGGCCCAGGATCTCCCGGCGCTCCACGTCGGTCGTGAGCAGCGGGGGCGCCGCCTGCGGGTTCACGATCTCGAGCGGATGCGGCTCGAAGGTCACCAGCACGCTGGCGCGTCCGGCCGCGCCGGCCCGCCGCCCGATCTCCCGGAGCACCGCCTGGTGACCGAGGTGCACCCCGTCGAACGAGCCCACGGTGACGGTGCTGCCTCGCGGCAGCGGCGGCAACCCTCCGCTCACGGGGTCCCCAGCACCACGGCCGGCCGGAGCCACCCATCCCCGGCGCGGGCGACGGCGACGAGCTCGCCCGCGTGCAGCAGGGCGACATCGCCGCTCGGCCCGGACGCCGGGACCGCGCGACCGTGGCTCACCGCGACCCGCTCCGCCTCGGCGAGCTCCACCGCGGGCAGGTGCTCCAGCACCGCGGAGGGCGGAAGGACCGCGGCCGGCGTCACTTGGTCGAGCGGCACCGCCTGTTCGACCGACAGTGGCCCGACGGCTTCGCGCCGGAGCGCCGTGAGATGCGCACCGGTGCCGAGTCGCTCGCCCAGATCGCGGGCGAGCGCGCGGACGTAGGTGCCGGCGCTCACCGTGACCCGGAACTCGATCTCGGGCGGCGCGAAGCGGAGCAGCACCGCGTCGTGGACCAGGATATCAACCGGCGCGGGGTCCACTGCCCGCCCACGCCGCGCCAGGCGGTAGCTCCGCTCGCCGTCCACGTGCTTCGCCGAGTAGCGCGGCGGCCGCTGCCGCTGCGGGCCGGTGAACGCGCGCAGCGCGGCGCGCACGTCCGCCTCGGTCAGCTCATCCAGCGACGCCGGCGCGCCGAGCGGGGCCCCGGTCAGATCGTCGGTGTCGGTGGCCCACCCCAGGTGCGCGGTGGCGTGGTACCGCTTGGCGTGGGCCTCGACGAACCGCGCCAGCCGCGTCGCGCGCCCCACCAGCACCACCAGCAGTCCGGTCGCGAACGGGTCCAGCGTTCCGGTGTGGCCCACCGCGCGGGTGCCCAGCACCCGCCGGAGCCGGTGTACCACGTCATGCGACGTGAGCCCGGTCGGCTTGTCCACCAGCACCGCGCCGATCAGCTGGGCTCCTCCCGCCGAAGGTCCTCGAGCAGCTCGTTGATCCGGGCGGCGTGCGCGAGTCCCTGGTCGAGCTCGAAGTGCAGCTCGGGCACGCTGCGGGTCGAGAGCGCGCGGGCGGCCCGGGTCCGGAGGAAGCCGGCGGCGCTTTTCAGGCCGTCGAGCGCCCGCTGCCGCTCGGCGTCGTCGCCGGGCACGCTCACCATGATCCGCGCGTGCGAGAGATCCTGGGTGACCAGCACGCCGGTGACCGTCACGAACCCGACGCGCGGGTCGCGAACCTCGCGGGCCAGCGCCTCGGTGATCACCTGACGCAGGGTGCCGGCCACCTGCTCGGGCCGCCGTCGCGAGGGGGATCTCATCGCCAGACCAATACCGTATCCACGATCCGCACCCCGTCCGCCGATTCGACCGCCCGATCGGCCGCGCGGAGGGTCTCCTCCACGACGGCCCGGGCCGAGCCCACCGCGGCGCAGGCGATCTCCGCCCGCTGCCACAGATCCTGGTGGCCGGTCTCGGCCACCGACACGTTGAGCCGCTGCCGGAGCGCCGCGGTGAGCGGCTTGAGGGTCCCGCGCTTCTCCTTCAACGAATGGCACCCGGGCAGATGCAGCTCCCAGACCTGGATGCCGACGATCACCCCACCGCGCCGCCGGCCGCCGGCTGGAGGGTCCGCTTGACCTCCTCCATCCGGAACGACTCGATGCGATCGCCCACCTTGAGATCGTTGAAGTTCTCGATGCCGATGCCGCACTCGAGCCCTTCGCGCACCTCGCGCACGTCGTCCTTGAACCGCTTGAGGCTGGAGAGCGACCCGGTATAGACCGTGGTACCATCGCGCGTGATGCGCGCCTTGCCCGTTCGCTGGATGGTGCCGCTCCGCACCATGCAGCCGGCGATGGTGCCGACCTTGCTCACCTTGAACAGCTGGAGCACCTCCGCCTCGCCGAGGACGACTTCCCTCTCCTCGGGCTTGAGCAGGCCCTCGAGGGCGTTCCGCACGTCCTCCACCGCCTCGTAGATGATGCGGTAGGTCCGCACGTCCACCTGCTCGCGCTCGGCCGCCGCGCGCGCGTTCGAGTCCGGCCGCACGTGGAAGCCGAGGACGATGGCGCCCGACGCCTTGGCGAGCAGCACGTCGCTCTCGCTGATCGCGCCGACGCCGCGGTGCACCACGTCCACGCGCACCTCGCTCGTGCTGAGCTGGGCCAGCGCGTCGGCCAGCGCCTCCGCGGGGCCGCCCTGGTCCGCCTTGATGATGATACGAAGCGCGGCGACGCCGCCTTCCTTGAGCGCGCGGCTGAAGTCCTCGAGGCTGGTGCCCTTCTGGCTGCGCCGGTTCTGCGCCTCGCGCTCGAGCCGCTGGCGCTTCTGCGCGATCTCGCGCGCCTCGTTCGCGTCGGCCACGACGGCGAAGGTGTCGCCCGCCGCCGGCACGCCCTCGAAGCCGAGGATCTGCACCGGGATCGACGGGCCCGCCTCCTTCACGGTCTTGCCGCGCTCGTCGTAGAGTGCCCGGACCCGGCCGCTGAACTTGCCGCAGATGAAGTTGTCGCCGCCATGCAGCGTGCCCCGTTGCACCAGGATCGTGGCCAGCGGGCCCTTGCCCGGATCGAGCGTGGCCTCGAGCACGGCCCCGTGACCCTTGCCCTCGGGGTTGGCCTTGAGATCGAGGATCTCCGCCTGCAGCAGGATCTGCTCGAGCAGCGCCTCGACGCCGGTTCCCTTCTTGGCGGAGATCTCGGCCGAGAGCACGTTGCCGCCGAACTCCTCCAGTACCACGTTGTGCTGCAGCAGGTCCTGCTTGACCTTGGGCACGTTCGCGCTGGGCAGGTCGATCTTGTTGATCGCGACGATCATGGGCACGCCGGCGTTCCGGGCGTGGCTGATCGCCTCGACCGTCTGCGGCATCACCTGGTCGTCGGCGGCCACCACCAGCACGACGATGTCGGTAACCTGGGCGCCGCGGGCGCGCATGGCGGTGAACGCCTGGTGGCCCGGCGTATCGAGGAACGTGATGGCCCGGTCGCCCGGGAGGGTCACGTGGTACGCGCCGATGTGCTGGGTGATGCCGCCCGCCTCGCCGGCCACGACGTTGGCCTTACGGATGTAGTCGAGCAGCGACGTCTTGCCGTGATCGACGTGCCCCATGATCGTGACCACCGGGGGGCGCGGCATCTGATGCTCGGGCGACTCGTCGACCGGTTCGGTCTCGGCGGCGGCGGCGTACTCGTCCTCCCGCACCGCCTCGAACCCGAACGCCGACGCGATGAGCTCGATCTGGTCGAAGTCGAGCCGCTGGTTCACCGTCACCATGAGGCCCAGCTCCTTGAACGCGAACTGGACGATCTGGGTGGCGGGCACCTTCATGGCCGTGGCGAGCTCCGAGACCGAGACGAACTCGTTCACCCGGATGCGGGTCTTCTCGCGCTCCTTCTCCTCGGCCAGGCGGCCGGCCACGAGGTCGCGGTACGACGGCTCGTCGCCGCGGCGGACGCCCTTCCGGCCCGCAGGGCCCTTCATGCCCTGCAGGGTCTTGAGGATGTTCGCCTGCACGGCATCCTGATCCACCATCGAGCGCTTACCCTTCTTGCCCTTCTTGCGTCCGCCGCCCTTTTCGGCGTCGGGGCCGAACTGGCGCGGCGGCGCACCGCGATCGGCGCCGGGTCGGCCCGGCGCACCGGGGCGGGACGGCGTCGACGGCGCGCTGCTGCTGAATACCGGCTTGGGCCCGCGCGGCGCGGCAGGCGCGGGGCGCTGGATGCGGGGCGGGATGAACGGCGCGCGCGATGGCGTCCCGATGCCCGGCGCGCTGGGCCGGGCCGACGCCGGCTCGGCCGGCGTGGCTGGAATTGAGGCGCGTGATTCCTCGGCCGACCCGGCGGTCTCGGCCGCGGTCTCGGCCGACGCCGGCGGGAGATCCTTGAACAGCGCCCGGGCCCGCTCCTCGAGCGACTGGGCCGGCAACGGCTCTTCGATTTCCACGATCGGCCGCTCCAGCTCGAGGGCTGCGAGCTCGGCCTCCTTTTCCGCCTGGGCCTGCGCCTCGACCTGGGCCACCTCCGCCGCGGTGCGCCGGCGCTTGGTGGGCCGGGCCTCGACCGCGACCGGGGCAGGCTCCGCCTTGACCGCCTTGCGGCGGCCCTTCTTGGCGGCGGGCTCTTCGGCGTGCTTCCGCTTCTCGCGCTCCCACCGGACCCGGATGGCCGACACCTGGTCGCTCTCCAGCGCCGACAGGTGGCTGCGCACGAAGATGTTCATGTCCTTGAGCATGTTCAGCAGCTGCTCGGGGGCGACGCCGAACTCCGCCGCCAGGTCGTGCACTCTCGTCTTGACCACTCAGTCCTCCATCAGGAGCGTACGGGCGCCGTCGGCACCATGCCGTCGGCCAGCGCGCGGTCGCGTACGCCTACCGCCATCACGGGCGGCTTTCCCAGCTGCGCGCCGATCGCGGCGGCGCGCGGGCCCGGAATCGTCGGCACACCCTTCGCCGACGCCAGCCGGACCACCTTGTCTACGGCGCGCGGGCTCGCGTCCTCCGCCAGCACCACGCACCAGATCTTCCCCGTCTGCAATTCTTTCCGCACCGCGTCCACCCCGACGACGACGCGCCGGCCCCGGTAGCCCAGTCCCAACAGGCCGAGGAGGCGGTTCATCACACCATCACTTCTCCCCGCCCTCTTCGTCCGTCAGTTCGGCGAGGAAGGCGAGGAGCTGCTCCGCGGTCTCGGGCGTCATGCCCGGGATCTTCGCGATGTCCTCGCGCTCGAGGTCGAGGATGTCGTTCAGCATCCGGTAGCCCGCGCTCTCGAGGATCGCCGTGAGCTCGGACGACAGGCCCTTGAGCTCGCTCAGCGGGATCTGGGCGACGGTTTCCTCCTCGGGCGGGAGCGGCGCGAACAGCGGGCCCTCGCCGCCGCGCTCGAGCCACTCGCGGCTGGAGTAGAGGTCGATCTTCCAGCCCGTGAGCTCGGAGGCGAGCCGCACGTTCTGGCCGTTCCGTCCGATCGCGAGCGAGAGCTGATCTTCGTCGACTACCGCCTGGATCGTCTTGGCTTCCGGGTCGCTGAAGACCTTGGCAACCCGCGCCGGCGCCAGGGCGAGCCGCGCGAACCGCTCCGGGTCGGGCGACCACGGCACGATGTCGATCCGCTCACCGCCCAGCTCGTTCACCACCGCCTGCACCCGCGAGCCCTTGAGTCCGACGCAGGCGCCGACCGGGTCGATGGCATCGTCGCGCGAGATGACCGCGACCTTGGTGCGGCTTCCCACCTCGCGCGCGATGGCGCGGATCTCGACGATCTGCTGCTGGATCTCGGGCACCTCGAGCTTGAACAGGGCCTTGACGAACAGGGGATCGCCGCGGGAAAGGATGAGCCGCGGGCCCTTGGGAGTCTCCTCCAGCCGCTTGAGCACGGCGCGGATGGTGTCGCCCTGGTGGAAGTGCTCCCGGTGGTTCTGCTCGCGGTAGGGGATGATCGCCTCCGCTTCGCGGAACTTGTTGAGCATGATCACGAGCTTGCCGCGCTCGATCTGCTGCACCTCGCCCGAGAGCAGCTCGCCCACCTTCGAGGCGAACTCCTCGCGGATCCGGGTCCGCTCGCCCTCGCGCACCCGCTGGATGATGCGCTGCTTGGCCGCCTGGACCGCGAGCCGGCCGAAGTCGACGAACGGGACCTCTTCCTCGAGCATGTCGCCGACCTGGAAGTCCGCGTCCTCGTAGCGGGCTTCCTCGAGCGAGATCTGCCAGCTCGGATCCTCGACCGTCTCGATCACCTGGCGGAGGCGCACCACCTTGATGGTGCCCTGCAGCTCGTCCACGCTCAGCTCGAACTTGACGTTCGGCCCGAACTTGCGCACCAGCGCCGCCTGGATGCCGTCGCGGAGCAGGTCCAGGAGGTCGGAGCGCTCCAGCTGCTTCGCGGTGGTGAGCTCGCGGAAGGCCGCGAGCATTTCGGTCGATCCTGCCATGCGTCTCACTCCTGTTGCGCGAGAAGTCTCGCTCACCGACCCTGTCATCCGTTGTCATCCCGAGCCAGTGAGGGATGACAGCACCATCGAGATCACAGCACCGTCGATGACGGCACCCCGAGACGGCACCCCTGTGAGGCTACCGGCGCCGCGCGGAATGCCCCTGCCCCGTCCGCCTGAGCTCCGGCAACTCTCCCACGAGCGTCGCGTCGCGGATCTCGCCGAACGATACGGTCACCGCCGCCCCGCCCGCCTCCCGCACCGTCACGTGCTCGTCGTCGGGCACGGCCACGATCTCGACCTCGCGGCGGCCGCCGAGCGCCGGGGTCCGCACCCGCGCCCGGCGGCCGACGAAGCGCCGCCAGTGCTCCGGCCACCGCAGCGGCCGCTCGATGCCCGGCGAGGACACCTCGAGCACGTACCGCCGCCCGACCATCGCGCTCGTTTCGAGGAAGCGCTCGAGTGACCGGCTGATCCCGGCGCAGTCGTCGGCCGTAATGCCATGGCCGGGCCGGCTGTCCGGGCGGTCCACCCGCACCTGCAGGATGGGGCGCTCCACGGTGCCCACGTGACGGAGATCGACCAGCTCGAAGCCGAGGCCGGCGATGTGATCACGAATGGGAGCGAGCAGCGCGTCGACAGACATCGGGGGTTGCAGGAAAAAAAATGTGGGGGAACTCCCCCACATCGGCAGTTGGCCCGATCAGGCGCCCCCGGGACAGCGCGTCAAACCTATCGCCCCGCCGAATCAGAGTCAATGCGATGCGGCATACCGAGGTAGGCCACCATGCGTCCATCCGAGCCCCCTGAGGCCCGGTGACTATAAAAGGAGGGGCGATCGTGGCCAGAGCACCAGCCGGAGATTGAGATGGTCCCGATCCCGAGGCTCCTGGCCTGGCCAGCCAGGTGCGTCCGGAGGTCCAGGTGCCAGGGCCCCGGCCCTTCCGCCGGGGCGCCGCAGCCCGCCATGACTTCAGAGCCAACTTCATAGCATGACCCGCATATGCCTATACCAGCATGCATTACGACACTGGAGGGGGCGCTCCCGGTTCCCGTGAGCAGGCGGTCGAGCCCTGCTGCCAGGATGCCGCCGGCCGTGCCCCGCCAGCCGGCGTGCAGCAGGGCGATCCCGCGGCCGGGCACGAGCAGGTACACCGGAATGCAGTCGGCGACGGTGACCGTGAGCAGCACGCCGGACGCCGTGGTCACCCATCCGTCGATGCCGTCGACCTGAGTCCAGCCCCGGCCTGCCCCCACCACTTCGACCGCGGTGCCGTGGACCTGTCCGCCCAGGACCCAGGTGTCGAACCCCGGGAGCGCCCGACGGAACGCGCGCCACCGGGTCATCACCTCGCGGACCGGCGCGTCCGACCAGAGGCCGAGATCGAAGCCGCTGCCGGCCTCGGTGCCGCGCCCCGTGATGCCGGCCACGACGCCGCGCGCGAGCCAGGGCTCGAGATCGTAACGGGGAACGGGGCCGGGCCGAGGGGTCTCGCGGACGACCTCCGGCGCGCGGCTCACCGGAGGGAAGCGGGACTAGTCATCCTTGCGCTCGATGTCGGCCCCGAGGCCCCGCAGGCGCTCGTCGATCCGCTCATACCCGCGCTCGATCTGCCCCACATTGTGGATGGTGCTCGCTCCCTCGGCCGCAAAGGCGGCGAGCAGCATTGCCATGCCGGCCCGGATGTCGGGCGACTCCACGATGCCGCCCTTGAGCGGCGAGGGGCCGGAGATCACGGCGCGGTGCGGATCGCACAGCACGATCCGGGCGCCCATGCCGATGAGTTTGTCGACGAAGAAGAGCCGCGACTCGAACATCTTCTCGAACACGAGGAGCATCCCCGAGCACTGGGTGGCGGTCACGATGGTCGTGGACATCACGTCGGCCGGAAAGGCGGGCCACGGCCCATCCTCCAACTTGGGGACATGGCCGCCCAGATCGGGCCGGATGCGCCGCTCCTGATCGCCGTCGATGGTGAGCCGGTGACCGTCGACCCGCGGGCGAATGCCGAGGCGCTCGAAGCCGAGCAGCGTGCTGCGAAGGTCCTCGACCCGAACCGGATCGATGACGATGGTGCCGTTGGTCACGGCGGCCAGACCGATGAAGCTGCCAATCTCGATGTGGTCGGGTCCGATGGTGTAGGACGCGCCGTGCAGCGGATGGCCGCCCTCCACGGCGTACACGTTGGTCCCGATGCCCTCGATGCTGGCACCCATCGCCACCAGCGTGCGGGCCAGGTCCTGCACGTGAGGCTCGCAGGCCGCGTTCCGGAGGACGGTGCGGCCCCGCGCCGCGACGGCCGCCATGAGCGCGTTCTCGGTGCCGGTGACACTGGGCTCGTCGAGGAAGATGTCGGCCCCGGCGAGCCCCTTCTTGGCCTCGAGCTCGTAGCGGTCGCCCACGTTCACGGCGGCGCCGAGCTGCTCGAGGGCGAGGAAGTGGGTGTCGACCCGGCGGCGCCCGATGACGTCGCCGCCGGGCGGCGGCAACGTGACGGACCCGAACCGCGCGAGGAGCGGACCGGCGAGCAGGATGGAGGCCCGGATCCGCGCGCACAGCTTCGGATCGAGTGGCTTGGGCCGCACGGCGCGCGCGTCCACCCGCACCAGGTTGGGGCCGCCCCATTCGACCGACGCGCCGAGGTCGATCAGCAGGTCGAGCATGGTCTCGACGTCCCGGATGCGCGGGATGTTGTCGAGCTCCATCGGGCCGTCGGCGAGCACGGTGCTGGCGAGGATAGGCAGCGCGGCGTTCTTGTTGCCCGCGGGCCGGATGGACCCGCGCAGCGAACGACCGCCGCGCACGAGGAATCGAGGAGGCATGGCCAAAGCTGACCGTGCCGGGCAACCGCGTCAAGCGGAACGTGGGGGCTTGCGGTGCATCGGCGACTCCGTTGTTTTACCGAATAGCGCATCGCCGCCGGCGCGACGCTCGCCGCGCCCGGCATTCTCACGGAGGACACCGTGGCAGCCCACACGCTCGCACTGCTTCAGGTCGCGGCCCAGCCGGCGTGGGTCGGCCCGACCGTGGCCATCTCGCTCGCCCTGATCGCGCTTTCCATCCTCGGCATCTGCGCCGCGCTCGCGGTCGCGGCCCTGCGCCTGGCGAGCGAGATCAAGAAGGTCACGGGTGTGGTCGCGGGCCTGCAGGACGACACCGGCCAGGCGCTCAAAGCGGTGCGCCGCCTCACCGAGCAGGCCCAGGATCTGATGGTGGTGGTGCGCAACGAGGCCGGCGCCTTCGCGCAGACCAGCCGGCGGGTGCGGCGCAAGCTGGTGCGTGGGGTGGACCGGGTCGAGGAGCGGCTCACCGACCTGGAGACGCTCTACGATCTGGTCCACGGCGAAGTCGAGGACGCGGCGCTCGACGTCGCGGCGACCCTTCGCTCCGTCCGCCGGGGCAACGGCATGCTGGGCCGGGTGCGGCGGATGCTCGTGGCCGGCCGGTCATGAGCGTCGCGCGCCTCGCGCTCGCCTTCGCGGGCGTGGGGCTCGCGATGCTCATCCTCCCGCCCCAGGCGCACGCCTGGACGCCCGGCACGCACATCTATCTGGGCGAGTCGGTGCTGGCGAGCCTCGGGCAGCTGCCGGCCCTGGTGGCCGATCTCCTCCGCGCGTACCCCTTCGATTTCCTCTACGGCAACATCGCGGCCGACTCCTCCATCGCCAAGCACTACGCGCCGCTCGGCCGCCACTGTCACTACTGGCACGTCGGGCAGGAGATCCACGACCTGGCCGGAAGCGACGCGCTCCGTGCGTTCGGTCTGGGCTACCTGTGCCACCTCGCGGCCGACACCGTCGCCCACAACTACTTCGTTCCCCGCCAGCTCATGATCACGAGCAGCACGGCGGCGGTCGGGCACTCCTACTGGGAGACCCGGGTCGAGACCCACCTGGGAGACGCGTACGCGCGCTCGGCCAAGGACGTCATCCGGCTGACCCACCGCGACGCCGACGCGCACCTGGACCGCATCATCGCTCCGACCATCTTCAGCGTCCGCACCAACCGCCGACTGTTCCGCGGGATGGTCCATCTCACGGAGAGCTCGAGCTGGCAGCGGGCGACGCAGGTGGCGCGCGAGTACAGCCGCTGGCCACTGGCCGACCCGGATGTGGAACGCCACCTCGGACTGTCCTACGACTACATGGTGGATTTCCTGGCCGGGACGGACTCTCCCGCGCTTCAGCTCGATCCTTCGGGCGAACGGCCGCTCAAGATCGCGAAGGAGCTGCGCCGCCGCGTGCTTCGCGACGCCGGCCGGCGGAACGTCACCCAGCTCGAGAGCGCGGCCACGGAGCACTTCGGCCTGCCGGACCGCCCGCTGATCCATTGGGTCCGCATGCCTTCGCATCTGCCCTGGCGCGCGCCGGAGGCCGCGGCGCCTTCGCCACGTGCGCTCGTGAGCGGCGACCGCTGAACCCCGACGACGCCATCCGCCGTCTCGGCCTCCGCCCCCATCCCGAAGGCGGCTACTACGGCGAGACGTTCCGCAGTGCGCTCCGACTGACTCTCCCCGACGGCCGAATTCGCAGCGCCTCGACGGCGATCCACTATCTGCTGACGGTCGGCACCTGGAGCGCCTGGCACCGGGTCCGGGCCGACGAGGTGTGGCATCACTACGACGGCGCACCGCTCGCGCTCTATCGGCTGGGAATGGCCACGGTTCGGCTCGATGACGACACGCCACAGGCGGTGGTCCCCGCGGGCGTGTGGCAGGCCGCCGAGCCGGTGGGCGGCGCGGTCCTGTGTGGATGCACGGTCGCGCCGGGGTTCGAGTTCGAGGACTTCGAGCTGGGCTCGCCCGAACAGCTCGTCCGGGAGTATCCCGAGGACACGGAGCTCATCCGGCGGCTCGCGCGGTGAGCCTGGGCCGCGTGGCGGCACTCACGGTGGCAGCGCTCGCCGCCGGAGGCACGCCGGGCGCAGCTCAGCTCGCGGCCGGCGCTGCGGACGCGCCGGACTCGGCCGTGCTCGAGACCCAGCCGACGCCGGCGCCGCGCGGCAGCGTGGTCTGGCTCTATGCGACCGTACCCACCGACGCCGACAGCATCGTCACCCTCGACGGCGAGGCGGCCGGCGAGCCGCTCCACTTCGAGGGGCTGGACGACGGCCGCTACCGCTCATTGCTCGGCATCCCCGTCGACGGCGGCGACACGCTGGCGGTCACGCTTCGCCGCTCGACGGGCGGGACCACCGACACGTTGCGGCTGTCGCTTCCCGTCTCGAGACCCGACCATGCCAACGAGCGCCTGACGGTCGCTCCCCGGTTCGCGGAGCCCGACCGCGCGGCGCTCACCCGGATCGACGCCGAGGTGGCGCAGAGCCGCGCCATCTCGCGCCGGGCGCACGACACGCCGCGGCTCTGGTCCGGCCGATTCGCCCGGCCGCGGCCTTCCAAGATCACGAGCGTGTACGGCACCGGGCGCGAGTTCAACGGGCGGGTCACGAGCCGCCACCTGGGCACGGACTTCGCCGGGAAAGTGGGGGCGCCCGTGCGTGCGGCGGGTCGAGGAGTCGTGGCGCTGGTCGCGCGGTTCTATCTGGCTGGGCTCGCGGTCTACCTCGACCACGGCGGAGGGCTGGTGACGGGATATTTCCACCTGAGCCGGGCCGCCGTCGCGGCCGGCGACACCGTCGCGGCGGGTGAGATCATCGGCGCGGTGGGCCGGAGCGGCCGGGTGACGGGCCCGCACCTGCACTGGATCGCGCGCTACGGC
>JAICJD010000197.1 GCA_025928645.1 Gemmatimonadales bacterium
CGACGTGGCGCTGGTGCACGCGGGCCTGCTCCCGATCGGGAGCCCGACGCTGAGAGACGCCAACGTGAGCTTCGGCAAGCGGCCGTACCTGGTGGACAATGCCCGCACCGACGGGCTCGAAGGCCTCGTGACCGCGGTCGCGAACCGGTTCACCATCGCCCGCGGCCTGGCCGAGCGGGCGGTAGACCTGATCTTTCGGAAGCTTGGCCACGCCGCGCCGCCGTGTCTGACCTCGACGACCCCGCTCTGGGGTGGTAGCGAAATCGACTCGAACGAGCGGTGGCCCGGGCTCGCCGGCGATCCCTCGCCCCGGTGGATCGGCCGCCTGAAACTGACCTACGGCTCCGCCTGGCGTGAAGTCGCGGCACTCCTCCGCGCCGACCCGTCCCTGGCCGAGACGGTGGGCACGACGACTACGCTCAAGGCAGAAATCGTGTACGCGGTGCGCCGCGAGATGGCGCGGACACTGACCGACTGCGTGTTCCGGCGAACCGACCTCGGCACGGCGGGCGATCCGGGCGAGACAGTGCTGGCCGAGTGCGCCGCGCTGGCGGCGGCGGAGCTGGGCTGGAGCGAGGCCCGAACCTGCTCTGAGCTGGCGGAAGTACGCGCCCGCTTCTTCGCCCAACCTTCATCGTCTCTTCATGCGGAGCGCTCTAGGATGTAGCAGGACGAGAGGCTGCACCGACGCAGACGACCCGTAAGGAGGCCCGCATGACCGCCGCTTTCTCCGTTGCCACGAGTCCATCGCGTCTGCATGGGCGGCCGATGGATCGGCTGGAGCGAACGCACCGCGCATGGCTCGAGGGGTTGCGCACGGCCGTGGCGCGTGCCGAAGCCAAGGACTCCGGCGTCTGGCCCCGCTGGAATGCCATTCGCGATCTCGACACGTTCTTCCGGGATCAGTTCGACCGGGAGCGGAAGGTGATGGACGGGCTGGGCCCGAGCATCGGCAGCGATGGCGTGAACCAGCGCTGGGCGGCCGGCGAGCTGGTCGCGGCCTTGCGCTGGCAGCTGCGGCACGCGCCAGCGCTCTGCCACCGAACCGACGAGTTCTCGACGATCACCGGTAAGCTGTTGAGGGCGGTGGAGTACTGGTTCGCGGCGGTCGAGGATGCGGTGCGACCGTTTGAATGGGACGATCTGTCGGCGCGGGCACGGGAGGAGATCGCATCGCTATGCGCCGGGGTGGCGGAGCGGTAGGGCAAGCGGGAGTCACGGGTCCACTCCAGCATCAGCCCCTGGTCCGACCGAACCCAAGCGCGCGATACACCGGACACCTTCCCAGCAGCCCGGCCCCAAGAGGCACGAGCCCGATCAGCGTGAAGTACCTCCAGGGCGCCGGCACCGCCCCAAACAACCCGAGCACGCCGAGGCCGAGCACTATTGCCGCGATCCGATGGATCGGGCCCAGATTCTTGAGCATTGAGTCCTCCTCAGAGAGGGACGGTGAGGACCGCGCACGGCGCGGCATGGATCAGGCGCCGCGCGACGCTTCCCGCTTCGATCACGCCGGCGGGCCCGCCCCGGTGACAGCCGAGCACGAGCACGTCGGGCAGGTGCTCGCTCATCGCGCCGAGAATCTCCTGGGCCGCTTCGCCTCGGCGGACTTCGAGCTCCTGGCCGAGCGTCTCGCGAACATGGGAACCGAGCCGCTCGCTGCGAGCGGAGGGAGTGGCCACGGCCAGATGCTCCGGCTCGCCGTCATACGGCGGATCGACGGTGATCAGGCGGAGCTCGGCGTGGGCCTCGCGAGCGAGCGCGCGCGCCACCCGGAGGACCACCATCCCGCGCTCGGACCCCTCGACGGCCACGAGGAAATCGCGGATCGCCGAGCCCCGGGGGCAGATGAACAGGCAGGGCACCCGGCTCCTCCGCGCCACGGCATCGGCGGTGTCGCCGAGCAGCAGGCGCGCCGCGCGGGTGCGCGGAGGGCGTCCGAGCACGAGGAGATCCGCGTGCACCTGCTCGGCGAAGCGGGGGATCTCGATGCCGGGCAGTCCGTAGGCGACCGCATAGGCCATCGGCGGGCTCGAGTCGAGCGGCGGCAGGTCGGATTCGACCCAGCGCCGGAGGTGCTCGACCGCCAGCGGGTCCTCGCGGTCATCGAGGGGGAGAACCCGGAGGACCGTCACGCGGCCACCGGCGCGGGCCGCCAGCGTGCGGGCGGACCGCACGGCCTGGCGGCCGGCCTCGGACTCGTCCGTCGCCGCCACGACATGCCGGAGATGCACGTTGGTTTCCATACGTGAAGCGGATGCTAACGCCGGTGCCGTGAAGAAAGCATGAAGCGCCCCCGAAGCTTATTTTCTCCGCCATGACCGATACACGAGCCCGCCCCGAGGCCGGCGTGCCTCGGCTCGAGCGGCTGATCGTCGCCACCTCGGCGCTCATCACGGAGCTCTCACTCGAGGGTGTGCTCGAGCGCGTCGTGGCGGTCGCGGCCGAGGTCATCGGCGCGCACTACGCGGCGATCGGCGTGCTGGCGCCGGACGGCCGTGTGCTCGAGAGCTTCACCACATACGGCGTGAGCGACGAGCTCCGCGCCCAGATAGGCCCGCCACCCCGGGGGCACGGCATCCTGGGATTGGTCATCCGGAACCCCCAGCCTCTCCGGCTCCCCGATCTCACGAAGCACCCCGACTCGTACGGCTTTCCGCCGCACCATCCGCCGATGCACTCGTTCCTCGGCGTCCCGATCGTCAGCCGGCACGGGGTGTTCGGCAACCTCTACCTCACCGAGAAGATCGGCGGCGGCGGCTTCACCGACGAGGACGAGCACATGGCGGTGATCCTCGCGGCGATCACGGCCGCCGCGGTGCAGAACGCGCGGCTGCACGAGGAGAGCGCCCGCCTGCTGGAGGAGGTCCAGGGACTCCACCGCACCCGCGAGCGGTTCTTCGCGATGGTGAACCACGAGCTCAGGAACGCGCTCGCGGCCGTCTACGGCTGGGCGGAGATGCTGGTGCGAAAGAAGGATCCCGCGACCGTGCCGCGGGCCGCGTTCGAGGTGCTCGACTCGGCCCAGCAGGCGATCGGCCTGATCAACGACCTGCTCGATCTGAGCCGCCTCGACGAGGACCGGCTCAAGCCGGTCATCCGCTCGGTCGAGGCGGCGGCCGTCGGCAAGCGGGCCATCGGACGCGTGACGCCGGCGGCGGAGGGCCGCCGGATCCGGCTGGAGCTGCGCGAAGCCCCGGCGCTCCCGACCTGCCAGACCGACGCGAGCCGGCTGGAGCAGATTCTGGTCAACCTGCTCGGCAACGCCATCCACCACGCACCGGAAGGCAGTGCCGTCCGGCTCGGCATCGCCGCGAACGGAGGCATGATCGAGTACGTGGTCGAGGACGACGGTCCGGGCATCCCCGAAAGCGAGGTCGAGAAGATCTTCGACATCTACGTGACCAAGGCCTCCGGCGAGAATCGCGGCGCCGGGCTGGGACTTCCGCTGTCGCGGCGGCTGGCCCGGGTGTTCGGGGGTGAGCTTCGTGCCGTGCCGCAGAGAGGCGGGGGCGGCAGGTTCGTGCTCCAGCTGCCGGCCACGCCCGAATCATGAAGAACCCTTCACGAAGACTTCGGAGCGGCTTCAGACTGCCCGGAGCAGATTGCCGCCCATGAAGATTCTCGTCGTGGAAGACGACCGGAAGGTTGCCGGGTTCATCGAGCAGGGGCTCAAGGAAGAGGGCTACGTCGTCGACGTGGCGCCGGACGGGGAGGAGGCCACGATGCTGGCCCATGTCTACGACTACGACATGATCCTGCTCGACGTGGTCCTCCCCAAGAAGAACGGCTTCCAGGTGGCGACGGAGCTGCGCCGGGAAGGGCGGAGCACGCCCATTCTCATGCTGACCTCGCGTGACGCCGTCGAAGACGTCGTGCGTGGGCTCGACGCCGGGGCCGACGACTACCTGTCGAAGCCGTTCCGGTTCGACGAGCTGCTCGCGCGGATCCGCGCGCTCCATCGCCGGGGCGGCTCTGAGCGACTCGAGGTGCTGCGGTATGGTCCGCTCACGCTCGACCGGCTGCGCCACACCGCCACCGCGAACGAGGCCAGGCTCGACCTGACCCCCAAGGAATTCCAGCTGCTCGAGTACTTCCTGTTGCATCCGGAGGAGGTCGTCCGCCGCACCACGCTGCTGGAGAAGGTATGGGACATGCACTTCGACCCGGAGAGCAACGTGGTGGACGTGCACGTCGGGAACCTGCGCCGCAAGCTGATGCAGGCGGCCGGGGAGCCGCTCCTCGTGACGGTTCGTGGGGTGGGCTTCAGCCTTCGCCGGGGCGCAGAGGCGGAGATCTCGCCGAGCCGGTGATCCGCCACCCGCCTCATGAAGAACTCTTCACCGCAATCCAATGCTGACCTCAGCCCGCCGAACGTAGACTCTGCTCGCCGAACAGGGATGTGCCCATTCCCCGATCCTGGAGCGAGCCACGTGTCCGACCGTTCTGTTGCCACCGATCTGCCCAGCCGGCGGGACTTCCTGCGGAAGGGAGCTGCGGCCGCGATCGCGCTGCCCGCGGTCACCGCGCTTGCGGGGTGTACCGACACCAGGGCCGCGGCCGCGCCCGCGGCGCCGCCGAGCCGCCCATCGCTCCCTCCCCCCGAGCCGACGCCCCGCCAGAAGGCCGACGCCATGGATGCCATGCACGAGAAGGGCATCAAGGCGTTCCCGGCCAGGACCAGGGGCAAGGGCAATCAGGTGCTCGAGCCCCGGTGGGACGGCCGCGTCAAGGTGTTCGAGCTGACCGCGGAGGAGATCGAGTGGGAGGTCGAGCCGGGGCGGACGGTCAAGGCCTGGGCCTACAACGGCCAGGTGCCGGGGCCGCAGATCCGGGTGCGCGAAGGCGACCGCGTTAGGGTCACGCTCGAGAACAAGCTCTCGCAATCCACTTCGGTCCACTTTCACGGCCTCGAGCTCCCCAACGACCAGGACGGCGTTCCGTTCATCACCCAGCCGCCGATCAAGCCGGGCGGGCGCTACACCTACGAGTTCACGGTGCCCAACGCCGGCTCGCACATGTACCACTCGCACCACAACTCGGCCATCCAGGTCGGCAACGGCCTGCTCGGCGCGTTCATCGTCGAGCGGAGACGGCCGGCCCCGGCACACCAAGCCGACGTGGACTACGTGATGGTGCTGAACGACGGCGCGCACGGCTACACGTTCAACGGCAAGAGCTTTCCCGCCACCGAGCCGATCGTGTGCCGGCAGGGCCAGACGGTCCGCATCCGGTTCATGAACGAAGGCATGATGATCCACCCGATGCACCTGCACGGCATGCACATGACCGTCATCGCCAAGGACGGGTGGGATCAGCCGGCGCCGTGGAAGTGCGACACGCTCAACGTCGCCCCCGGCGAGCGATGGGACGTGCTGGTGAAGGCGACCAATCCGGGCACCTGGGCCTTCCACTGCCACATCCTCGCGCACGCCGAATCCGACCACGGCATGTTCGGGATGGTGACGGCACTGATCGTGAAGGTATAGCGGGAGCCGCCCATGCGGGGAGCGACAACAACTATGAAGAAGAGGGAGAGCGGCTCGATCGA
>JAICJD010000001.1 GCA_025928645.1 Gemmatimonadales bacterium
CCAACGAAGACCGGCCGATCTTCCGGGACGACCGGCCGACGACGCAGGTGCACCCGTACGACCGCCGCTGGGGACTGCTGCTCGACAGCCGCTATCGCGCCCCGGTGCCGGACGTCGAGACCCCGTTCGCCGCCCCGTAGCGCTCAGCTGATCGAGGGCAGCGGCGAATCATCGTCATCCTCGTCGTCCGCGTCGCCGCTCCGGTTCCAGATATCCGCTGTCAGCTTCCAGGATCCGTCGCGCTGGCGCTTGAGGCACATGACGTACTTGCCGCTGTCGGCCGGCTCCTCGTCGGTGGCGGGTAGGTGGTATCGGCCCACCAGGTAGCCCAGGTTCCCGTCCACCTCCACGTCCAGGTTGGTGACCTCCAACCCCTCGTCGGTGCCCTGCTCCCAGAACGCGCCGATGGCCGCCCGACCCAGGATGGGCTCGTGGTCGGGCGGCAGCAGCATGGCGTCATCGGCATAGAGGGAGGCGAGGGTGGCGGCGTCCCCGTCGTTGGTGGCAGCGACGTAGCGGCGGATCGCGGTTTCGATCTCCTGCCGGTCGGCCCGGTCGCCGGAGCCGGCCGGTGGGAGCGGGGGGCTGCAACCGGCCAGGAGCACCGCGAACCCGACCGTGGCCGCTCCGGCTGTCATTTTGGCGCTAATCTTGCTAGATTTATCCCTTGTCCATTGCAGGTCTGCCCGGCAGGCCTCCATGTTCACCCTCAACCTGGATTTTTGTGGCACGCAGATCACGCAATCGAAGCGCAGTTTCCACCCCTAGCTTTCACCGGTCACCCGGACGTTCCATGCAATCCCACCGCGATTGGCTGCTCGACCTTCACGGTTCGGTGTGCGCCTATTGCGGTACCGAGACACCCGCCGAGACGATCACCCTGGACCACGTTCGGCCGCGTCGGGGGCAGACCGCCTACGACCGTCCCGACAATCTGGTTCTGGCCTGCAGGGAGTGCAACGCGGCCAAGGCGGATACGCCTCTGGTCGCTTTTCTGATGCAGAAGCGCTCGCGCGGCGTGTATCTCCTGCACTACGGGGACCATCTGTCGGAGCCGCTCAAGGAGCTGGCCCGCCAGGCATCAGAGCGGCCCATTCTGCCGAAGGACTGAACTCGGCGGGGGTGAGAAACTGCCTAGGGGGCGGCCGCAAAAGGCCGCCCCCTTTTGCGTTCCGGGTCACAGACGGCGGGTGGGTCTGCCCGCGATTGTGGACGGGTAGACCGAGCCCGTCGGACCCGACACAGGAGAGGGCAGCATGCGCATCCGACGTACCGCCCGTGACCGCGATGGTATCGGGCGCGACCTGATCAAGGGCGCGATCGCCGGCGCGGTCGCCACCTGGGTAATGGGGAAAGTGACCACCAGCCTCTACCAGCGCGAGGACCGTGGCGCCCGTCAGCGGGAAGACTCCGCCCGAGGGGGCCGGACCGCCTACGGAACGGCGGCGGAAAAGGCCGCGCGAGCGGTGAGCGTGCCGCTGGACGACGAGGAGCGGGAGCGCTACGGGGCCGCCGTGCACTGGGCGCTGGGGATCGGATCAGGAGCCGTCTACGCCATCGTTCGGCGGCGGCTGGCCTGGATCGGGCGGTTGGCGGGCGTCGGGTTCGGCACCGCCTTCTGGGCCGCGGTGGACGAGGGGCTGGTGCCGGCGCTTGGGCTCACGCCGGGGCCCCGCGCGTTCCCGTGGCAGACGCACGCGCGCGGGTTGGCGGGCCACCTGACGTTTGGGACGGTAACCGACGGGACGCTGCGGCTGCTGGACGTGGTGGCGTAGCGCGGGCTTCGGCGCGTCCACCCTGAGGCACGAGTCACCCTGAGCGAAGCGAAAGGGGCCATGACCTAAATCATGCCCCCTTTCGCTTCGCTCAGGGTGACTCGACTCGTGGCTCTCGACGTCAGCCCTTCCCCTCGCCCGCGGCGGCGGTGGCGGGCAGGCTGGGCCGCGCCTCCGGCGCGCCGAGCGCCTCGCGTACGATCCGGCTCTGCTCCGCCGCATGGGCCGCGGGATAACCTTCCGCGGGGCTCGCCCGCTCGGGCCGCCCCACATACGTCACCTCGACGCCCGGGGGGGCGAGCTCGCTCAGCTTGTGCGCGAGATAGTTCCACGCCCCCATGTTTCTCGGCTCTTCCTGAACCCAGATCAGCTCCTCCAGCCGTGGGTACCGCGCCAGGATCTCGCGCGCCTCGGACCAGGGGAACGAGTAGAGCTGCTCCAGGCGGATGATCGCCGGGCGCCGCTCGGAACGCTTCTCCGCCTCGGCCAGGAGCTCGTAGTACAGCTTGCCGGTGCACAATACAATCCGGCTGATCTCATCGGACCGTTCGGCGGCCCACGGGTCGTCGAGCACCGGCTGCCAGCGTCCCTGGGCCAGCTCCTCCAGGCGGGAAGCCGCCTGCGGCAGGCGCAGCAGGCTCTTCGGCGTCATGATCACGAGCGGCCGCTGCCGCGTGCGCCGGGCCTGACGCCGCAGCAGGTGGTAGTACTGCGCCGGCGTGGTGGGGTTGGCCACCCGGATGTTCCCCTCGGCTGCGAGCTGGAGGAACCGCTCCAGGCGGGCGCTCGAATGCTCCGGGCCCTGACCCTCATAGCCGTGCGGCAGCAGCAGGGTGAGCCGGGTCGTCAGCCCCCACTTCGAGAGCCCGGCGCTCAGGAACTGATCGACGATGACCTGCGCCCCGTTGATGAAGTCGCCGAACTGCGCCTCCCACAGCACCAGCGCTTCGGGTGCCGCGGCGCTGTAGCCGTACTCGAACCCCAGGGTCGCCAGCTCGCTCAGCGGGCTGTTGTGCAGCTCGAGCGGGGCGAGCGCACCCGGGAGCTGACCGATCGGCGCGAGGGGCTGCCCCGTCCGCACATCGTGCAGCACCAGGTGGCGCTGGCTGAACGTCCCCCGCTCGGTGTCCTGTCCCGTGAGCCGGATCGGCACGCCTTCCGTGAGCAGTGAGGCCAGCGCGAGCACTTCGGCGTGCGCCCAGTCGATGCCGCCCTCGGGGCCCATCGCCGCGCGGCGCCGCTCGAGCTGCTTGCGGAGCTTCGGGTGCACCGTGAAGCCCTCGGGCCACGTGAGGAGCTGCTCGTTGAGGGCGACCAGGAAATCGGGCGCCAGCGCCGTCTCCACCTCGACCCCGGCGCCCGACAGCTTGTGAGTCGGCTCGGTGGGCGCCGCGCGGTTGGCCTTGAAGCCCTGCTGGATGTCCACCAGCCGCTGGTAGGCCTCCGTCGCCTGCCGGTCGGCCTCCTCCTGGCTCATCACGCCCGCCTCGGTCAGCGCCCGCGCGTAGAGGTCGCGCACGCTGGGGTGGCGCTTGATCCGCTCGTACATGAGCGGCTGGGTGTACGCCGGCTCGTCGCCCTCGTTGTGGCCGTGGCGCCGGTAGCCGACCAGGTCGATGAGCACATCCTGATGGAACCGGTCGCGGTACGCCATCGCCAGGCGCACCGCGCTCAGGCAGGCCTCCGCGTCGTCCCCGTTCACGTGGAAGATGGGGATGTCGAAGCCCTTGGCCAGATCGGACGCGTAGCGGGTGGAGCGCGCGTCGTCCATGTCGGTGGTGAAGCCGACCTGGTTGTTGGTGATGAGGTGGAGGGTCCCACCGGTGCGGTAGCCTTGGAGCGCGCCCAGATTGAGCGTCTCGGCGACGACCCCCTGGCCCGCGAACGCGGCATCGCCGTGGATGATCACGGGCAGCGCCGCCGTCGGGTCGTGGTGCGCCTCACGGCCGCGCCGCTGGGTTTGCTTGGCGCGGGCGCGGCCGTCCACCACCGGCCCCACGAACTCGAGGTGGCTCGGATTGGGCGAGAGCGTCACGGTGACGACCTTGCCTCCGTGGCTCTTGTAGGCGCCCTCCGCGCCGTGATGGTACTTCACGTCGCCGGTGCCGCCCTCGGGCGTGAGCTGGCCCGCCTCGACGTTCCGCCCGCCCTCGAACTCCGCGACGATCGCCTCGTACGGCCGGCCGACGGTGTGGGCCAGCACGTTGAGCCGGCCGCGGTGCGCCATGCCGATCACCACGTCGCGCGCGCCCTGGTCGGCCGCGAGGCCGATGGTGAGGTCCAGCATGGGGACCAGCAGGTCCACGCCCTCGATCGAAAACCGCTTCTGGCCGAGGTAGGCCTTGTGGAGGAACTTCTCCATCGCCTCGACCTCGGTGAGCCGGGCGAGCAGCCAGCGCTGCTGCTCGGGCGGCGTGGGCTGGCGGTAGGCCCCGCTCTCGATCTTTTCGCGAAGCCACACGCGCTCCTCGTGCGTCGCGATGTGCTCGATCTCGTAGGCCATGGTCCCGCAGTAGGTGGCCTGGAGATAGGGCAGCGACTCGGCGAGGGTCCGCCCCGGTACGGCGATGCGGAGCACCCTGGACGGGATCGCGGCCATCACCTCGGGGGTGAGCCCCAGCGGACCGGGATCGAGCGCGGGATCGCCGATCGGCGGTATGCCGAGCGGGTCGAGCTGGGCCGCGAGATGCCCGTGCATCCGGAAGGCCTTCACCAGCGCCATCGCGGCGGCCACGTGGTACAGCATCTCGGGCGCGACCGGGCCCGCCGCCTCCCGCCCCGGTTGGGCCGCGGGCGTGGGGCGGGCAATCTGATATCCTGCCTCGCCCAGCCCGAGGCTCTCGGCGACCAGATCGTAGAAGCCTTCCTCGCCCTGGAGCAGCCGGTCCAGCGTGGCGAGGAACGCTCCCGACTCCGCGCCCTGAACGACGCGGTGGTCGTACGTGCTCGTCACCGTCATGACCTTGCTGATCCCGAACTCCTTGAGCCGCTCCTCCGGCACCCCCGAGAACTCGGCGGGGTAGCCGATGGCGCCCACCGCGATGATGCTGCCCTGGCCGGCCATGAGCCGGGGCACCGACGCGACCGTCCCGAGCCCGCCGGGGTTGGTCAGCGACATGGTGGCGCCGGCGAAGTCGTCGGGCATGAGCCGGTTGCTGCGCGCCTTCTCGACCAGCGCCTCGTAGGCCGCGTGGAAGGCGGCGAAATCCATCGTGTCGGCGCGCTTGATCACCGGCACGACGAGCCCGCGGCTCCCGTCCTTCCGCTGCACGTCCACCGCCAGCCCCAGGGCGATGCCTTCGGGTACGACCCGATAGGGCGCCCCCTCGTGGATCGCGAGCGTATGGCCCATGACCGGGTGCTGCCTGGTGGCCTGTACCAACGCGAAGGCGATCAGGTGCGTGAACGAGATCTTGCCCGACTTCCCCGCCGCCGCGAGGCCCGCGTTGAAGGCGCGCCTCCGCTCCTCCAGCACCGCCACCGGAAGCACCCGGAAGGTCGTCGCGGTGGGGACCGACAGGCTGTCGTCCATGTTGGCGACGAGCTTCGCGGCCGGCCCCTTGATGGGGGAGGCGCCGGCCGGAAGCTTGGGAGCGGCCGCCTGCGCGGCGCCCGCCGACACCGCCGCGGCGACCGCCGGCCGCGGCTCAGTCGCCGTGTGGGCCGCCGGCGCGGAGGTGCCGTTCCCGTCCGGGCGCACGCCGACCACCCCGCTCTCGAACAGCCGCCGCCACTCCGGTCCGACCGCCGCGGGATCTCGGAGAAACTCCTCGTACATCGCCTGGGCGAACCCGGCGTTGGCGGTCTCGAACACGTTGAAGTCCACGACGTTCACCCTGAGTGTGGAATGATCGAAAGATAACCATCCGGCATCGGCCGGGCAGGATGAACGGCGACCACGCGAGGGCTCGGCGGACGTCACCTCCCGAGCCTGGCGTCTACCGCTACCATTGCGTGAGCCACGGCGCGGCCGGCGCGTCGGGATGTCGGGCACGATCACGGTGCTGGCGGCCTGCGGAGGCTCGTGCGGCCGCTGACCGCTACCCGCCCGCGAACTCCAGATACCTCGCCGCCTCCGCTTCGACCCGGGCCTCGTCCCACCCCCGCTCCCGCGCCATCAGCTCCGCCACTCTTCGCGCCGCCTGCATCCCGCGATCGTCGGTCTCGTAGTAGATGTGGGTGCGGCGCACCATGACGTCCTCCACGGTTTGCGCCATCTCGCGCCGCACCGCGTGCACCACCTCGGCCTCGACCGCGGGATGCGACGGCACCAGTCGCCGGAGGAGCCGGCGCTCGCCCGCGCCGAGGTTGTAGATGCCCGCCGCCTCGGTGCCGTAGTTCCGCAGCAGGTGGGCGACGCTGTCCGGCGAGAGGCCCAGCTCGAGGCCGCGGTCGCGGAACGGCGTCAGGTCCGCGGCTTCGCCGCCGGGAAGGGGCTCCTCGTCCGTACGCCCGGCGTCGGTTCGGGATCGGCCGTCCTTGAACCGGAGCTCGCGCACCGCGCGATCGACCACCTCGGCGGCCATCGCCCGGTAGGTGGTCAGCTTGCCGCCCACCACGGTGATCATCCCGCCCGCGCCCTGCACGATGGCGTGCTCGCGCGAGCGGCTCGACTCCGCCTTGCGCGCGCGGTCCGCCAGCAGCGGGCGGAGGCCGGCCCAGGAGGCACGGACATCCTCCAGCCCGAGCCGAGCGCTGGGGAACCGGGCGTTGGCCGAGCGAAGCAGGTAGACGATGTCGTCGGGGGAGACGGTGAGCTGGTCGGGCGGCTCGGTGGTGTCGGTGTCGGTGGTGCCGATGTAGGAGCGGTCGTTCCAGGGGAGGATGAACAGGACCCGGCCGTCGATCGGGCTGGTGAACACGATGGCGTCGCGGTGGTCCAGGCGGCTCCGGTCGACGACGACGTGGATGCCCTTGGTCGGCTGCAGCAGGGGCGTAGCCCCGGAATCCTCGAGCAGGCGCACGCGGTCGGCCCAGGGGCCGGCGGCGTTCACCACGACGCTCGCCCGGAGGGCGCCGCGCGCCCCGGTGAGCCGGTCCTCGAGCTGGGCGCCCACCACGCGGCCGGCGGTGCGCTCGAGCGCGCGCACCGCGGTATAGTTGGCCGCGAGGGCGCCGTGGCGCACTGCCGAGCGCACGGTGGCGAGCGTGAGCCGCGCGTCGTCGCACTGCGCGTCGTAGAACCGCGCGCCGCCCACCAGTCCGCGCTCCCGCATCATGGGCTCGGCCTCGAGCAATGCGCGCTTGCCCAGCATGCGGTGCATCCGCACATTGCGGAACAGCGCGAGCGCATCGTACAGCCACATGCCCGCTGCGAGCTGCCAGATCGGGATCCGGTCGCCCTTGTGGACCGGGAACACGAACCTGAGCGGCCACACCAGGTGCGGGGCGATGCGGAGCAGCACGCGCCGCTCCCGGTTGGCCTCGAGCACCAGCCGGAGGTCGCCGGTCTCGAGATAGCGCAGGCCGCCGTGCACCAGCCGGCTCGACCGCGAGCTCGTGCCCGAGCCGAAGTCGCGCTGCTCGACCAGCACCGTCCGGAGCCCGCGCATGGCGGCATCCCGCGCCACGCCGGCGCCGGTGATGCCGCCGCCGATGACCAGCAGGTCCGCCGGCTCCGCCGTGAGCTGCTCCAGCGAGGCCCGCACCGAGGATCGACCGCTGTGACCCTGCCGCCGCTCCCACGCCTGGCCCGGCCCAGTACCTGGTTTCTCTGGCACGCTCATCGGATCCGGTCCGGCATGCGCGTGGTAGACGTGGCCTGCGGCGAGGGCCGCCACAGCATCGCCGCGGCGATGCGGGGCGCGCGCGTGCTCGGGATCGACCGCGACGAGGCGCGGCTGGCCACGGCGCGCGAGCACGCGGAGACGCAGGCGCTCGACGTGGAGTGGCGGGTGGTGGATCTCGAGGGTCCGTGGCCCGAGCTCGGACGTTTTGAAGCGGTTCTGGTCTTCAATTATCTTGCCCGTGCGCGGATGCCCGAGATCCGCGACCTCGTGGCGCCCGGCGGCCTGCTGATGATGGAATCGTTTCTGACCGGCCAGCGCGAGCTCGGCTGGGGTCCGGCCTCGGAGGACCACCTGCTCCGGCCGGGCGAGCTGGCGCGGCTCGTGGCGCCGCTCAGGGCCCTGCACGGGCGCGAGGCGCTCGAGCCGGTCGACGCGGAGCGGTGGCGCGCGGTGGCCAGCGTGGTGGCCGTGCGGGAAGGAATCTAAGTGGTCGGCGGAGTGCTTGTCCCGCTCACCTCTTCCCGCTCACCGCCTACCGCTCACCGCATCGCCGACGCTCACCGCTTACCTTCGGGTTCTCATGCATGACTCCCGACCTGGGCGACGGGTGGCCATCGTGGCGGGCCTCCGCACGCCGTTCGCCAAGAGCGGGACCGTCTTCCGCGACGTGTCCGCCACGGCGCTCGCCCGCCATGCCGCGCGCGAGCTGCTGGTGCGCGCGGAGCTCGACGGGCGCGAGGTGGACGAGGTCGTCTTCGGCCAGGTCGTGCCGTCCGTGCGCGTGCCCAACGTGGCGCGCGAAGTGAGCCTGCTCCCCCAGCTTCTCCCCAGCGTGCCCGCGTACTCCCTCAACCGCGCGTGCGCCTCCGCCGCCCAGGCCATCACCAACGCGGCCGACCAGATCGCCCTCGGCCACGCCGACGTCGTCCTCGCCGGCGGGGTCGAGTCGCTGTCCGATATCCCGGTGCTCCACTCGCGGCGGTTCAGTCAGATCCTCGTCGAAGCCGGCAAGGCCAGAACCATGGGGCGCCGGCTCGGCACGCTCGCGCGGACCCGGCCGCGCGATCTCGTGCCGGTCACCCCCGCGGTCGCCGAGCCCTCCACCGGCGAGACGATGGGCCAGTCGGCCGAGAAGATGGCGAAGGAGAACGGCATCACGCGCGACGCGCAGGACCGGCTCGCGCTGCAGAGCCACCTGCGCGCCGCCGCCGGGACGGCCGACGGCCGGCTCACCGCGGAGATCGCGCCGTGGTTCGCGGGCCGCGACCTGGACGACGTGCTGCAGTCCGACAACGGCATCCGACCCGACGCGTCGCTCGAGGCGCTCTCGCAGCTCCGCCCGGTGTTCGACCGCCGCTACGGCTCGGTGACCGCCGGCAACGCCTCACCGCTCACCGACGGGGCCGCCGCGGTGCTGCTCATGGCGGAGGAGAAGGCCGCGGCGCTCGGCTACCGGCCGCTGGCGTTCCTGCGAAGTTACGCGGTGGCCGCGGTGGATCCAGCCTGGCAGCTCCTGATGGGCCCCGTGTACGCCGTGCCCCGGGCGCTCGAGCGCGCGGGCGTCGCGTGGGCCGACCTGGGCCTGGTCGAGATCCACGAGGCCTTCGCGGCGCAGGTGTTGAGCAACGTCCAGGCGTGGGCTTCCCCGGCCTGGGCCGAGCGCCTCGGATTGCCGGGGCCGGTGGGCGAGGTGGATTGGGAGCGCACCAACGTGATGGGCGGCTCGATCGCCATCGGCCACCCCTTCGGCGCCACCGGCGCGCGGCTGGTCACCACGCTCGTCAACGAGATGGTCCGCCGCGACGTGCAGTTCGGCCTGATCTCGATCTGCGCCCAGGGCGGCATGGGCCACGCGCTCGTGCTGGAGCGCATCTAGTGTCGGCGTTCACCACGGTCGTCGAGAACGGGATCGCGACGGTCACGTTCGACCTGCCGGGAGAGCCGGTCAACAAGCTGAGCGACGCGGTGAAGGTGGAGTTCGAGGCCCTCCTCATCCGTCTGCGCGACGACACCACCATCCGGGGCGCCGTCCTCATCTCCGGCAAGCCCGACAATTTCATCGCGGGCGCCGACATCGAGGAATTCACCGCGGTCACCACCGAGAGCGCGGCCGAGCGGCTCAGCTTCGAGGGCCAGGAGATGGTGAGCCGGGTGGAGACCCTGCCCACGCCGGTGGTCGCGGCGATCCACGGCGCCTGCCTCGGCGGCGGGCTCGAGCTGGCCCTCGCCTGCCACTATCGCATCGCCACCGACCATCCCAAGACTCAGCTCGGCCTGCCCGAGGTGCAGCTCGGGCTCATTCCCGGCGCGGGCGGCTGCCAGCGGCTGCCCCGGCTCATCGGCGTGCGGGCGGCCCTCGACATGATCCTGAGCGGCCGGAGCGAGCGCGGCACCAAGGCGCTCCGGCTCGGGCTGGTCGACGAGCTGGTGCCCCCCAGCATCCTGCGCGCGGTGGCGGTCGCGACGGCCGACCGGCTGGCGCGCGAGGGCATCCCCCGCCGCAAACCCCGGGGCGGGTTCCCTGGGCTGGCGCTGGATCGCACCGCCGCCGGCCGGCGGCTGGTCTATCGCGCCGCCGAGAAGCGGGTGCGCGACAAGACCGCCGGGCACTATCCCGCGCCGCTCCGCGCGCTCGACGCCGTGCGCGTCGGCCTCGAGGACGGCATCACGGCAGGGCTCGCCGCGGAGCACCGCGCTTTTGGCGAGCTGGCGGTGGGCGACGTGTCGCGGAAGCTGGTGCAGGTGTTCTTCGCCACCACCGCCCTCAAGAAGGACGACGGCATTCCGCCGGGGAGCGCGGTGCCCCGCCAGATCCGGCGGCTGGGGATCGTGGGCGCGGGGTTCATGGGCGCGGGTATCGCCGGGACCGCCGTCGCCAACGTGGAGGTCGATACCCGGCTCAAGGACGCCGACCTCGTGCGCGTGGGCCGCGGCCTCAAGACCGCGGGCGCGGTCCTGGCCGACCGCTACCGGCGGCGCCGGCTCTCGCGCGCCCAGTACGAGCGGCTCGGCGCGCTGCTCTCGGGCGGCGATGACTACCGCGGCTTCGGCCGGGCCGACCTGGTGATCGAGGCGGTGTTCGAGGACCTCGCGCTCAAGCGCCAGGTCCTGGCCGAGGTCGAGGCGGCCACCCGGCCCGAGGCGATCTTCGCGAGCAACACCTCCACCATCCCGATCCGCGACATCGCGGCGGAGGCGCGCCGGCCCGGGCGCGTGATCGGCATGCACTTCTTCTCGCCGGTGGAGAAGATGCCGCTGCTCGAGGTGATCCCCACCGAGGCCACCGACCCCGAGGCGATCGTGACCGCCGTGCGGTTCGGCCGCCGCATGGGCAAGACCGTCATCGTGGTCGCCGACCACCCGGGCTTCTGGGTCAACCGCCTGCTCGCGCCCTACCTCAACGAGGCGGCGATCATGGTGGCGGAAGGCGTGCCCATCGACGTGATCGACCGCACGATGACCGCCTGGGGCTTTCCCGTCGGGCCGATCGCGCTGCTCGACGAGGTGGGACTCGACGTCGCGCAGAAGGCGGGCCAGGTGATGCACGCGGCGTTCGGCGACCGGCTCCGCCCGCCGGAGACGCTCGGCCGCCTGCTGGCCGACGGGCGGCAGGGCCGCAAGAACGGCCGCGGCTTCTACCGCTACCAGGACGGCCACAAGGCGGGCGTCGACGATTCCGCGTACGCGCTGCTCGGCATCCGGCCCATCGAGAACGCCGACACCGGCGTGATCGAGCGCCGCCTGGTGTACGCCATGCTCAACGAGGCGGCGATGGCGCTCGAGGACGGCGCGGTGCGGAGCGCGCGCGACGGCGACATCGGCGCGCTGTTCGGCTTCGGCTTTCCCGCGTTCCGCGGCGGTCCGCTCCGCCTGCTCGATGACCTCGGGGCCCAGCGGGTGGTCGACACGCTGCGCGACCTCGAGGACGTGCACGGCGCGCGGTTCTCGCCCGCGGGGAGCCTCATCACGACCATCCTGCACGGCGGCCACTACTATCCTGCCTGAACGCCGGGCGGCGTGCCTTGTCCCCGAGCCGGCGGCCGATTCGATTTCCGGGTACCGTCGTTCCAGCGTGTGCGAGGCCCGAACCCGAGCGCGTGTGCCCGACATCTCCGATCGCCTGCAGGCAGCGCTCGATGACCGCTATCGGATCGAGGAGGAGATCGGCCGGGGCGCCGCCGCGACGGTGTACCTGGCGGAAGACCTGAAGCACGCGCGCAAGGTGGCCATCAAGGTGCTTCGGCCCGACACCGGCGCATCCTACGAGCCGCAGCGCTTCCTGCGCGAGATTCGCATCGCCGCGCGGCTGGCCCACCCGCAGATCCTGCCGCTCCACGACTCGGGTGAGTGCGGTGGACTGCTCTACTTCGTCATGCCCTACGCCGGCTGTGAGACGCTCCGCGACCGGCTGGCCCGCGAGGGCCCGCTGCCGCTGGACGTGGCGCTCCGGCTCACCCGCGCGATCGCGGCCGCGCTCGGGTACGCCCACCGGCTGGACGTGATCCACCGCGACATCAAGCCCGAGAACATCCTGCTCCAGGAAGGCGAGCCGGTGATCGCGGATTTCGGCGTCGCCACCGCCCTTTCCGCCGCCGGCGGCGGCGACCCGTACATCACCGACCATGGATTCGCCGTGGGGACGCCGGCCTACATGAGCCCGGAGCAGGCGAGCGCCGAGTCGGGGGTGGACGGCCGCACCGACCAGTACAGTCTGGCCTGCGTGCTCTACGAGATGCTCGCCGGCGAGCCGCCGTTCGCGGGCAGCGGCGCCCGCGCCACGATGGCCCGGCACGCCATCGAGCCGCCCACGCCGGTCCGCGCCCGGCGGCCCAACGCCCCGGTCGCGGTCGAGCGGGCGCTCGACCGCGCGCTGGCCAAGGCGCCGGCCGACCGGTTTCCGACCATGGCCGAGTTCGTCGCCGGGCTCGATGCGCCCACGCTCGACGTTCTCCCGGCCCGGGGCGCGGCCCCGGCCACGCGCGCGATCGCCGTCCTGCCGTTCGTGAACGCCAGCGCCGATCCGGACAACGAATACTTCAGTGACGGAATGACCGAGGAGCTCATCACCGCGCTCACCAAGGTGGAGGGCCTCGAGGTCGCCTCGCGGACGTCGGTGTTCGCGCTCAAGGGCACCCGGGAGGACGTCCGCGCCCTCGGCCAGCGGCTGGGCGTGAGCGTGGTCCTGGAGGGATCGGTGCGCCGTGCCGGGGCGCGGCTCCGGATCACGGCGCGCCTCAGCGACGTGCGGCATGGCCGGACGCTCTGGGCCGAGCGGTACGATCGGGAGCTGGCGGACGTGTTCGCCCTGCAGGACGAGATCGCGCGCACCATCGTGGACACGCTGCGCGCCACGCTGCTCCACGACCTCGGCGAGCCGGTCCCCGTGCGCTACACGGCGAATCTCAGGGCGTATCACCTGTACCTCAAGGGACGCCATGCGTGGAACCGGCGAACCTCGGCGTCCCTCGCCGAGGCGATCCGGTTCTTCGAGGCCGCCATCGCCGAGGATGCCGGCTACGCGCTCGCCTACACCGGGCTCGCCGACTCCTACGCGCTGCAGCTCGACTACCGCGATTCGCCGGTGCAGGAAGGCCTCGAGCGCGCCCGCGCCGAGGCCGAGCGCGCCCTCGCGCTCGACGAGTCGCTCGCGGAGGCGCACACCTCGCTCGCCTGGGTGACCTTCGTCTACGACTGGGACTGGCCGCTCGCCGGCCGGCATTTCGCCCGCGCGCTCGAGCTCAATCCGCGCTATCCGGTGGCGCGCCAGTGGCATGCCTGGTTCCAGATCGCGATGGGCCGTACCGAGCTGGCCCTGGCCGAGGCGCAGCGGGCCCTCGCCCTGGACCCGGCGTCGGTCTCCATCCGGCGCACGATGGGCTGGCTGCTCTATTACGCCCGGCAGCCCGAGCCGGCGCTCGAGCAGCTCCGGCGCGCGCTCGCCATGGACCCGACCGCCGAGGAAACCCACCGGCTGCTCGGGCTGGCGTACCTGCAGGCGGGACGGTGGGACGAGGCGGCTGGGGCGTTTCGCGAGTCGATCGCGCTCACCGCGAGCCCGGCGCTGGCCGAGGCCGGACTCGGCGCGGTGGCCGTGGCCCGGGGCCGCCCGCTGGAGGCGCGCGCCATCCTGGAGGAGCTCGAGGCCCGCCGGGGCGAGCGATACGTGTCGCCGGTGGCGCTGGTGACCCTCTCCGCCGCGCTGGGTGACGCCGACCGCGCCTTCGCCGGACTCGACCGCGCCTACCAGGAGCGGCGCGGCTGGCTGGCCTACCTCAACGTCGAGCCGATGCTCGACGGCCTCCGGAGCGACCCGCGCTTCCGGCGCCAGCTCGAGCGCATGCGTCTCGCATAGCCCCGGCCGGCGGCGCGAGTGTAGGTTGCGGCATGCACGTGATCGTGAACGACGCCGACCTGCCGCCGCTCCTCACCGCTCCGCTCGCCGTGCTCTACAAGCACAGCCCTATCTGCCCCACCAGCGGCTTCGCTTACGAGGAGATGCTCGCGTTCCGGCGCCTCAGGCAGGTGCCCGTCTATGTCGTGGACGTGATCAAGCACCGGCCGCTGTCGCGCGCGCTGGCGGAACGGCTCGGCGTGGTGCACGCCTCGCCGCAGGCCATCATCCTTCGCGCCGGCGTGCCGGCGTGGCACCGCTCGCATTTCGACATCGTGGCCGACGCGCTGACCCGGGCGATCGATCACCTCGCCGAGGGGGTCGAGGCCGAGCGCCCCTGTCAGGGCGATTCGGCCGAGCCCGCCGGCCGCACCGCCCGACGGAACGCCGAGGGCGAGACGCCGGTCTCCCGACGAAACGCGTTGGAAAAGTGACTCTGGTCGGCGAACCCCGCCGCGATCGCGATCTCCGCGAGCGGCGCGTCGGTCTCCGCCAGCCGCCGGGCGGCCCGGACCAGCCGTAGCCATCGCAGGTACGACCCGACCGTGCAGCCGTACGCCCGGCGGAAGCCGCGCGCCAGCGTGACAGGGTGCACGCCCACCATCGCCGCCAAGTCGCCGACACTTCCGATCTCGCCCGGGTCGTGCAGGTAGTCCCGCGCCTCGACGACCCAGCGCGGGACGGTGCCGTGCAGGCGCAGGTCGCGCGATCGGGTGATGCCGCCGAGAATTTCCAACAACAGTCCCTCGATCGCGAGCGCGGCCGCGGCGTCCGTATGCCGGACCTCGGACAGGAGCCGCCAGGCCAGCCAGCTCAGGTGCTCGTCTCGGTAGCTCGCCCGCTGGCCGAGGATCGCGGCTTGCCGACCCAGCCTGTCTGCCACGGCCGCGTCGGCCTCGACCAGCATCCCGCGGGTCTCCTCCCGGCCGAACCGGTTGCTGTGGAGCTCGTCGGCCGGCGTCACCTTGAGCGTGCCCGGAGTGCAATCGAGCGTGGTGCCGACGAAGCTTTCGGTGAATCCGCCGGCATACACGAAGCAAAGGGTGGGGCCAGGATGCCGGTGCCAGGGGAGGCTGCTCCCCGCCGCGTGTCTCCCCTCCCGCACCGTGAAGCCGTCGATTCGGATCATTCTCGGCGTCATGCGCCTTCCCCCCTCTCGTTGCAAGATGCGGCGCCCGCTCCGGTGGCACAAATCGGCTCGGGACCTGCAAGACCGAGGCGCCGGCGTTTGCTAGTCATGGAGTCGGGATTACTCGACCGACTTCACGGAGAGAACGCATGCGCGGGCGCATCATCCTGAGCCGACTGGCTCTGCTCTCTCTGGTTGCCTGCGGCGGAGGCGGGGGGGCCGACACCCCCACCGCTCCGAGCCCGGGAACCGGGGCATCAGGAAGCACCGTCACCGTCGGCAACGACTTCTACAATCCGGCGCAGATGACGGTTCCCGTCGGGACCACGGTCACCTGGCAGTGGGCAGCCGGCGACACGCTGCACTCGGTCACTTTCGACGATGGCCCCACGTCCGAGATCCAGTCCTCCGGGGCGTTTCAGCGCGCCTTCGGGACCGCCGGGACGTACACGTACTTCTGCAAGGTCCACGGGCGCGCGATCATGTCGGGGACGGTGACGGTGGGCGCGGGTGGCACCGGTGGCACCGGTGGTGGAACCGGGGGCAGCGGGATGGGCGGGGGTGGGGGCGCAGGCTATCCGTGAGCTTCAGCCCGCCACGGCCCTGAGCAGGCGCACCAGCGCCTGCTCGTCAGGCTCGAGCCCGGACGCGGCCGACGCCTTGGGCCGACCGTTGCCGAGCGCGTCGTGGAGGGTCCCCGCCTCGTAACGCTCCAGCACTGCCGGATGGATGTAGTACTTCCGGCACACCGCCCTCGTGTTGTTGAGCCGCTCGGCCACCTTGTCAACGGCTTGGAGAACGGCGGCCTTGGCCTCGCGGCCTGAGGCCGCCGGCGGGATCGCCTCGAGCGCCTCCACCGCCTGCAGCGTGCCCGCCCAGGTCCGGAAGTCCTTGGCGGTGAAATCCTCGCCCGTGATGCGCCTGAGATAGTCGTTCACGTCGCCCGAGCCGATCGCCTCCCGATTCCCAGCTTCATCCACGTACTGAAACAGCTCAGCGCCCGGCACTGCCTGGCAGCGCGCGACGATCCGCGCCAGCCGGCGGTCGCTCAGCTCCACCTTGTGGGTCTTACCGCTCTTGCCGCGGAACTCGAATTGCATGGTCGAGCCGGTGATCTCCACGTGGTGGTCGCGCAGCGTGGTGAGCCCGAACGACCGGTTACTGCGGGCATACTCCTCGTTACCCACGCGAATGCCGGTGCACTCGAGCAGCCGTACCACCGTCGCCAGCACCTTCTCGCGAGGCAGGCCGGGCCGCGCCAGGTCGGCGTCCACCTGTCGCCGGATGAGCGGGAGCGCTTCGCTGAACGCGAGCATCCGGCCGAACTTGGTCTCGTCGCGCATTTCCCGCCACCGCGGATGGTAGCGATACTGCTTCCTTCCGCGAGCATCCCGGCCGGTGGCCTGCAAGTGGCCGTTCGGAACGGGACAGATCCACACATCGGCGTACGCCGGCGGAATGGCCAGCCGGCGAATGCGCTCGAGCACGGTCTTGTCTCTGAGGGCTCTGCCGTCGGTGCCGACGTAGCGGAAGCCCCGTCCCGAGCGCAGCCGCCGGATGCCCGGCGTCGTGTCGCTCACATAGCGGAGGCCGGCCGCCTGGGCGGACTCGGAGGGTGCGGGGGAGGGCTGCGGCTTGCGTCGGCGCGGCATGGCGTCCGACAAGATCGGCGCCCGAGGGCGGCCGGACCGTGCGGACCGACACAAACCCCGCCATAAAATCAGGCGGTGGGGGCGCCGTAAGGTGACGTCAGTCACAGGGTTGCATAAAGATTCAAGGCCCGCCGGCCCTCTACTCCCTCTCACCATGCCCCGCTACCTTCGGGGGCGTTCCGGGCGACCGGCGGCGCCCGTTCGGCCTTCGACAAGGTGCCATCGTGATTCTGCGACAGGGGCTGCTCTGGCTCTCCGAGCGGCGCGGCGTGTTCAACTTCGTGCGGGGGAACGGGCTCGCGCGGCGGTTCGCCTCGCGCTTCGTGGCCGGCGAGACGATCGAGCAGGGAGTCGCGGCCGCGCTGGAGCTGAGCCGGCGCGGCATCACCGCCTCGCTCGATCTTCTGGGGGAGAGCGTCACCGTCGACTCGGAGGCGACGGCCGCGCGCGACCAGTATCTCTGCATGCTGGACCGGATGGCCGCGAGCGGCGCCGAGGTGAACGTCTCGGTGAAGCTCACCCAGATGGGATTGGACATCTCCGAGGCCCTCTGCGTCGCCAACATGACCGCCATCCTGGAGAAAGCGGCCTCGCTCCAGGGATTCGTCCGCCTGGACATGGAGGGCTCGGCGTACACCGCGCGCACGCTCGAGTTCTTCGAGCGGCGGCTGTTCGAGCCGTTCGGCAGCCGCTGCGGGGTGGTCATCCAGTCCATGCTGCGGCGCTCCGAGCAGGACATCGAGCGCCTGATCGAGATGAAGGCGCGAGTCCGGCTCTGCAAGGGCGCCTACCTCGAGCCACCGAGCGTGGCCTTTCCCGACAAGGCCGACGTGGACCGCAACTACGTGCGGCTCATGGAGCGTCTGCTGACGGCGGGCAACTACCCGGGCATCGCGACCCACGACGAGGCGATCATCGCCCAGGCCCGCGACTTCGTGCGCCGTCAGGGCATCGCCAACGACCGCTTCGAATTCCAGATGCTCTACGGGGTGCGGCGCGACCTGCAGGAGCGGCTTCGCCGGGACGGCTTCCGGCTCCGGGTCTACATCCCCTTCGGAACCCAGTGGTATCCTTACCTCATGCGGCGGCTGGCGGAGCGACCCGCCAACATCGCCTTTCTGCTCGGTAACCTCGTGCGGGAGTCGCTACCGGGACGATGAACGAGCTGACGCTGGGCGGGTACATGGCGAAGCACGAGCGGGCGGCGGCCTTCGGCGGGAGCGACGGACGCGCCTACTCGGTGGCGGTGTACGTGGATCCCGAGCCGGACGTGCGCGGCCTCTACGGGGCGGCGCTCCTGTTCGTGCGCTGGTCGCCGTCCGGCGAGCGCCCGGTCGGACATGTAGAGACCGACACGCTCGCGTGGGGGCGCACCGAAGCGGAGGCGGCCGAGCGGCTCCAGGCGCTGTCGCTGTACGACGTGAAGGCCGCGCTGGACGAGGCGATCGCCCGCGCGCCCGCGGAGTGGTGACCGCGCGCCTCGGCACCGTGCTCGAGCGGGACGGGTCCGTCTACCGCGTGGCCACGGGCGAAGGCGTGATCCGCGCGGTCCTCACCGGCAAGGCGAAGCGCGACACCACGCGTGTAGTCGTCGGCGACCGGGTGCGGCTGGAGCCCGACGCCGAGTCCCGGCTCCACTCCATTGTCGGGGTCGAGCCCAGGACCGCGCTGCTCGAGCGCCGCGTCCCTGAAGGGCGTGGCACCCGTCCGGTCGCCGCCAACGTGGATCAGGTCTTCGTGGTCACGGCCACTCGCGATCCCGCTCCGATTCCCCAGCTCATCGATCGCCTGCTCGTCGTCGCCGAGGCCAACGAGATCCCGGCCGCGGTCGTGGTCAACAAGGTGGACCTCGACCCGGGCGTCGGGCTGGTGGAGCGTTGCCGGCGGGCGGGCTACACCGTGTACCCTGCCAGCATTCGCACCGGCGAGGGCATCGAGGCGTTTGCCGCGGCACTGGCCGGGCACGTCTCGGTGGTCACCGGGCCTTCGGGCGCCGGCAAGTCCAGCCTGCTCAACCGGGTCCAGCCTGGCCTCGCGCTCCGCACCGGCGAGATCAGCGCCAAGGTGCGCCGCGGCCGCAACACGACGGTCTCCGCGGTCATGCTGCCGCTCGATGCCGGCGGCTATCTGGTGGACACGCCAGGCTTCAGCGAGGTGGGACTGTGGGGGATAGACCCCGGGGAGCTCGACACCTGCTTCCCCGAGTTCCGCCCGTTTCTCAACGATTGTCGCTACGCCGACTGCCGCCACCGGAGCGAGCCGGGATGCCGGGTCCGCGAGGGCGTCGAGGGCGGAGCGATCGCGCGCGATCGGTGGGAGAGTTACCTGGTGCTGTTGGCCGAGCTGGAGGGCGCGCCGGAGGAGTGGGAGTAGGAGCTACCCGCCCGCCCGTCCGCGTGCCTGCCCCTTCCTCGTCCACCGGTCCCTGTCCCGCGTCTCCACCTTCTGCATCATGCGGTCGAACTCGGCGCCGAGGTCGATGTGCTCGCGGTTGGCCATGCAGACGAGGACGAACAGGATGTCCGCCAGCTCCATGCCCAGGTCGCCCTCGGGCTCGCCCGGCTTCTTCGTCTTCTGTCCGAAGCGATGGTTTACCTCGCGCGCCAGCTCCCCCACTTCTTCGGCCAGGCGCGCGAGGTTCGTCAGCGGGTCGAAGTAGCCTTCCTCGAACTGACTCACCCAGGCGTCCACCCGGCCTTGCGCGTCGGCGAGCGTCATCTGGCGCCGGCCGCGGGAACGGCTGCCTGCGCCTCGGCGCCGCGAGCCGCGAGCGCGCGGATCAGCGCCCGCATGAACTGCGGCAGGTCGGCGGGGGTCCGGCTGGAAATCAGGTTGCCGTCCACCACGACCGGGCTGTCCTCCCAGAGCAGGCCCGCGTTCACCAGGTCGTCCCGGATCGCGCCGACGCTGGTGCCGCGCTTGCCGCGGACGATGCCGGCGGAGATCGGGACCCAGCCGGCGTGGCAGATGAACGCCACCGGTTTGTCCGCGTCGTAGATGTCGCGGGTGAGCTGGAGCAGCTTCCTGGAGCGCCGCATGATGTCGGGCGCGTAGCCGCCCGGGATGACCAGCCCGTCGAAGTCGTCGGCGTGCAGGTCGTCCACGCTGGCGTCCACCGTCAGCGGGTAGCCCCGCTTGCCCTGGTAGGTGCGCTCACCCGTCCCGGCCACCACGGTCCGGGCGCCCTCCTCTTCCAGCCGGATCTTGGGGTACCACAGCTCGAGGTCTTCGTAGAGGGGGCCGGCGAAGATGAGGACGTTCGTGCCGTGCAGCGTCATGGCGGGCTCGGGCGCAAAGACGAAGGCCGGGGCGGGGTGCCCCGGCCGCGTCCGAGAAGTATAGCGACGGGCGCTCAGTAGCTCGAATAGGTGTCGGTCCGGCCGTTCCGGAGCCTGACCAGGGAACCCATGTGGTTGAGCGCGCTGACGATGTTGCACGAGTTGTACTGGAACGTCTTGTGGCCGTTGCCCACCGCCAGCTGCGGCAACGCGGTTCCCGTCGATCGTGTTGTGGCCGTTCGAGGTGATGACGCCGCTCACCAGCACGATGCCGTCCTATACTTGAGCCGACCCTGGAGAACCCATGCGCCCCCGCGAACGCATCCTCGCCAACCTGGAATCGATCTACCGGGAGTCCTACGACCGGGCCAAGGCCGCAGGCGACGAGGGCCGGATGATCGACCTGGATAGCGCATACATGCGCGACCAGCTCATGCTGGAGATCCTGCTCGACATCCGCGATCTGTTCTCCGTCGCGCCCGCCGCGTCCGGCGGCAGCGCTCTCGAGAAGCTCGAGGCCGTCCGCCGGCTCACCAAGCTTCGTTGAGCCCCTTCCATGCCTGCGGCTCGACGGCCACATGGCCCTCGCCAACACCGCAGCGCTCCGCGCCGCCGGCACCACGCGGGCGACCCGCGACATCCCGGGCGGCGTAATCGTACGGGATCATCGCACGACCTGACCCGGATCCCGCCGGAGGCGATCGAGCGGGTTTCGGTGCGGGTTACGGTGGTCGGCGGGCGTGTCGTATACGAAGCGAAATAAGGCACTAGTGCGACAGCTATGACCTCGGTGATGATGCTATGTGTCGCAACAGCTTCGTCAAATCTCTCCGGTGCAGTTTCCAGCGCAGCTTGTAGCAGTTCTTGACGGTTGACGGGCCATCCGTGGCTGGTCATCTTGTCGCCGTCCCCTCGATCCAAAACCCGCTGTCTGCCCACCCCGCCTCCCCCGAGTTCGCGGCGGGGGTTTCCTCTATCCGGAGGTTGGTGTGGCGAGTCCCGCTGTCCGTGGGTTGCTTCCCCGTCGTGTCCTCGGCGGCGCGGTCGCCACCATCCTCCTGCTGGGCCACGCGGTGCCGGCGTTGGCGCAGACGGACACGGTTGCGGCGGGCTACGCGGATCGCTTCACGCAGGTGATGGCGCTGGGCGCGGCCGCCGATGGCGTCGCGGACGTGAGCAACCTGGTGCTCACCCGCGATGTGGCCCGGTTCACCCTGGCCACCGGCAAGCTGTACCTGCTGACGCCCATCGGCGGACGTACCGTGGCGGCGTTGTTTCACGGCACGGGCTCGTTCGCCTTCGCGCCGCCCTCCCGGATCGAGCAGCAGCGCCTGGCCCGCTCGGAGAAGACGACGGCGATCGACGCGCCGGTCACCGACGTGCTCTTTCTTTTCGCCGACACGACCGCGTCCGAGCTGCGCGCCCGGCTCGCCTTCCACGCGGAGACGGCGCCTTCGCTCCTGCGCGACCGGGTGCGCGACGCCCTCAAGTACGTCTCGGATGAGGACTCGAAGACCTTTGATCCCGACCTGATGAGCGCGCTGCTCAACGGCGAGCGCACCGACCTGTTCTACGCCTATGTCGGGCGCCGCGAGGGCTCGCCGCTCATGCTCATGATCGACCCGCACCAGGTCGAGCAGGTCACGCTCAGCGGCAAGGCGGCACGCCATTGGGGCGCCGATGCCGAGGTGCTGGCGCAGTTCCCGCTCGGCGGCCGGATGCGCGACCCGGCGATCACGGGTGAGCGGGTCGACGCGGCGCAGATCCGGAGCTACGCCATCACGGTGGACCTGCCGCAGAGCGGCATCGGCGACATCGGCTTTGCCGCCACCGCCAGGCTCGCGATCACCGCCGAGGCGCCGGTCGGTCCGTGGATCGCGTTCGAGCTGTTCCCGGCGCTCAAGGTCGATTCGGCGAGCTGGGATGGCGGGGAGCCGGCGACGGTGTTCAAGGGCAAAGACAGCGAGCTGCTCTGGGTCCGGATGGGCGCGCCGCTCAAGCCGGGCGAGACCCGGACCCTCACCATCTCCTACCACGGCGACCTGATCGAGCGCTTCATCGACTTTTTCCGGATCAGGAGCTCCGCGGCGTGGTATCCGGTGTCGCTCGAGGGGCGGACGCTCGCCACCTTCGACCTCACCTTCCACACGGCCGACGCCTACATCCTCGCGAGCGTGGGCGACCGCACCGACTCGAGCCACGCGGGGCGCACCGTTACGACGCACTGGGTGACCCAGGGCCCCATCCGCAACGCGTCCTTCAATCTCGGCCTGTTCAAGGACTACACCCTAAGCGAGCCCGGCATTCCGCCGGTGACGGTGATGATCTCGGAGGAGTCGCACAAGAAGCTCGCGCGGGTGGTGATGCAGCAGGGTAAGATGCGCGAGACGGTCGCCGCCGACGTCGGGAAGAGCCTTCAGTTCTTTCAGTCGGTCTACGGCCCGCTTCCGGTCGATCGGCTGTACGCGACCGAGATCCCGGAGCTCCACGGCGAGGCTTTTCCCGGCATGCTGCACCTGTCGTGGGCCACCTTCTCCAAGACCAGCGACGGCGGCGAGGACGCCGTATTCCGGGCGCACGAGGTGGCGCACCAGTGGTGGGGCATCGGCGTCGACTTCCAGACTTACCACGACCAGTGGCTGAGCGAAGGCTTCGCCGAGTTCTCCGGCCTCTGGTTCATGCAGACCTCGCTCCACAGCAACGAGAAGTACTTCAACATGCTGCGGCAGTACCGCTCGTCGATCGTCGGACGGCACGATGTGCCCGGACCGATCTCACTCGGGTATCGGGTCCAGCTTTCGCGGGATGCCGATCTCGACGACTATGGCACCGTGGTCTACAAGAAGGGCGCGTGGGTGGTCCACATGCTCCGGATCCTCATGCTCGATCTCCGGACCATGAACGAGGACCGCTTCACCGCGACCATGCAGGATTTCTATCGGACTTACCAGGGCAAGCGCGCCTCGACCGACGATTTCCGGCGCACGGTCGAGGCACACGTGGGCACCAACATGGGCTGGTTCTTCGAACAGTGGGTCTACGGCACTGCCATCCCGACGTACGACGTGGCGACGCACATCGAGCCGGCTGACGGCGGCCAGTACCGCGTCCGGCTTCGGGTCGAGCAGCACAACGTGCCGGACGGTTTCCTCATGTACGTGCCGGTGACGGTGGACATGGGCAAGAAGGGCGTCGCCCGGGTGCGGGTGAAGGTGACGGGTCCGAAGACGGAGCTCGAGCTGCCGCTCATGCCGGCCGAGCCCAAGGCGGTCCGGTTCAATGACCTGGAGGGGGTGCTGGCCGAGGTGAAGGAGAGCAAGTGGGGGAGCTGAGGCGTCGCGCCTGTAGATTGGCGCTCCTCCTCCTCGTGACGGCGACACATCCAGGGGCCGCGCAAGACGCCAAGGCGCGCGCGGTGCCGCTCGATTCGCTGGAGCGGCGGGCCAGAGCGGATTCGAACGACGCCGTCGCGCACTACGACCTCGCCATGGGCTACTGGCGCGCGAAACGGTGGGACGATGCGGACCACGCCCTCCACGACGCGGTCGCGCTCGCCCCCCAGTACGCCGAAGCCTATCTCGCACTGTCGGCCCTCCCGATCGCGCGCGGGAAAGGCTACTGGAAGAAGCTCGAGAAAGAGCGGGGCAAGGAGGGCGTAGTTTCCGAGGTGCAGACCGGCGAGCGCTACTATCGGCGGGCGTTCCTGGTGAATCCGCTGGTGGACCTCGGCATCCTCGGGCACGTAGACGAGAGGTCGTCGGTCCGCCAGGGGTCGTACATCATCACGGTCTGGTGGCTCGGCCCTCTCTCGAAGGGGATGAACCGCCTCGCCAACGGGCGGTACGATGAGGCGCACGCGCTGTGTTCTGCGGCGCTGGCGGACGCCCGGGCGGGAGCCCAGGGCCGGACTCTCCCCGAGGGGCTTCTCTGGTACCATGGGCTCGCCGCGGCGCACCTCAAGCTGTACGATGAGGCGGTCCAGGACTTCGCGATCCTGACGGGCAGGGCGCTCGCCGACTCCGCCGGCGACGCGCTGGGCCAGACGCCGCTCAGGGCCAACGACTATCGCTATGCGCTTGCCACCGCGCTGTATCTCGCCGGCCGCTACGACGAGGCCGCGCCGACCTTCCGCCGAGCCCTCGAGTTCGACATCTCGCTCTATGCGGCGCACGTCCAGCTCGCCCGTATCGCGGAGGCGCGCCAAGACTGGGACCAGGCGGTTCGGGAGCGCCAGGCGGCCATCGACGCCAACCCCGAGGATCCTGGCCTGGTGACGGATCTCGGCGTCACGCTCTTCCGGGAAGGGCGGCTCGAGGACGCCGCCGACGCGCTGAACAAGGCGATGGCTTCAGCACCGCGAGATGCGCGCGTTCCCTATCTCTCGGGCATCGTCGCGCTGAGACTGAACCGCCGGGATGACGCCCGAGCAGCCTTCGACCGCTTTCTGGCGATCGCCCCGAGCCGGTTCGGGCCCGAGATCGCGGAAGTACGTGACCAGCTCCGCACGCTGGAGGCTGCCCCGTGATCCGCTCGCGGTCCGGCCCGGGAATCGTGTGGGGGCTCGCCCTGGCATTGGGGGCGCCCGTGCCGCTCGCCGCCCAGACCACGACCTACGAGCAGCTGCAGGCATTCTCCGGTGTCTTGAGCCAGGTCAGGGCCAACTACGTGGATTCCGTGGACGTGGGCCGCCTGGTCCAGGCGTCCATCCGGGGCATGTTGAGCTCGCTGGACCCTCACAGCCGGTACGTGACCCGCGAAGACTTCGACCTCCACGTGCGCTGGGACCGGGGCGACCTCGCCGAGCCGGGGCTCTCGCTCGAACGGTCGGATGGGGCCGCCATCGTCCTCGACGTGCAGACGGGAGGGCCCGCGGCTCAGGCCGGTGTTCAGCCCGGCGACCGGATCGTCCGGGTGAATGACAGCAGCGTGGTGGGCCTTGATCCGAACGCCGTCGAGGCACGGCTCCTGGGCGACAAGGGAACGCGTCTCCGCATCACTTTCGAGCGCGGCAGCGTGGTGGATCCCGATACGTTTGCGGTCACCGTGAAACGCGCGTTGCTCGACCACCGTGTCGTGACCGCACCGCGGATGGTGGACCCGTTGACCGGCTACGTGAGGCTCCAGCGGTTCACCCCGCCCGCGCCCAAACAGTTGAGCGAGGCGGTCAGGAAGCTGAGGGGCATGGGCGCGAAGCAGCTCGTGCTCGACCTGCGCGGCAATCCCGGTGGGGATCTCCAGGCCATGATCGAGATCGCCTCCGAATTCCTTCCGGACGGGTCCGAGGTGCTTCACACGGAAGGGCGCAAGACATCGACGCTCCCCCGGGCTGTGACGCATGGGGCCGGTGAGTTCACGGCGCTTCCCCTGATCGTGCTGATGAACGCCGGATCGGCGAGCGCCTCGGAGATGCTCGCGGGCACGCTGCAGGACCACGATCGAGCCCTCATCCTTGGCCGGCGGAGCTTCGGCAAGGCCTTGATGCAGTCGGCCCTGCCGCTGGCGAACGGTGATGTCGTCTGGCTGACCACTGCCCGGGTCGTGACGCCGAGCGGGAGGATCATCCAACGTCGGTATACGGGCCTGGGGACGGACGAGTATCTCGCGCTGGCCGGAAGGGGTGGCGCGCCGGAGGACACGCTCGCGGTATACCGCACTGACCACGGCCGGCCGGTTCGCGGCGGTGGTGGCGTAGCGCCTGACGTGACACGGCCCCTCGGAGCAGAGATTCCGGTCTGGTTCAGCGTAGCGTCCGAGCGCGGGTACGCCATGGCCGTCGCCGACAGCGTTGCCGCGACCCTCTCCCCCGCGGCGCCCGCGCGCACCGCGTGGCTCGCCGACAGCGCAGCGTGGGACACTCGGCTCGTAACGCCATTTCTTGCACAAGTGCGAGAGCGGCTCGGAGCTCGGGCGGAGTGCTCGCCGGCGCTTCGAGCCCGAATTGGGCGTCTGCTGGCGGCTCGAGCCGCCTTCACGCGCTGGGGCAGCGATGCCGAGGAAGACCTGCTCCTTGGGACCGACGCCGACGTCCGGGCGGCGCTGCCGCTGTTTCCCCGCCTTCCGGAGCTGCTTGCCGGCTCGGGGGTAGCTCCCTAGAGGCCCTCGCGCGGCGCTATCTTCCGTATGAATTCAGTCCCGGCACCGCGACCCTCTCCCCCCGAGTCCGATGGCCACACGCACCTCCCTCAGGCCCCGCACGGCCGCCAAGCTGGAAAAGGCGGACCTCCTCGAGATGTACCACCTCATGCTGCTCGCGCGCCGGATCGACGACAAGGAGATCCAGCTCAAGCGGCAGAACAAGATCTTCTTCCAGATCTCCGGGGCGGGACACGAGGCAGTGCTGGTGGCGGCCGCCCGAGTGCTCAGGCCGGCATACGACTGGTTCTACACCTACTACCGCGACCGGGCCCTCTACCTCGGCCTGGGCATGACCGCCACCGAGCAGCTCCTCTCCGCCGTGGGCGCGGCCGACGACCCCAATTCCGGCGGCCGCCAGATGCCCTCCCATTGGGGGCACAAGGCGCTCAACATCGTAAGCGCCTCGAGTCCGACGGGCACCCAGTTCCTCCAGGCGGTGGGTTGCGCCGAGGCGTGGCTCCGGTACTCCAGCATCGAGGGGATCGCCGATCGGGACGAGCAGATCCATGGCGACGAAGTGGTGCTCTGCACCACCGGCGACGGCACCACCAGCGAGGGCGAATTCTGGGAGGCGCTCAACACCGCCGCCAACCTCAAGCTGCCCGTCGTCTTCCTGGTCGAGGACAACGGCTACGCCATCTCGGTCCCGGTGGAGGTCAACACCGCGGGCGGCTCGATTTCCCGCCTCCTTACCGGATTCCCCGGGCTCTTCATCCAGGAAGTCGACGGCTGCGATGTCTTCGCGTCGTACGACGCCATGGTCAAGGCCGTGGACTACGCGCGGGCCCGGAAAGGCCCGGCGCTGGTCCACGCCAAGGTGATCCGCCCCTACAGCCACTCGCTCTCGGATGACGAGGTGCAGTATCGGCCGCCGGTCGAGCGCCAGGTGGACGCGGAACGCGATCCGCTGAACCGGCTGCCGAAGCATCTGCTTGAGGAAGGGATCGCGACGCAGGCGGAGCTCGACGCGATCGCGCAGCAGGTCGCCGAGGAGGTGCAGGGCGCTACCGAGGTGGCGCTCGCCTCGCCGCAGCCGGCCACCGACACGGTGTATCGCTACGTCTATTCCCCCGACGTCGACCCCACCTCGGAGCAGTTCGACACCGAAGACGATCCGCGCTTCACCGGCGACCCGACCACGATGGTCGACCTGCTCAACACCTGTCTCCGGGACGAGATGACGCGGGATGCCCGGATCGTGGTGTTCGGCGAGGACGTGGCGGACTGCAGCCGGGAGGGCAACCTCGCCGACGTGAAGGGCAAGGGAGGCGTTTTCAAGGTCACGTGGGGCCTGCAGCGCGCCTTCGGCAGCGCCCGGGTGTACAACTCGCCCCTGGCTGAGGCGAACATCATCGGCCGCGCCATCGGGCTCGCCACGCGCGGACTCAAGCCGGTGGTGGAGATCCAGTTTTTCGACTACATCTGGCCCGCCTACATGCAGCTCCGGAACGAGCTCGCGCTCATGCGCTGGCGGTCCAACAACGCCTTCTCGGCGCCCGTGGTGGTTCGGGTCACCTACGGCGGCTATCTCAAGGGCGGCTCGGTGTATCACTCGCAGACCGGCGCCGCGATCTTCACCGGGGTGCCGGGCCTCCGCGTGGTCTGCCCGTCCACCGCGCTCGACGCGAACGGGCTGCTCCGCACCGCCATCCGGGCCGACGACCCGGTGCTCTTCCTCGAGCACAAGCATCTCTATCGGCAGACGTACAACAAGGCGCCGAACCCCGGTCCGAACTTCATGATCCCGCTCGGCAAGGCCAAGGTGGTCCGCCCCGGGACCGATCTCACCGTCATCACCTACGGCGCGCTGGTGCAGCGCTCGCTCTGGGCCGCGAAGGAGGCGGAGGAGCGGCACGGACTAAGCGCCGAGGTGGTCGATCTGCGCTCGCTCTCACCGGTGGACTGGGACACGATCGGAGCGTCGGTGCGGAAGACCAACCGCGTGATCGTGGCGTACGAGGATTCGCTGTCGTGGGGCTATGGAGCGGAGATCGCCGCGCGCATCGCGGACGAGATGTTCAGCTATCTCGATGCGCCGGTCCGGCGGGTGGCCTCCACCGACACCTTCGTGGCCTACGCACCGGAGCTGGAGGACGTCATTCTGCCGCAGGTGAACGATCTCGAGGAGGCGATGATCGAGATCGCGAAGTTCTGAGCTACGGGCGCATGGCCTCGCGGATCTCGCCCGCGGCGGCGATCGCGTTGTCCACGTCGCGGGACAGCGCCTTGGCCTGCTGGGTGGCCTGAGTCAGGTCGCCGAGGACGGCCGCGACGCCGGCGGAACGAAGGCGAAGCAGGTCGAATCGGACATTCTGCATGGCCAGCACGCAGGATTCGAGGTGCCCCGCGACCTGGCCTCGGCGGCTCTGGATATCCACGATGGCCTGCCGCTGCCGCGCGAGCAGGTTGAGCCGGCGTGCCCGCTCGGGATCGTCAGGCTCGCGGTTGAGGGCGGCCAGCCGTTCGTCGATCTGGAGCAGCTCCTCGGTATTCATGCTGCTGTCGAGAGCATGCAGGGTCCGGGCGAGATCCGTGGCGCGCTCGTACAGCGCGTCCACCGTCTGCTGAACCTCAGGCAACATTTTCCGCTCCGAGGCGGGAAGCCGATCGAGCAGCTTCAGGATGGCCTGGCGGTCGCCCTGGACCTGCTGGATGGCGCCCAGGTGCACTCCGAAATCCTCGGGCTTGGGCGGCGGGAGCTGCCGCCCAAACCGCGTCGATCCCTTCACCATGGTAGTCTCGATGGCGTCCGGAGCCGGTGGGCGCGTCAGCACGTCACGCCAGCTGTACCCCGCCTGCCAGAGCTGAGAGTATCCCCTGAACAGGCCGATCCCCATGCCGAACATGGGGAACAGAAACCAGGGATCGTGGATCCCCGTGGCGACGTTGATGCCGAGACAGCCCAGGCTCACCGCTGCCCAGCTCGCGAACTGGCCGCGCACCCGCTGCACGATCCTCGGCTCGCCGGTGTCCGGGACGAGATCCTTGTCCCGATCGTGCCGCTCACGGAGATCGCGCCGGCGCGCGGCGCCGGCGGCTCGCGGAGAAAGCGGCGGCCCCGGGCGGCCGGGCAGGGCACGGGCGCCCGGATCGCGCCCCGCCGGTGGCCGGGCGCGGCTTCCGGTCAGCGGACGAGGCGAGGCCGCGCCGGGTTGCTGGCCGCGGAAGGTCGTTCCCGTCGGCCGGTAGCCGCTCACCGAGCGGCTCTCCAGCGAGCGCCGGAGCGCATCGGCGCTGGGCCAGCGGTTTTCCGGGTCCTTCTCCAGGCACCGGCTCACCGCGAGCGCCATGTCCTCGGGCACGTCGGGCCGGCGGGTGCGGAGGTCGGGCGCTGGTTCGGTGATCTGCTTCATGAGGATCCCGGCCACCGTCGGCGCGGTGAACGGGAGCTCGCCGGTGAGCATCTGGTAGCTCACCACGCCCAGGCTGTAGACGTCCGAGCGGCCGTCGATGTCGCGCTCGCCCGCGGCCTGCTCGGGGCTCATGAACGCGGGCGTTCCGATCGCCACGCCCGCTCCCGTGAGCGTCGCCCCCGAGCTGGATGAGAGCGCCTTCGCGATGCCGAAGTCCGTCACCATGACCCGGCCGCGCGGCCCTTCGAGCAGGATGTTGTCGGGCTTGATGTCGCGATGAATGATCGACAGCGCATGGGCGGCGCTCAGGGCGTCCGCGGCCTCCATCATGATCCGCCGTGCCTCGTCGACCGGCAGCTTTCCGCGGCGCCGAATGCGGGCGGCCACGGACTCGCCGTCCACGTATCCCATCACGAAATAGACGAGGCCCTGGCCCTCGCCGACCGTGTGGATCGGCACGATGTTGGGGTGTGAGAGGCGGGCGGCCGTCTGCGCTTCGCGGGTGAACCGCTCGCGAATGTCCCGCTGAAAGGCGAGCTCGGGGGGCAGAACCTTGATGGCGACCCGTCGCTGGAGCCGCTCGTCACGGGCCCGGTACACGACGCCCATGCCTCCGCGGCCGATCTCTCCCTCGATGGTGTACGCGTCGCCCAGCGCTTCGGCAAGGCGCGCCGCCAGCGGCTTATCGGCCGAGTCTGTCATCGGCGCGGCGGTTCGGAGGCTCCCCGGAAAGGGGCCGGGGGGCGGGACGCGAAGTGTTGGAACCGCTGAACATGGCACCCAATCTGTACCGGCGCGCGGCCAGCGGCAACTGAATTGAGGCCGCGCGAGCGCCCTGGTTCGCGGGCGCCAGGAACCCGCTTGGCTGGTTGCGCGCTTCGGTGTTTCCGTCAAACTGGCAGCAGACAAGGGTGCCATGCGGGCGGCATCTGCCTCGCCGGCGTGAGGCGGAAACCCTCCCGGCTCATAAGTTGTTTGGTAGCACGGCCCGAAGTAGCGGCGCGGGGCTGGCACGCTCGGTGCGTTTCCCGCCCCGATCACGCGGGACCGTCATCCTCCCCAATGCTGGGGTTTTGGAAGGAGTAGTCTCTACATGGCCGAACGAATGACCTTGCCAGTGCTGCCTCTGAGAGAGGTGGTGCTGTTCCCCGGGGTTACCGCCCCGATCGGCGCCGGTCGTCCAGCGACTCTGCGCGCCATCGAGGCTGCGCTCGCCACGCCGGAGCGGCTCGTGTTCGCCGTGTCGCAGCGGCAGAACGTCGAGAGCGTCAACCCGGACGTCCTCTATACCATCGGCACGATCGCGAAGATCGGGCAGCTGCAGCGCGGACTCTCGGGCATGCAGCTCCTCCTGCACGGCGAACAGCGTGGCATCGCGATCCACTACAGCGAGCGCGAGGGGTACCTCCAGGCCGTGGTCCGTGAAGCCGAGGAGATGCTCCCCATCAACCCGGATGACCCGGCCTTCGTGGCCCTTCATCGCGAGGCCCGCGCCCGGGCCGCGGAGCTGGGGCAGAAGTCCGGGCTGCCGGACGAAGTCGTCCAGCAGGTGCTCGCCGGCGTCAACGAGCCGGGCCGGTTCGCCGACCTGGTCGCGGGCTACATCGATATCACGCCCGCCCAGCGGCAGGGGCTGCTCGAGACGCTGAGCGTCGAGGAGCGCCTCCGTCGGGTGCTGGTTCACGTCCAGCGCCAGATCGGCGTGCTCGATGCCCAGGAAGACATCAAGTCGCAGGTCCAGGAGGAACTGGGCGAGCGGCAGCGCGAGATGTTCTTGCGCGAGCAGCTCAAGACCATTCAGCGCGAGCTGGGCGAGGGCGACGAGCGCGACGACCTGCAAGAGCTCCGCGAGAAGATCGAGGCGCTCGACCTGCCGCCGGAGGCCCGGAAGGAAGTCGACCGCGAGCTCGGGCGGCTGAGCCGCATCGGCCGCGAGTCAATGGAGAGCCAGGTCATCCGGACGTTCCTGGAGAACGTCGTCGAGCTGCCCTGGAACGTGCGGAGCAAGGAGCACCTCTCGCTGCCCGAGGCGCAGCAGATCCTCGACGAGGATCACTACGCCCTAAGCGACGTGAAGGACCGCGTGCTCGAATTCCTCGCGGTGCGCCAGCTCCGTATGCAGCAGGAGGACGCGGCCCAGGCCGATGAGGCCAAGGCCGAGCGGAAGGCGGTGGAGGTGGCCGAGGGCGAGTCCACGGACGCGCCGCAGGCCACGGCGACCGTACCGGCGCCGAACACCGCGGTGAAGGGCAACGACGACGACCGGGCCCGTGGGCCGATCCTCCTGTTCGTGGGTCCGCCCGGCGTCGGCAAGACGTCGGTGGCCAAGAGCATCGCCCGGGCGATGGGGCGGAAGTACGTCCGCATCTCGCTGGGCGGCGCGCGCGACGAGGCCGATATCCGCGGCCACCGGCGCACCTACGTCGGGGCCATGCCGGGCCGCATCGTCCAGGGGATGAAGCAGGCGGGCACCAAGAACCCGGTGTTCCTGCTCGACGAAGTGGACAAGCTGGGCGTCTCGTTCCAGGGCGACCCGGCGAGCGCGCTCCTCGAGGTGCTCGACCCGGCCCAGAACGACTCGTTCGTGGACCACTACCTCGGCGTGCCGTTCGACCTGAGCGAGGTGCTGTTCATCGCCACGGCGAACTTCATCCAGAACATCCCGGGGCCGCTGCTGGACCGGATGGAAGTCGTCGAGTTCGCAGGGTACACCGAGCGCGAGAAGCAGGAGATCGCCCGGAAGTACCTCATTCCGCGTCAGTTCACCGAAAACGGGGTGAGCCCGGACAACCTCATCATCGCCGACGAGGCGCTGGCGGAGGTGATCACCAGCTACACCCGCGAGAGCGGCGTACGTCAGCTCGAGCGGGAGATCGGACGGCTGGCGCGCAAGGTGGCGCGCAAGTTCGCCTCGGGTGAGACCGGTCCCATCACGGTGAACAGGGAGATGGTGGACGACCTGCTCGGCCGTCCCAAGGTCCATCCGGAGAAGATGGCGCGCCACGACGAGGTCGGCGTCGCCACGGGGATGTACTACACCCCGACCGGCGGCGACATCATGTTCGTCGAGGCGAGCACGATGCGCGGCAAGGGCGAGCTGGTCCTCACCGGCCAGCTGGGCGACGTCATGAAGGAGTCGGCCCGCGCCGCCTGGACCTACGCCCGCTCGCACGCGGCCGGGCTGCAGATCCCGGACGAGATGTTCGACCGCGACATCCACATCCACGTGCCGGCCGGCGCCATCCCGAAGGACGGCCCGTCGGCGGGCGTGACGATGGCCTCCGCGGTCGTGAGCACGCTGTCGGGCCGGCCCGTTCGGCACGACATCGCGATGACCGGTGAGATTACGCTACGCGGCCGGGTGCTTCCGATCGGCGGCGTGAAGGAGAAGGTGCTGGGCGCAGTCCGGGCGGGCATCGACCGGATCATTCTCCCCAAGGAGAACGAGCCCGACCTCGAGGATCTGCCGCAGGAAGTGCGCGACACGATCGAGGTGCACCTGGTCTCGGAGCTGGGCGAGGTGCTCGCGCTCACGCTCCGGGGCGCGACGTTCCGGGAAGGCCGCCTGCTGTTCGGCGACGAGAAGAACCCGCGGGACGTGATGCCGCTGTCGGGTGGGTACAGGCACTAGGAAGCGGTAGGCAGCAAGCAGTAAGCGGACATAGCGTGCGGGAGAGGCACCTGTCATCCCGAGCGCAGCGAGGGACCTTGCCGGGGAATGGCTCGAACTATGCCCGGCAAGGTCCCTCGCTGCGCTCGGGATGAAGCCTGACGCTCGGGATGAAGGCTCGTGTCCGGCTTGCTACTCACCGCCCGCCGCCAGCCGCCGCCTACTGCTTCTCTTGTTTCTCCCTCTGCATGGCCCTCACCGCCGCGTGGATCAGCTCGCCAGCGGTGCTGCCGTGGCTCGGGAAGCAGGCCCAGCCCACGCTCACGTGCAGCGGAATGATCACGCCTTCGGCCGTCGTGGCCGACTGCTCGCCCAGCACGCGCCGGAGCTTGGCGGCGACGACGGCGGCGCCGTCGGCGCCGACTCCCCGCAGCACCATCGCGAATTCCTCGCCCCCGAATCGCCCGATGAGGTCGCTCGCGCGCACGTTCGCCCGGAACACGTTGGCGATGTGCCGCAGCACCTGGTCTCCGACCATGTGGCCGAACTGCTCGTTCACGTCATGGAAGCGGTCGAAGTCGAAAACCAGGAGTGACAGCGGGCCACCGTGCCGTCGGCCATAGTCCACCGCGTACTCCAGCTCGCCGACGATGGTGGAGTGATTGAGCAGGCCCGTCAACGGATCGCGGAGCAGCAGCTCTCGGAGCCGCCGTCCGCGCTCGGCGCGCACGACCACGGTCTGGAGCAGGAGGCCGTCGTCGGGCGGGATCGTGAGGTAGTCGTCGCCCCCGGCCTGGAGCGCCGAGACGCGCTCCCCGACGTCCTCGGGCCCGACGAAGACGATCGGCATCATGCGGAACCGCGGGTCCTCGCGGACGATCCGCGCCACCGTGGCGCCGCTCCCGTCGGGCAGCGTCGTGGCGAGCAGCATGAGGCCGGGCACCTCCCGGTCCAGCAGCTCCTGAACCGCCTGCGCGAGCGCGCAGCGCACGACGCGGACATTCGCCGCCTCGAGGCTCCGGGCCACGGCCGCGGCCCGCTCGGCGTCGTGCTCCACGAGGAGGATGCTCGAGGGCGGCGCGCCCGCCTGCGCCAGCGTGCGGGCGTAGCGCGGCAGGTCGTCGATCATGCGCTCCACCGCCACCACGGCATCAACGCCGGAGGCGATAGCCCGCAGCCGGTCCACCGCCCGCAGCGTCTCGATCAACACTACCGCGCGCGGCCGCGCCGCCCGCGCGGTCCAGGTGGATGCGACCGCCGAAGGATCCCCCTCACCGGCCGCCGTGCCGATCACCAGCAGGTCCGGGCGCTCGCCCGGAGGGATCTCGGCCGGGTCATCCAGGCGGTGGCCCAACCTGACCTCGTACCCCTCTGCCTCGAGCGCGGCGACCAGGCGGTCGACGTCCGCCGAGGGCGGCAGAATGAGCATGGCCCGCCGAGCCGCGCCGGCCGTGCGCGGCGGCCGGCCCAGCGCCGCCTGCGCCTGGCGAAACAACGCAGCCAGTCGGTCAACCGCCTTGTCCAGCCGCGGCGCTTCGCCCGGCGCGGGCTTGGTTCCCATCCACTGTTCCATCTCCCGGGCCACGACGCTGATCTCGGGAAACCCGTACGATCCCCCCGACCCGGCGAGCCGGTGAAAGCGCGTCTTGAGCGACGCGGCTGCCTCCGGCCTGAGCGCGCGAAACGCCGAAATGTCGGCCCGCAGCTCGTCGAGCCGCTCGGGAAACTCCGCCAGATACTCGCGCCGAAGCTCGACCAGCGCGTCGTCGAGAGGATCGGTCATGGTCTGCCGCGAAAATGTTCGAGCGCGAGGCGCGCGCCCGCGACGAAGGCCGGCGCGGTGCTCCAGTGCCCGCGGACGTCAGCGCCCTGGCGCGCGGCCATGAGCGCACTCGTGTCGTCGACGACGCTGATGATAGGCATGCCCGGCCAGCGTTGCGTATCGGTCACGACCTCGACCACCGAAAAGCCGAGGTCCACGGCGCTCGTCGCGCAGAGAACGAGGGGAAGGCCGGCGGCGTATGGACGCCTCAGCGCGGGCGCGAGGAGCGGAAACGCATCGGCGGGCGCGAGCAGCGCCACGGAGGCGGCGGCCCGGGTCACGTCATGGCTGATGAGCTGCAGCACCGCTCGGCCCGACTCGACCTCGACCAGCGTGGTTGTCGCCGGCACGGCGACGGCGTCGAGATCGCTGCTGAGCCGCTCCATCGCAAGGCCATGGTCGGTCGAGATACGGGCGATGAGCGCCGCCGGCGATTCCGGCCGGTAACGCTTGGGGCGGCCCCCTTCGACCCGGGCGGCGCCCTTCGAGACCAGCCCCTCCAGCGCGCTGTAGGCGTTGGCCCGCGCCAGCCCAGCCGAACGGGCGATGGCGTAGCCGGTGCCGGGGCCACCGGTGAGCAGCACCTCGTACACGAGGCTTTCGGTCGGGGTGAAGCCGAAGTGGGTGAGGTTGATGCGCGGCATGGTGAGTAGTGTGGAATACTACGTCGGTTCACGCAATGCTGGACGCACGGCGCTCAGACGTAGTCGAGCGGCCAGCCCAGCAATTTCGCGATCAAAGCGAGCCGGAACGTGACATCGACCTCCCGTCCCTCGGTCGTCTTCGCGTCCACCTGCAGCGGGTAGTAGTGATAGCTGATCTTGTTGATGGCCTTCGGCTGAGAGCGCAGGTTCTTGGGCCGCCAGATTCCCACCTCGTCGCAGTCCTTGAGCAGCCGGCCGAGCACTCGGGACGCGACCGGAGCCCAAGGGAGCGCGCCCATCCGGGCCATGAGCTCGATGTAGTGGAGCGCCAAGGGGATGTCCTTGGGCTGGCTCTTGGCATCCGCCTCGATGGGGTCGCCCAGGAGCAGATGCTGCGGCTTGACCGTGCGCTTTCCGACCTGGATGGCGTACGCCTTCTTCGGCGCGGGCTGAGCCAGGTAGTGCCCCAGCCGCTCGGTAAAGCCGGCGCGCTCCCGCTGCAGGTTCGGCATGGATGCCAGCATCGCCACGGAATACCAGCTCGGCGGGTGGGCCTCCGGATGCAGCACGAACTGGCTGCCGGATTTGACGAACGGCTTCTCCGCGACGGGGCTGCGGAGGAACTGCGAGATGGCGTTGGCGATCTTGTGCCCCGAGCCCCGCAGCCGTGGATCGTCAGCGTAGCCGGCCTCCGCCAGAGCCGCGGACGCGGCTTCCCTCATGATGTCCCGCGCCCACAGCTCGGCACCGGGGTCCAGCTTGGCGGTCTTCTGGAACTCGAACAGGAGCGTCGGGTCCTCGTCACGGCTCAGGAGCCGGAACAGCACCCGATCGGCCAGCTTGAACGGGCGGCTCGACCGCGGCCACCCCAGCTGGAGCAGCCGCCGGTACTGCGGGATCGTTCCGGCGTCCTTGATGCCCTGGGCCGGTGAGGGCGCCAGACCGAGGAGATTGCCGCTCCACACCCCCGAATCCTTCTGCTTCTTGACGAGCACCACTGCGGTCTTGGACTCGACTACCGCGGTCAGCGCGGCGGCGATGGTATCGGGCGCGGCATACCCGGCCGGGGCGAGCTCGGTGTAGGTGCGATACCGGATCGACGGCCCGGCGTTTTCGAGCAGCCAGGTGAGCGGAATCCGGTGTTGGTTGGGCAGATCCAGAAACGCTCCTGGGGCGGGGGTCAGGGCGTAAGCGGCCGGGAAGATAGGCGAGACCGCCGGACGGCGGTAGGGCGGCGCCCGGCGGGTTGTCTCTCTCTGAGGCTACTCTGTCGACACCGAGGTTCGTTTCTGGCCGGCCGCACGGAACTCCGAGCCAGATCTCCACTTGGGCTGCTCGCGGGCCGTGCCGATGAGCAGTGCTGCCCGGACGATGACGCGTAACTGTTGAACGGCCCCCTCGTAGTTGAACCACGGCTGGACCTCCAGGCGAACCTGTGGTCCGACCCATCCCGAGAGCACGGTCGTCCATGGATACGTCGCGCTCTCGGTGGTGTGGACCATCAGAATGCCGGCGGCGCCCTGGCGCTGCGCCTCTTCGATCTTGTAGGTCCAGCGCCCGTAGTACGTCAGAATCTTGCCGCGGAAGATGGTCGAGTCCTGGAGCCCGGAGTCGTTGACCAGGACGACCACGATCTTTCCCTTGGCGTCGAGGCCGGCATAGTCGTTCCACCCGTATTCCGGAGCGACGATGCCGTACCCCGCGAAGACCGCCGGAGACCGTCAGCTTCGGCTCGGGCGTCAGGGCGATGATGGGCACTCGCTGGAAGCAGGTGCCGCTGTCGCCGGCAGGCTCGAGCCCCAGCCGTTCGAACTGGCTCGCGGTGTACCTGGCGGCCGTTCTGCCGCCTCGCGTACCGGGCGCGCGCCTTCGAGCGCATCGTCGGCGAGGAATTCGAGGTGCGCTCGCAGCACGCGCGGGTCCACCGCCCTACAGCCGGAGACGCTTGAAGACTCGTTCGGGAATAGCACGGACCACGAGCATGATGGGCCGCCAGAACCAGGGCACGTAGGCGACGTCGCGCCGGCGCTCGATCGCACGGTAGACGGCCCTGCCCGCCCGGCGGGCGCTCACGAAGAGGGGCCCCTGGTCCATGGCCGAGGTCATCGGGGTGTCCACGAACCCGGGCTTCAGCGTCACGACAGCGACCCCGGACCGGTGCAGGCGGTTCCGAAGGCCCTGAAGAAACCGATCCAGTCCGCCTTTCGCCGCGCCGTACACATAGTTGCTCTGACGGCCGCGGTCGCCCGCCACCGACCCGATCACCGCGATGCAGCCCCGGCCCGCGGCCCCGAAGCGGTTGGCGAGTGGCGTCAGCAGGGCCACGATTCCGACCAAGTTGACATCGAGCGCCGCGACGGCCGCCGCTCCGTCAGCCTCACAGCGGAGCTGATCGGGCAGAACGCCCGCGGCGAGCAGAGCGACATCGAATCCGCCGAAGGCGGTCCACGCCTGGTCGATCACGGCCGTGCCCCCCGCGTGGTCGGTGACGTCCAGCGTCAGGGCACGGACCTCGGCGGCGCCGCGCACGCGAAGATCGGCCGCCACGGCCTCGCCCCGCTCCGGGGTGCGCGCCGTGACCACCAGGCGGGCGCCCCGCTCCGCATAGGCGCGCGCCGTCTCGGTCGCGATCGCCGAGCTGGCGCCGACGACGAGGACTCGGAGGCCGTCAGGCCGCACGAACCCGCCGCCAGAAGGAGGAGGAGAACCGGGGATCCCGCTGGGTCTCGAGTCGCTCGGCGGCGGGAAAGAACGCGCGGAAGCTCGCCGGACTCATCCGGGCATCCTTGGCAGGGTATACCGCCCCGCCGGCCGCCGCGACCACCGCGTCCAGCTCATCGAGCAGTCTCAACGTCGAGGCGCCCCGGAAGGGGAAGTCCACCGCCAGCGTGAGGCCCGGACGCGGGAATGACAGCCAGCCGGGCGATCCGAGATCGCCGAAGCGCTTGAGGACGGCAAGCGAAGCGGCCTCGCCCGACCCGGCGATGCGATCGAATACCGTCCTGATGGCCTCGCCGTTCGGCGTGTCGGGCACGACGCACTGATACTGTACGAACCCTTTGGGGCCGTAGAGGCGGGTCCATTCCCCGACGGCGTCGAGCGGAAAGAAGAACGGCGCGTAGGGCACGGTCGCGCGGCGCCGGGCGCGGAGCCCGGCACGATAGTACGCCTCGTTGAACAGCCTCATCGTGAAGGCGTTCACCAGGCCGCCCGGCGCGTCCATGGGCACCCGGAGACGTTGGGCTTCCAGCGGCGAGGGCGCCGTGCGCTCGAGCGGCGCATGGTCGCCGCGTAGATAGACGCCCCGGCCCAGACGGCGCCCGCGCGCGAGGCAATCCACCCAGGCCACCGTATACTCGAAGCGAGCGTCCTCGGCGGCCAGCTCCAGGAACCCATTCAGGTCGGGAAACCGGATGCGTTCCATCGCGATGCCGGCTCCGGGCACCCGCTTGAGCGCGATCTCAGCCCACAGAATGACCCCGGTGAGTCCGAGCCCGCCGACCGTGGACTGAAAGATGGGATCGGCGGGTGTGCAGGTGATGCGCTCGCCGCTCGAGCGAAGCAGCTCGAGCCGGGTGACGTGCGCGCCGAACGTGCCGGCGCGGTGATGATTCTTGCCGTGGATGTCGTTCGCGATCGCGCCGCCCACCGAGACCCAGCGGGTGCCCGGCACGACAGGCAGGAACCAGCCGCGCGGCACCACCAAGTCCAGGATCTGCGCCAGGGTAACGCCGGCCTCGCAGCACAGCAGCCCTCGCTCACCGTCGAACGAGATCAGCCGGTCGAGCCGCCGCACGTCGAGCAGCACGCCGCCGTCGTTGAGGCAGCTGTCGCCGTAGCTCCGGCCACAGGCGTAGGCGAGGAGTGGGCCCCGCGCGCGCTCGAGCGGCGGCGGGTCGGACCGCCAGACGACGGGCACCACGGCCGCCGGCGTGGCCTCGGGGTAGCGCCCCCAGGATCGGTAGGCGCGCACGCTAGAGGGCGAGATAGAGCACCACGGCCACCAGGGCGCCCACCGCGTAGCTCGAGGGGTCGCGCACCGTCGCCACGATCGGGTCATCGTGCACGCGGCCGCGATACGCCAGGAGCCACATCCGGCCGATCCAGAACAGGAGCAGCGGGCAGATGAGCCACAGCGCCAGCGGCCGGCGGTACAGCGCCACCACCTGCTCGCTGTTGATGTAGAGCGCGAGCACCAGCACGCTCAGGTAGCCGCTCGCGCCGCCCATCGAGCCCAGCCACTCGCGGTCGGCGCGCAGGTACCCGCGCCGGCGGACCTGCTCGGTCGGAGCGCCGTCCATCGCGCTCACCTCGGTGTAGCGCTTGAGGAAGGCGAGGCTCAGGAACAGGAAGGTCGAGAAGGCGAGTAGCCAGGTCGAGAACCGCACGTCCGCGGCCGCGATCCCGGCGAGCACCCGAAGCGTGTACAGGCCGGCGAGCAGCAGGACGTCCAGCACGGCGACGCGCTTCAGGTAGAGCGAGTACGCGGCGGTCAGCACGACGTAGACGGCGAGCAGCGCGACGAACGACGCCGGCAGGGTTCCCCAGCTCAGCGCGAAGCCGATCGCGAGCAGCACGGGCGCGAAGACGAGGCCGAACGTCGGACTCAGGAGCCCCGCCGCGAACGGCCGGAAACGTTTGGTGGCATGCCGGCGGTCGGCCTCGAGATCCACGATATCGTTGAGCACGTACGCGCTCGACGCCGCGCAACAGAACGCCGCGAAGGCGGTGGCGGCGTGGAGCATCGACTCGACGTGGGTAATCTTGTGGTCGAGCACCACCGGAACGAACACGAGCAGGTTCTTGACCCACTGGTGCGGCCGCATGGCGCGGACGACGGCCAGCACGCGCGTGCCGGGGCCCGGAGCGGCGATGTCGGCCGTGGCCAGGGGAGAGGCTCCCAGCGGATCAGGCACGTGGCATCCCCCGGAGCCGGAAGGCGGAGGCCTCCGCGAAGCGCGCGCTACGCACGCCGAGGCCGGCAAGGACCGCGTCGGCGGTCTCGAGCCCCGAGCCGAGGGCGGTCCCCGTGGAGACGATGGACGGAAAGGCGCGGTAGTTCCCTGCGAAGTACACGTTCTCCCACGATGCGCTCCGGATGGGCGGATTCCGGAAGCTGCGCCCGAAGACCGGCGAGTACATGGGCACCCGCGCGACATTGGTCCAGAACGGCGTCAGCTCGGTTCCGAATACGGCCCGGAAGTCGTCGGCATAGCGGGCCAGCAGCTCGCCGTCGGGAGCGTGGAACAGCGGCCGATCCCGGCCCCTTAAATGGGTCACGAAGTTCACGCAGGTATCGCCAGGCGCGCCGATCGTCGGGTTCAGCGCGCTGAGCAGGAAAATGCCACAGGCGGTGCGGTCGAGCGAGGCCAGGTTGATCCAGTACGCCCGTGGGTCGATCGGCTGCCGCGTAGCGCAGATGACCGAGATCAGGGCGGAGTAGGCGATCCGCTCCAGCTCGGGCGTGTGGTCTCCCGGCACGAGCCGACGGTAGATCTCGGTCGGAATCGTGCTCACGAAGAGGTCCGCCGGGAGCCGCTCGCCAGTGCTCAGCTCGGCCTCGACGACGCGTCCCCCTGACGTGGCGAGCCGCTGCACCGTCGACCTGAGCCGCACTTTGACGCCGTGCTCCTCGAGCAGCCGCGCCACGCCGTCGCACAGCACCGTGGTCCAGTTGGTGCCGGGAATGTAGCCCAGCGGCGCCGAGCCTTCGCGGAAGTGGAGCCGCGCGCCCAGCCAGGCGCCACTCACCGCGTCGCACGGCAGCTCGAACTTGAGCCGGGTGAGCCGCTCGAACAGCGCCGTGCGCGCCCCCGCGCCGGCGTACGTGTCCACCAGCTCGGCGGCGCTCCGATCCTGCCAGTCGGACCAGTCGCGCTTGCGGAAGGCGGTCAACATGAGCCGGACAAAGCCGGCCTTGTCGCGCAGCCGCATGGGGAAGCCGAGAAACCCGCCCGGCGTGCCCAGGTCGTAGCTCCGGCCGCCCAGGTCGAACAGCATCCGAACCCGGCGCCAGCGCACGCGCGGCAGCGCGCCGATCCGATCGAGGAAGTGCAGCAGCACCCGGTCGCGGTGCAGGATGTGATGGTAGCCCAGCGGATAGAAATGGCCGTCCCGCTCGAAGCTTCCGGCCAGGCCGCCCAGCGTGTCGCCCCGCTCGACGACCGTGATGTCGCTCACCCCGCCAAGCGCGAGCGCGTAGGCCGCCGCCGCGCCCGACAGCCCACCCCCGAGAACGACGACCGCGGGTCCGCTCACGCCCTACTCCTCGGCCACCAGCAGGGAGAGCTCCGCGATCCGGAACGTCGCCGGGCGGAAGTCGGGCGTGATGCGGATCTGATGCACCGTGTCGTCGATCCACATCGTGAGCGTCGTCGCGGAGTCCTCGAGCCGGGTCCAGGCGCCCCGCTCCCAGTTGGCCCGGTCCCCCGTCGGCGAATACTTGTAGAACCGAGCCGGGGCGAACGACCGTTCGCCGGCCGTCTTCCAGCGGATCGCGATGTAGGGAAGGGTGCCGTCGTCGGCCCGATACCGATAGCGCAGCCGGATCCCGGCCACCCGGCGGTCCTCGGAAAGCTGGAAGACCAGCGCCGGGTCTGGTCCCTGCACCCTCGCCACGCTGTCGCTCCACGTGAGCTGGACCGTTTGCACTGGCGTCTCGGGCACCGGGACGGCGGAAAACACCGGGTCTTCCCGGAGCCGCGTGTAGGGGCCGACGCGCGCGCGGGCGAGCAGGCGCAGGTAGTCGGCGACGATGTCCTGATGCGGGTGCAGCCACGGCCCATGTCGCCGGATGAGCTCGTGCGGCGGAACTCCCTCAGCAAGGTCGCGCTCGAACGCCGAGAGGTGCGTCCTGAGGTCGCTCGCGTAGGCCAGACCGAAGCGCACGTTAGGCACCAGCGCGACGGCGGCCACCGCCGTGAACAGGGCGGGGGCGACCCACCGCACCGTGCCGGGGCCATACAGTCGCCACGCGAAGTAGGCCGCGCACCACGCCGGGGCGGCGAGCGTGACGTAACGGGTCTCGAATCCGTCGCGGCCCAGGCCCAGCCCCAGCGCCAGCGAGGCCATGGCGCCGAGGAACAGGAGCAGGCCCAGCGCCCGCGGCCGCTCCGCCGCGTTCGTGCGCCACACCCACGCGAGAAGCGCGACAGTCGCGGCGCCGCCCAGAAACACGACGTACTCCGACAAGGGCCACCAGGCGTGGCCGGCCGGTCCGAGGCCGATCGCCAGGAACTGCAAGGCGGTCTTGAGGGTCTGGTGGACGCTGTGGCTCTTGGGATGGTACGGCACCGGCTGCCAGCGCACGAAGTACACGGCGGCGAGCACCAGCGCGGCGGCGCCCGCGGCGAGGGCGCCGCGACCCGCGCGGCGGTTTACGCCGGTCCATCGGGGCGAGAGGAGCGCCAGCCCGATTGGCCAGGCGGCGAGTCCGGGAACGAGCCCGAGCCCATTCGCGCCGGAGAGCGTGAGCGCCACGGCGCACACGCCCACGATCGTGGCGGTGCGGCTCGGGTCGGCGCCCGGACCCGTGCGGACGATGGCGAGCAGCGCGATGCACGCCAGCACCACCGAGCAGAAAAACTGGAGCTGCCACCCCCAGAGCAGGTTGGCGGCCTGCCCCCAGTGGAGCAGGATGAGCGGAAAGAACGCGTCCGCCAGATTGGCTCCGCGTTGCCGCCTCGCGGCGAGCACCATCGCGGCCGCCACGGCGGCCATCGCCAGGGCGTCGACCACCATCGTGGCCCGGAAGTCGGTGCCGGTCACCCGGTTGATCGCGAGGTACAGCAGGCGCGGGAGCGGCACGCGATGCTCGTTGTGCTGCGACCAGAGCCAGCCCGCCGTCACCGGCTGCGCGCCGGTAAGGGTCGGCACCATGTCCCAGTCGTCCCAGGAGGGAACGTTGCTGCCGTAGCGGACCACGAGCCAGAGTGCCCCGGCGCTCATCGCCGCCCAGGCGATCCACACCGCGACGAGCACGCCCCGCGCGCGGCGCTCAGCGAAGGCGTTCATACACCCGGGCTCGCCCATCGGGCGAAGTGAAGGCCAGTCGCCACCCGTCCGGCTGCCGTGCGACGACCGGAGCCGCATAGCGTTCGCTGATGCCCGGCAGGCCGAGGCGGTCCACCAGCACGTAGCTCACCGGGACGCTGTCGAGCAGGCGTGCCGCCGCGTCGGGATCGGGCTCGAGCGGCGGCAAGACCGTCTTCCGTCCGGTCCGCAGGTAGGCGAGCTGCGGCACGCTGGTGGCCACGATGGCGTCCGCCGGGGCATGGCCTCGCACCCATTCGAGCGCGGGGTCCAGCGCGTGCCAGACGGGCTCGTAGGTGAGCAGCCGGTACGGATGTTCGCGGCCCGCTCGATCGTACCAGCTCACCGGCAGAAGCGTGCGCAGGAAGCTGCCGGCGATGAACACCTGCACCAGCAGCATGGTCGCGAGCGGGATCGTGACGACGGCCGACGCCGCAGTGCGGGCGAGGGCGCCCCCCCGGCTTCGGATCGACCGGTCCGCCTGGCGCAGCGCGGTGACCAGAAAGATCATGGTGAGCGGCACCAGCGGCGCCAGGTATCGCCAGAACTGGCTGGGCCAGGGCGTGAGCACGATCATCCCGATCGTCACGGCAAAGTAGAGCGAGAGAAACCATTCGCCGGACCGCGCGACGGAGACGGCCCCGATCACGGCGCCCAGCCCGATCAGCACCAGGCAGACCTTGAGCGCGGAGGAAGCCAGCGTCCGCGCGTCCTTCGGCAGCGGCATGTGCGCGACGCGCTCAAGCTTGTCGAGCACGTACAGCTCGGAATTGACGGGAATCCACGCGCTCTCGCCCAGCGCGCGCGGAATGGCCGCCAGATTGCGCGCCACTCGGCCGCCGAGATTGGCCGAGGAGGTGCGGCCGAGCTCCGGCTGGAACGGATCCACGAACCAGCTGTTCTCGCCGTAGGTGACGTTGGTGTAGTACCACGCGGCCCGCTGGTAGGGGTAGGCGGGGTGCCGGTAGGTGTCGGCGTGGGTCACGTGGTGGACGTACACCCACCATGCCAGGACTGGGGCCGCGGCGGCGGCGCCGCGCAGCACGGCCTGGCGGAAGCGTCGGCGGCCCACGCTCTCGAGCACCCAGGCCGCGAGCAGGCCGAGCCCCGCCGTGCGGCAGAGGTACGCCGCCGCGCCGAACACGCCGGTCGCGACGGCAAAGGCTGGCCGCTCGCTCCGGCGGTGGCACAACAGAAACAGCAGGCTCAGCAGCCCGAACGGAATCTCCGCGTACAGCGCGTCGGACAGGTACAGAAAGCCGTAGAACGAGAGCCCCGTGGTGGCGGCCACGAGAAGCGCGTAGGCCGGCTCGAGCAGCGCCCGCGCCAGGCCGTACGCCGCGAGCAGGTACAGCCCGGAGAGCACGAAGTAGCAGAGCCGGAGCCGCCAGGCAACCGTCAGCACGTCGCTCGTGCCGAGCGCGCGCTCGTGCGCCGCCACCAGCAGGGGCACGAACGGCGGATACTGCACGGCCTGGATCTGTCCGGGCTCGTTCAGCAGCCGATAGCCGCGTCCCTCGGCGAGCGAGGTGCCCAGCACGTAGTACGTGCTTGCGTCCCACCTCAGGTCGATGGGCCCCTGCAGCCGGGGCGCCCAGACGGCGATCCAAAGCAGCAGGAGCGCACCCACCGCGGCCACGTCGTGGCGGCGAGGCAGGGTCATGGAAGCGGCCGGGTTATCTTGCGTTGCATCCGTGCTCCATCGGGGTTCACCTGGTCGATCTTCGCCGTCGGCGCCGCATCGCGGTGCTCGCCGTGTTCGGGCTCGCGCTGGTGCTCCGGGTCCCGCTCGCCGCGCGCCAGGGACTCTGGGCGGACGAGTTCTTTTCCCTCGCGATGGCCACCGGCCACAGCCTCGAGCACCCGGCGGCGGAGGCGGTGCCGGCGCTCGGCGATTTCGTCGAGGCGCGCGCAGCGGTGCCCGCCGCCGAGTACGCCCGGTATCTCGGGCGCGATCGGCCACCCGCGTCGGCGGCTCGCGTCGTCCGGGCCGTGCTGCTCTCCGACACGAGCCCGCCCCTCTACTACCTGCTGCTGTCGGCCTGGACGGCCGCGGCCGGCACGGGAGATACGGCGCTCCACCTCTTCTCGGTGGCGTGGGCGCTCGCCGCGTTCCCGCTGCTGTACCTGCTGGGCCGCCGGCTCGGCGGCTGGTACGCCGGCTTCGCGGCCTGCGTGCTGTTCGCGGTGTCGCCTCTCAGCCTGTACTACGCCGTGGAAGGGCGGATGTACGCCCAGCTCTGGTTCGTCACTCTGCTGTTCGCCTGGCTCACCGTGCGGCGGCACGACAGGGGCGACCCGCCGCTCCGGCTCGGCGCGTGGTCTCTGGCCGGCTCGGCCGGCCTGCTCACCCACTACTTCTTCGCCTTCGTGTGGGCAGCGGGCGTGCTCTGGCTCCTGGTCCAACCCGGCCGAAGCCGCCGGGCCCTCACGCTCGCTGGCGGGGTCCTGAGCGGGCTCGTGGTCCTGCCGTGGTACCTGCGCCTGCCGGAGAGCCTGGCCCGCTGGCGCGTGACCGGGCACTGGCTCGACGGCCCGCTGACGCCGGGCCAGGCGCTCAGCGCGCCCGTGGTGCTGGCCCGGGACCTTCTGAGCGGCCGCGGTTCCTGGGGCGGCGAGCGGTGGCTCGACCGGGCCGGCGCGGCGCTCTTCGCGCTGCTCGGGCTCGTGACGCTCTGGCGCCGACCCCGCTGGCTGTTCCGTCGCCGCCCACTGCTGCTCTGGGCCTGGCTGCTCGCCGCGTGCGCCGGTCCGGTGGTCTTCGACCTGCTTCGCGGCACCTACACCGCGCTCATTCCACGCTACGCGCTCGCCGGCATGCCGGCGGCCATGCTTCTGGCCGGCCTCGCGCTGGCGGGGCTTCGGGAGCCCGTGGCCGCGGTGGTACTCTCGCTCGCTGCCATCGCGTGGCTCCCCGGTGTGCGGGCCGTCTTCCATGGCACCTCGCGCGCGGGTGAGCCCTATCGCCGAGTGGCTCGGGAGATCGCGGCCCGCACGCACGGAGAGAATCTCGTGCTGGTGCACTCGATCCCCTCCGGCGTGGCGGGAATTTCGCGCTACCTGGAGCCGACCACGCCGGTGGCCGCGTGGGTCGCGCAGCTCGGCCGCCGCCGCGTGCCCGATGACATCGCCGCTTTGGTCCAGGGCCGGCACCACGTCGCCTTCGTCCGCATCCACGACGTGGGCGCGCCCGCGCCCGAGCTGGACTGGCTCATCGCCCGCGCGGGCGCGGTCGATTCGGCGCGGCGCGAGAACGCCACCGTGGTTTACCTCACGCTTCCGGTGCCCGGCGTAGCAGCGGCCGCCGCCGGCGCCGGCAGCACCGCCCGGCGGTAGATCCGCGGCCCGGTGTCGTTGGCGAAGTAAATCAGCGACCAGCGGTCCGGCGCCCGCGCGATCATCGGGCGAGTGTACCGGCGCCCCACGTCGAGAAAGCTCAGGTTGTCCACGATCAGATAGGTCACCGGCACCGCGTCCACCATGCGCTGCGCGACCGCCGGGTCGGCCTCGTACGGCGGCATGATGGCCGGCAGCCCGGTGCGGAGATACGCCCAGTGGGGCGTGGAGGTCGCGATGACCTCGCCCGGGCGGGAATGGCGGGCGAGCCAGTCGAGCGCGTCGTCGTGGAGCCGCCAGGTGCGATCATAGAACAGCAGGTGGTACTTGTGCCGCTGCCCCGCGGCGTCGGTGTAGAACGCCCGCTCGCGATGGTGCGCGAACGAGGTGTACAGGGTATAGACCTGCTGCAGGAGGATGAGCGACACGCCGGCCGCGATGGCGAGGCGCCCGGCGATCCGCCACGGGCTCCGGCGCGCGCCCAGCCGGCGCATCACCTCCGCGAGCAGGTACATGAGCGCCAGCGCGAGAAACGGTGTCAGCGGAATCAAGTAGCGGGAGAACTGCACGGCCCACGGCGTGAGCGCGATCAGCACGACCGAGCCCACCGTGTACAGCACGAACAGCCAGTACCCCTGGATCGCGAGCAGCACCAGCCCCGCGGCGACGGGAATGCTGAGGAGCGCGAGCCCCGTGTCGGCCGCGGACTCGGGCATGGCGAGCGCGGGCACCTTCTGGCTCCACTTGCCGACCTGCCCGCGCCACCATCCCTTGTGCTCGCTGACCGCCTCCCCCACGCTGAGCGGAATGAGCCGGAAGTTCTCGAGCGCGCGCCGCGCCATGCCCGCCGGCGAGACCCGCCCCAGCTCCGGCCGGAACGGGTCCACGTAGCGCATGTTCTCGACGTACCCCACGTTGTAGAACTGGTAGTCGGCCCGCTGATAGGCGTACGCCGGTTGACGGTACTCGGGGCTCGCCTTCACGCGCGCGATGTACCCTTGCCAGCTCGCCACCGCCGCGAGCGCGACGGCCGCACGCAGCGCCGTCCGGCCCGGCCGCCGGTCGAGCGCGCTTTCCATGATCCACGCCGCGAGCAGCGCCACCCCCGCCGTCCGAAGCGCATACGCGGCGACCGCGAGCAGCCCCTCGAGCGCCCCGTGCGGCTTGGGCGCGGCCTCGTCGCCGTGCCGGCGCCAGGCCGCGACCACGAAGAACAGGCTGGTGACCAGCGCGAACGGCACGTCGGCGGTGAAGAAGTCGGAGAGGAACACGGTCTGCATGTGCATGGCCGTGATCAGCCCGACCAGCAGCGCGTAGGTGGGGCCCACGATCCGCCGGCTCATGGCGTACACGGCCGCGATGTACGCCAGGTACATCGCGCAGGCGGTTACCCGAAGCCAGGGGCCGACGACCGCCGGATCCGCCGTGCCGAGGAGCCGCTCGTGCAGGGCCCCGATCGCGGGGAGGAGCGGCGGATACTGGATCGCTTCGATCGCGCCCGGCTCGCTCAGGATGCGGTAGCCGCGGCCCTCGGCGAGCGCGGTCCCCAGGATGTAGTACACGCCCCCGTCATAGCGCAGGTCCGGCGGCCCCTGCAGCCGGGGCAGCCAGATCAGGACGACGAGGGCGAGCAGCGCCGGAAGGTGCCAGCGCGCGCCGAGGGTCACTCGGCGTCTCCCGGCCGCGTCATGGACATCGCCGAGATGAAGAGCGACGAGAACAGGGTGCTGAAGCCGATGATGACGAGAGTCGCGGCGAACGCCACCCATTCCGGGTGCGGCAGCGGCAGCAGGTCCGACCGCAGCCACTCCGCCACGTTCACGGCCAGGATGCCCGCGCCGATCGCCACCAGACCCGCCCCGACCAGGAGCCCGCCCTCGAGCTTGAACCGCGCGTAGAACGCCCCGAGCACGCGGTTGTCCCGGTCGAAGCGGCGGCTCCAGGAATAAGTCTTGGCGTGGAGGCCGAGGCTCAGGATCTCGAACCCGACCACGCTGAAGATCGTGGCGAAGATCGCCGTCACGCTCGAGGCCGGCCGGCCCCCGAACCGGACCAGCCCGAGCAGCACGGCCAGGTGAATGAGCAGGCCCAGCGCGAGCAGGACCGACCCCGGCAGGAAGAAGACCTTGTTCGGCGAGTAGAGCAGCATCATCCGCAGGCTGCGCCAGCCGTCGCGGAAGGTCCGAAGCTTCGACTCGCCCTTGCGCGGGGCGAGCACGATCGGAATCTCCTTGACCCGAAGGCCGGCCAGGCCCGCATTGATGGCCAGCTCCAGGTTGAACTCCATGCCCGGGCTCACCGGCCGGATCCGGTCGTAGGCCTCGCGGGAGAACGCGCGGAAGCCGCAGTACACATCGGTGTAGCGGGCGCCGAAGAACAGGTTCAGAATCCGCGTCAGGGCCGGGTTCCCGAACCAGCGGTGCAGCGCGGTGATGTTCGCGTCGCCGCCGTTGAGATACCGGCTGCCGGTCACGAAATCATGGCCCTCGTCGCGGAGCGCGGCGAGAAACTGCGGAATCATGGTGAAGTCGTAGGTGTCGTCGGCGTCGCCCATGACCAGGTAGCGGCCGCGCGCGGAAGCGAACCCCTTGAGGTACGCCTGCCCGTAGCCCCGCAGCGGCTGGTGCACCACCCGCGCGCCCATCCGCTCGGCGATCGCGACCGAGGCGTCGGTCGAGCCGTTGTCGCACACCACGATTTCGCCGTCGATGCCCGCCGCCGCGAAGGTCCGCTGGATCTTCTCGATACAGGGGCCGATGGCCTCTTCCTCGTTGAGGCACGGCATCACGACGGACACGAGCGGTTGCTGGCTCATCGGCCGTTCCCGGTGAAAGTGCGCGCGCGCGGATAGCGCCCAAGGCCCCGAAGCAGACCCTCGAGCTCGGCGAGGGCCAGGCGCCGCATGGGCGCGGCCGGCCCGCTCTTCGGGCGGACCACGCGGAAGCATGTCTTGGCCGCCCAGCGGCCCCAGAGCCGGGCGAAGGCCCAGCGCTCGTCGGGGTGCCGCGAGGCGCCGCGGACGACGTAGGACGAGAAGCTCACCCCATGATCCCGGATCTGGCTCACCAGCTCGGCCATCTCACGCCGGTGACGATGGTGTACCACGGCCGCCGGCTCGTAGACCAGCGCCCAGCCCGCCTTCAGCACGCGAAAAAAGATGTCGAGGTCGTCCCCGCCACGGGTGGGTGTGCCCGCGCCGAGCGACGGATCGAACCCGCCGAGCTCGTGGAGCACGCGCCGACGGAAGGCCATGTTGGCGCCGGTGCCGAACGAACCGGTCATCCCGTACCGCTCGGCGACCGGCCTCTCGCCCGCCGCCTCCGCCCGCACCCGCACCCCGCCGCGCGCGAAGCTCCGATAGCGCTCGAACAGCCGTTGCGCCTCGGTCTCGAGCTCGAGCGGCAGCACCAGGCCGGTCACCGCTCCGACCCGCGGATCCTGCCGGAACACGCCGGCCAGGGCGGCCACCCACGACGGATCGACCACCACGTCGTCGTCGGTGAACGCCAGCAGCTCGCCGCGGGCCTCCGCCAGCGCGCGGTTCCGCGCGTGATCGAGCCCCGGCCGCGGCTCGCGCACGTAGCGCACGCCAGCCCGCCCGGCGATCAGCTGCTCGGTCGCCGGCGTAGCCGGCGCGTTGTCCACCACCAGGAGCTCGAGGCGGGGATAGTCGAGCTGCTGGAGCGCGTCGAGGCAGCGGGCCAGATCCTCCGCCCGGTCGCGAGTGCACACCGCGACCGTAACGGAGGGCGCCGCGACGATGTCGCCGGCGGAGCCGTCAGCGCTGGCCACGATACGCGTCGAGCACCGCGTCGATGTCGCCGTCCATCACGACCGCCCCGTCCCGGAGCCAGACGCCGCGGCTGCAGAGGTCCCGTACCTGCTCGAGCTCGTGCGAGACCAGCATGAGGGTTCCGCCGCGCGCGTGGAACGCCCGGAGCCGCTCGAGGCAGCGCTCCCGGAACTCGCGGTCGCCCACCGCGAGCACCTCATCGAGCAGCAGGATCGCCGGCTCGAGGCACACGGCCACCGAGAAGGCCAGCCGGGCCTCCATGCCGCTCGAGTAGTACTTGAGCGGCGTGTCCAGGAAGTCGCGCATCTGGGCGAACTCGACGATCTCGTCGTAGTGACCCTGCAGCTCGCGGCGGGTCAGGCCCAGCACGGCCCCGTAGAGGCGGATATTCTCCGCGCCGGTCAGCTCCGGGTGAAAGCCCGCGCCGAGCTCGATGACGGCGGTGATGCGGCCGCTGGTGGTGATGTCACCTGCCGTTGGCCGGTAGATCCCCGCGACCAGGCGCAGCACCGTGCTCTTTCCCGAGCCGTTGTGCCCCAGGAGCGCCACCGACTCCCCCGGCTCGACCCGGAGGCTCACGTCGCGCAGCGAGAACGCCGTGTGGCCCACGTGGATCGGCCGTCTGAGCACGCGCCGGATGAACCACTCCCGGAGCGAGCTGGTGCGGTGCTCGTAGAAGTAGAACCGCTTCGAGACCGCTCGAAGCTCGACCGCCGGGGCCGGCGCCCGGTCAGACGACTTCGGCGAAGACGCTGGCGTAGCGGTGGAAGACGGCATAGCCGATGGCGTAGACGATGGCGGCCTGCGCGGCGGTCGCGCCGAACAGGGTGGGCGACGGCCACTGGCCGCCGTACAGGACGTCCTGATACAGCGTGAGCAGCCCGGCGACCGGGTTCAGGAAGTAGACCATGCGAGCCGACGCCGGCACCATGCTCGCGGGGTAGAAGACGGGCGAGAGGTAGAACAGCGATGTGAGCGCGATGGGGAGCGCGTGGTAGACGTCATGGTAGAACACCGAGAGCGTGGCGATCGGCAGCGACAGGCCGATCGCGATCACGAGCTGGATCAGGATCAGCACCGGCAGCATGGCGTAGCTCGCCGGCACGCCGTGATGGTGCACCAGCACCAGCACCAGGAGAACGAGCGAGATCTCGGCCACGAACTCGAGCAGCCGCGAGCCTGCCGCGCTGAAGACCAGAATTTCGCTCGGGAAGGCGACGCTGCGCGTCAGGCGGGAGTGCTCGGCGAAGATCCAGGTCCCCGTGGTCAGCGTCTGCAGCGTGAAGTTCCAGACGAAATAGCCGCTGAGGAGGAACGCCCAGTAGTCCGGCACCCGGATGCGGACCACGTGGCTGAACACCACCACGAGGATGGTGACCGTGAGCAGCGGATTGACCAGCGTCCACACGAAGCCCAGCAGCGAGCGCTGGTACTTGACCTTGAGGTTGCGCACCACGAGGCCGCGAAGCAGCTCGCGGAAGCGCCACACCTGATAGACCCGGCCTGAGGCGGCGTTCACCATGCGCGGGCCTCCCGACGGATCCGCGCCAGCCGCCGGGCCCGCGGATAGGCGACCAACCCTACCCAGCAGTTCCACCACATGCTGGCCAGCACGGGGGCCGGCAGCGGGTCCCGGCCCAGCATCCGGCGCACCAGCCGCACGCCGGGCTTGACCAGACGCCAGGCGACGTAGCCGGCCAGGGCCCCCCGCGCGCGCCCGCGGCGCGCCACGTGCTTCGCGAGGAACGCGAGCAGGGCTCGCTGATGCCCCACGATCTGCCCGTGCGCGCTGACCGCGCCGGAGCGGTGCTCGTGCCATGCGAGCGCCGCGGGCTCGTAGACCACGGAATGCCCCCCCTCCAGCGCGCGCCACAGGAGGTCGTGATCGCCGCCGCCCGGCAGGGCCGTGCCGAGGTCGAGCGCCTCGTCGAAGCCGCCGAGGGCGAGCGCCGTCTCGCGGCGGACCGCGTAGCTGCAGCCGCTGCCCACGCTCACCGCCCACGCGATGAGCGGCGCTGCTTTCCCGTGCAGCGGCTGCCGCGCGTCGGCAGGCAGGCGAATTCGGCGCTCGCCGCGGGAGAACCCGCCGTTGGCTTCGAATACCCGCTCGCCCTCGGTGCCGGCGCCGAGCGCCTCGACCCGGCCGGTGCAGACCGCCACATCCGGCTCCGCGGCGAACACCGCGCCGATCGCCCGGGCCCCGCCGGCGTCGGCCACGGCGTCGTCGTCCAGGAACGCGACGACGTCACCCGTGGCGCTCGCGAGCGCCCGGTTCCGCGCGAAGTCGAGCCCCTGCGCCGGCTCCCGCACGTAGCGCACGCCCGGATACCGGCTGGCGACGAGCTCGCGGGTCGCCTCGTCGGGCGGCGCGTTGTCGACGACGAGGATTTCGTGGACGGGCGGCTGCTGGGCCAGCAGCGAGTCCAGCGTTCGCGCGAGCGTGTCCGGCCGGGCGCGGGTGCATACGGCCACGCTCATTCCCATCGCGCGCGCGCCTCCGCCGCGGCAGGTCCGAAGCGCATCCAGCGAATCGCCCCCGCGACCAGCCCCGCGGAATAGGCGGCTCGAGCCGCGAGCACCCACGGGAGCATGAGCAGGGGCTCCGCCACCCCGGCCCGCAGCCAGCAGCCCACGATGTAGGCGGCGCTGCCCACCGCGAGCGGTGCGCTCCCCAGCACGAGCAGGCCCGGATAGCGGTACACCCAGGCGAGCCGTGCCGCGCCCGTCGGCGCCTTGCTCTCGATTGCGCTGAAGCCCCAGCGGTAGTTGCGGCGGAGCAGATTCCTGAAGCCGGGTCGGTTGTAGTGATACACGATGGCCCGAGGCTCGAACCGGATGCGGCCGCCGCGCCGCCGGACCGCCGCCTGCCAAGCCAGCTCCTCGTGGGCGTAGGCGACCGGTTGCTGCTCGGTGAACCCCGGGCCCGCCGCGAAATCGGCGCGCCGGACACTCAGGTTGCCCGGTGGGTGGTTGGGCACGTCCCCCGCCGGCCGGCGAGAGTGCACGTGATACCAGCCGCAGTAGTAGTCGCAGCGGGCCGTGGCGGGCAGTCCGTCGGGCAAGTCGAGCGCGCCGCCGACCACGGCGGCGCCGTCCTCGTGTCCGGCCAGGAGAGCGGCGAGCCAGCCCGGCGCGGGAAGGCAGTCGGCGTCGAGAAAGATCAGCGGGTCGCCACCCGCGGCGAGCGCTCCCCGGTTCCGGGCGAGCGCGGGATTGCCGCCGCGCGGTCCCGGCTCCAGCCTGACCACCCGCGCACCCGCCAACCGGGACGCCTCTGCGGTCTCGTCGCCGGAGCCGTCGTCCACCACGATCACCTCGAGGCGCCAGCGGTCGGGCGCCTGCGCCAGCACCGCGCTGACCAGCCGGCCGATGGTGCGGGATTCGTTGCGGGCCGGAATGATGATCGACGCGAGTCGGGCCGGGGCGGCCGGCGCCGGCTCAGCGGCCGGCGAGGGCATGCCGTTCGAGCTCGGCGTAGAGCGAGGCGACCGAGTCGCGGAACCGAACCCAGCCCAGGTGGGTCGTGGCATAGTGGCGGCCGGCGGCGGCGAGGCGGCGTGCCCGCGCCGCGTCGCCCAGCACGGAGATGATCCCTTCGGCCAGCGCCTCCGTGCGGGGGGCGACGAGCACGGCGCGCTCCTCGGAGAGGACGCTCCGGTGGGTCGGGATATCGGTGGCGACGATCGGCCGGTCGGCGGCCAGGTAGTCGAAGATCTTGAGCGGAAGGTTACCGCCGTAGGCGCGGGGGGACACCAGCACGTCCGCCAGACCGAGGAAGGCCGGCATCTCGTCCCGCGGCTGGCGCTCCACGATGCGCAGCGCGCCGGCCGCGATGAGCGGCTGGGCCGGCGCCAGCACCTCGCTCGACCCGTCGGCGCCCACGAACACGAACACGGCGGCCGGGTAGCATGCGCGCACCGCCGGAATAGCGCCGATCAGCTCGGGGAGCCCCTGATACGCTTCGAACGTCCCGCTGTACAGCACGACGGGCGACGCGGGATCGATGCCAAGCCGCGCCCGGAGCGCTTCCACCGTGCGCCGCTCGGCGTGACGAGGCGCGCTGGGGAAGTGCCACTCGCGTACCGGGACGTCCGGCGCCGTGGCCCGGACCCTTGCCGCCAGACCCGCGCTCGTCACGATCAGGCTCGAGTGCCGAACCAGCCAGCGCTCGGCGCGCTCGAGCAGCCGGCGCGCCGGGCCGGTCCGGAAGCCCGGCAGCCGTGAGAGCTGCTCCGGAAGGCTCGACTGCATGTCGTACAGCACCGGCACACCGTGCCTTCGAGCGAGGATCACCGCCGGGAATGCCGCCTCCTCGACGGCGTGGACCGCGAGGTATCGCTCACGCACGAGCCGGGCGCGCAAGGCCGCCACCAGCGAGACGTCCAGCACGAGCTTCCTCACCGACAGGCCGACCGGCACGGAGCGGTAGCCCAGCGGATTGCCCGCCCTGAAAATACGCAATCCAGGGTACTCGACGTCGGTGCCTATCGGGTAGGTCAGGAGGTCGACCGGGCGTCCGATCTCGCTCAGCGCCTGAAGCACCTGGCGCAGGGCGATGGGCGTTCCCCGGTCCTGATAAAACGGCTGCGGCGCGACCACCAGAACCCGGTCCCCGGGGCCTTCCGCCAGTCCCCGGGCGAACCTCCCCAATCTTCCGCCCGCAGCTTCAGGACGGCGAGTCGGCTGGTTCAGGAGGGCGCCTGGGGGGCCGCGGTCATCAGCTTGGGTCACGCCGATCTCCGAGGAGGTCAACTGGCGAAGCTGCAACGGCTTGCCGACGGCCATCCGCGACGGTGTCCGCCACGGCAGGGCCGGTTCGGCAGGGCAATATAGAGAGGCACCGTGAACCTTAGCGTGATGCAGGCCCGGTGGGGAGCAAAATCCTTGCCCTTGAACCTAGACCGTACTGGAAGGGCAGATGTCGGACAGGACGCACTCGCCGCAGCGCGGCCGCCGGGCGACGCAGATCTGGCGTCCGTGGAAGATCAGCAGATGGGACAGCAGGCCCCAGTGCTCACGGGGAAACAACGGCATCAGGTCCCGCTCGATCTTGACCGGGTCGTCCTCCCGAGTGAGACCAAGCCGCTGGCTCACGCGGGTGACGTGGGTATCCACGGTGACCCCTTCATTGATGCCGAAGGCGTTTCCGAGGACGACGTTCGCCGTCTTGCGGCCGACGCCGGGAAGCCCGCGCAGCTGCTCCATGGTGCGGGGGACGTCCCCGCCATATTCGGCGACGAGTGCCTGGGCCATACCGATCAGGCTGCGGGTCTTGTTACGAAAGAAGCCGGTGGACTGGATGATCTTCTCGACCTCCGACGGCCTGGCGCGCGCCAGGCCGTCGGGCGTGGGATACTTCGCGAACAACACCGGCGTCACCAGGTTCACGCGCGCGTCGGTGCACTGGGCGGAGAGGATGGTTGCGGCCAGGAGCTCGTAGGCGTCGCGATAGTCGAGCGCGCAGCGGGCGTCGGGATACGCGGCGCGCAGTCGGGTGAGGATCTCGGGCGCGCGCGCCGCGGCGCTGCCGGTCCGTCTTGCGCGGCGGACCTTGGGCGTCACGCGCGCTGCCGCCGGATCGCCAGGAACTCTTCCACCGGCCGCGCGTTGAGCACGTCGGCCGGCCCGAGCCAGGCCTTGCGGGCCACGTGCACGCCGTAGGTCACGTTGTCGATTCCGGCCACGCTGTGGGCGTCCGCCCCGATGGAAAACCGCACGCCGCGTTCGCGGGCACGCCGGGCATGCCGCCAGTCCAGATCGAGCCGGTGAGGGTCGGCGTTGATCTCCAGCGCGACGCCGGTGGCGGCGGCCTTATCGATCACGGCGTCCAGGTCCAGACCGTACGGGTCCCGCGAGAGCAGCAGACGGCCGGTCGGGTGGCCGATGATCGTGAGGTGCGGGTTGTCCATGGCGGTCAGGAGCCGCGCCGTCATCTCGCGCTCGCCCATGTTGAACCGGGTGTGAATCGAGGCGATCACGAAGTCCAGCCGGGCCAGCACCTCCTCATCGAAGTCGATCCGGCCGTCCTGCAGGATGTCGGCCTCGACGCCCTTGAGCACGCGGATCCCCTCGAGCCTGGCATTGACCTCGTCGATCTCGTCCGACTGGCGGGCCAGGTCCTCGGGCCGGAGGCCGCCGGCGTAGGCCGCCGCCTGGCTGTGGTCGGTGATGCCGATGTAGCCGTATCCGGCTTCGCGGCAGGCCAGCGCCAGCTGCTCGATCGTGTTGGAGCCATCCGAATAGCGCGTGTGGCAGTGCAGGAACCCGCGCAGATCCTCGCGCGCCACGAGGCGGGGCAGCCGGTGCTCCGCGGCCGCGTCCACCTCACCCATGCCTTCGCGCAGCTCGGCCGGGATCACATCGAGACCGAGGGCAGTGTAGAAGGTGGCCTCGTCGGATGTAGGGACGAATGTGCTGCCGCGCCAGAGGGCGGCGCCCGTGAGCGCGAACTCGCGCTCGGCGGCGTGGGCCGCGACCTGACGCAGGTGGGCCTCGCTTCCGGTCGCCTGTACGAGGACGGCGCCGAAATTGACGGGAGTCGTCACCACGATCTGCGCGCTCGCCCCGCCGGCGAAGCGCAGCGTCATCCGCCGGTCGTCCTGCCCCGCGAACTCGTGCACGCCGGGGAGCTGGCTCAGCCGCTTGAACAGCTCGGCCGGCGCGATATCGGCCACGACCACGAGCACCACGTCGCGCACGACCTCGACGCGGCGGCGCACGTCGCCTGCCACCACCGCCTTGAGCACGCCGGGCAGCCGCTGGAACGCCGCGCAGAGCCCCTCGGCCTCGTCGGCGGCGTGGTGCAGCAGGCGGAAGGCGCTTGCCTGCCGCAGGTAGGCGATGCCCTTGAGGATGTTCTCGCTCGTCTTGGGGCCGAACCGCGGCAGCTTGGCCAGCCGGCCGTCCAGCGCGGCGGCCTCGAGCTCCGGGATCGAGTCGATGTCGAGCACCTCGTGGATCTGCCGGATCTTGGCCACGCCCAGCCCGGAAATGTCCAGCATCTCCACCAGGCCCGGCGGGATCTGCTCACGCAGCTCCTCGAGCATGCTGGCGCGGCCGCTGGCGACGATCTCGGAGACGATCTGAAGCGTGGCCGGGCCGACGCCCTTGGTGCTCGCGAGACCCCCGTCTTCGAGGCCCTCCCGCAGGTCGCCCGGAAAGCTGCCCACGGCGCGGGCCGCCGTGCGGAAGGCGCGGATGCGGAAGGGATTCTCGCCCTTGAGTTCCAGGAACGCGGCGATCTGCTCGAGTACCTGCGCGACCGCCTTCTTGTCCATGAAGCTGCGCACGGCGTCCGTCACGAGGGCACCGCCATGTCCGCGGCCAGCGCCCGGGTGCGCCAGCCGAGCTCGAGCAGCTCCTCGGCGCCCACGAGCGAATGCAGGCCCGCCGCGGCGCCGCCGGCCAGCACCGGCGAGAACAGGGGGGAGCCGTCGGACCGCTCGAGCGCGTGAGGGCGCGGGCCAGCGGTCTCGACCGCGCTGAAGCCGTCGCGGTCGGGCCGGAGACCGAAGATGCCGAGGACGCGCAGCTCGTCGCCGGTCGTGGACACGAAGCACCCGTCCATCGGCTCGGCCGGTAGTTGATCTACCACGCGGGCCCAGACCTGGCGATCCTCGAACTGGGCGTAGTATGCCCGCGGCGCGCGGTCGCCGAGGTCGGACGGCGGCGCGTCGAACAGGGCGGCCGCCTGGTCGGCGGACACCGGCAGCGTGAGCTGACCGGCATCCCAGTAGCGATAGGCGTGGTGGAGCAGCGCGACGAGCTGATCCATGCCCTCCCCGATACCCTCCTCGGGTCTCAGGTCGTGCAGGAGCGAAACGACTTCCGGGACCATCAGGAAGCCGTCGCGCTCGGCGGGGTCCTGGCCGGCCCGCTCGAGGGCCGCCCGAACGGCGGGGAACACGGTCTCGGCGGCCCGGGTGAAGACGAGGTCGAAGGGCGTCGGCCGGGGCATGGAGGGAAGATAGCCCGGCCGCCGAAGGTCCGGCGGCGTGTCTGCTACGCCAGGAAGCCCCCGATGACCGCGCGGAACTCCTTGGGGGCCTCGACGTACGGCACGTGCCCGCAACGGGGAACGGGGTGAAACTCGCCGCCGATCAGCTCGGCCGTGGTCCGTGCGGCCTCGAGGGGGATCGGATCGTCCTCGCCGTGCAGCACCAGCGAGGGGACCTCGCGCAGGCGAGGGAGGCTGGGGCGCAGGTCGTAGTCGCCCAGGCTCTGCCAGACCTCCTGCTGGGTTCGCCCCGTCACCCGGAAGGGCGTGAGATCGCGGGACTTCGCCGGATCGAAGAAGTAGGGCGCCACCGACAGCTCGAAGATCCGCTGCTGAAACGCCGCGGGATCATGCTCCCGCAGTCCGCTTTCGCGGAGACGGCGGCGCTCCTCCTGGAACAGCGGGTCCAGGTTTCGCTGAGCGAAGCGCGCCTCGAAGCGCTGCCGCGCGGCGCGCCAGCTCGGCGCGGACGAGACGAGCGCGAGCCGCGTGAGCCGCCCAGGATGCTGCACCGCGTAGAGCAGCGCGAGCAGACCGCCCCACGAGTATCCCACAACGGTCATCCGCTCGAGGCCCCAGCGCTCCCGCAGCGCCTCGAGGTCCGCCACCTGCTCGGTCCAGCCCACCGGCACGTCCCGAGGAACGGGTGACCGGCCGCCGCCCCGCTGGTCGTAGTAGACGAGCTCCCGGCCATCCGCCAGCGCGTCGAAGCCCGGGCGGAGGTACTCGTGGTCGGCGCCCGGCCCCCCGTGGAGCACGACGACCGGCGTCCCCGCTCCGACCCGGCGGACGAACAGCTCCAGGCCGCGGATGGAGACGAGCTCGGTCCGGCCTTCCAGCGTCTCAGGCATACGCCGCGAGCGCCGCCCCGACCATCGTGCCCTGGATGTCGATCACGTCCTCGAGCCGGCGAGCGTACCCGCCGGCCATGGTCACCACCAGCGGGATGCCCCGGTGACGAACGGCCTGAAAGACGCGGGCATCCCGCCGGGCGAGCCCCGTCTTGCTCAGGCCGAGCCGGCCGAACCGGTCGTGCACGAAGGGATCGGCGCCGCCGAGGTAGAACACGAGCTCGGGCCGCGCCGCGTCGAGTGCGGGCTCGAGATGCGCGTCGAGCGCGGCCAGATAGGCCGCGTCGTCACACCCGTCGTCGAGCTCGACGTCAAGCGTGCTCCTCTCCTTGCGGAAGGGAAAGTTGCGGGCGCCGTGCAGCGAGAACGTGTACACGTCGGGGTCGCCCGCGAAGATGCGCGCCGTCCCGTTCCCCTGGTGCACGTCCACATCGACCACCGCCGCCCTGGTGAGCCTCCCCTCGCGCTGCAGCACCCGCACGGCCACCGCGACGTCGTTGAAGACGCAGAATCCCTCCCCGTGCCCGGCGAAGGCGTGGTGCGTGCCCCCCGCCAGCGTCACGCCGAGGCCGCCGTCGAGCGCGTCCCTGGCGGCCTCGATCGTCGCCTGCACGGTTCGCAGCGAGCGCTCCCGGAGCTCGGCGCTCCAGGGGAGACCGAGCCGGCGGACCTCGGTTGGTGCCAGCGAACCGTCCAGCACCGCGTCCACGTAGGCCGCCGTGTGCACCAGCTCGAGTGCCCAGCGCTCGACCCGGTCGGGCTCTTCGATGGCGTCGTCGGGAAGGAGCCCGCGCGCGATCACCTCGTCGCGAAGACGGGCGTACTTGATCAGGGGAAACCGGTGCCCATAAGGCAGAGCGAAGCTGAATCGGGCGGACGACCACGCGCGCACGGATCAGAGCAGCACGGCCAGGGCGTCGGCCACCTTGCGCACCTCGGCTTCTTCGTCCGCCGTGAACGGGTCGGGCACGTCGCTGTCCACGTCGATCTGGCCCAGGATGGTCGCGCCGCGCCGGATGAGCACGACCAGCTCCGACCGGGTCCATGCGTTGCAGGCGATGTAGTTCTCGATGGCGCGCACGTCGGGCACGTTCTGGTCCTGCCCGGTGCTGACCGCGGTGCCGCAGACGCCATGACCCACGGCGATCCGGGTGTGCTCGGTGTCCCGGCCGGCGTGCGACTCGAGCTCGAGCTGGTCGCCGTGCAGCATGTAGAGGTACACCGACGTGTACGGCGCCCCGGCCGCGCGGATCCGCTCCGCCGCCAGCCGCAGCAGCTCGGCCCGGCCCACATCGCGGGCAAAGGCGCCGCGCAGCGCGGCGATGACGCGGTCGGCTTCGAGCACGGGCACGTCAGCCTCCCCGTTGCGCAAGCGTGGCGCGCAGCGTCAGCGTCTGCGCTCCGCGCCGCACCACGATGTCCACCGTATCGCCGGGCTTGTGGCTCCGCAGGGCGACCGTCATCCCCTCGAGATCCCGCACGTCCATGTCGCCGATCCTCGTGATGATATCATCGCCCCGAAGGCCGGCCTGCTCCGCCGGGCTCCCGGCCCGGACCCCGAGCAGCCGCACGCCCTCGGGGCTGTCCGTCATGTCGGGCACCGTGCCCAGGTAGGCGCCATAGCCGGGAGAGGCGGGCGCCGCCGTCAGGACGGGGGCCGGAGGGACGGCGACCGGCGTGAGCGGCCGCGTCCGGTTGGCCAGGGCGGTCAACGCGCCGGTCACGAAGGTCGCGACCTGCCCGAATCCCTCGACGTTGATCTTTTCCCAGTCGTCGGTGGTGCGGTGGTAATCCTCGTGCAGGTCGGTGAAGAAATGGAGCACGGGTCGCCCGGCGGCATAGAACGACGATTGGTCGCTCGGACCGTAGCCGTCGCCCTGCGCCTTGAGATCGAACCCCGCGTACCAGTTGAGCGAGTCGAGCAGCCTGGGGAACTCTTTGGCCGTCTGCGCCCCGTACACGATGAGCCGCTTCTGCCGGAGCCGCCCGACCATGTCGAGGTTGATCATGGCGAGCGTGGTGGACAGCGGGTATACCGGGTGCTTCACGTAGTACTCCGAGCCCAGCAGGCCGAGCTCCTCCCCGCTGAACGCGATGAAGACGACGGTTCGCGCCGTCGGCGTCGCGGCCAGCCGCTGGGCGACCTCGATCAGCATCGCGGCGCCCGACGCGTTGTCGTCCGCCCCGTTGTGCACCTTGCCGGTGCTGTCCGGATCCAGGCCGCCGAAGCCGCCCAGGCCCAGGTGGTCGTAGTGGGCGCCCAGGATGATGCACTGGTTGCGCAGGACGGGATCGTGACCTGGCAGCAGGCCGATCACGTTCCGGCCGGTGAGTCCCGCGACGTGCGCATGCTGGGCCGCCGGCGCGTCGCGCTCGATCGGAAACGGCTGGAACCATCCGCCGGCCGCCGGCTGCAGCCCGACCGCCGCGAACCGCCGCGCGAGATACGCCGCGGCGGTGTCGGCACCCGCGCTCCCGGTCAACCGACCGGCCAGCCGGGCGTCGCTCAGGAACTTGATGTCGTCGATCGGAAGGATCGGCGGGGGCGCGGGCACCCGGACGACCTCGGGCGGCGCGGTTCCCATCTGCTGGGCGGCGAGCGGCGCGACGAGGCAGGCCAGGGCGGCGAGCAGTCCGGCGGGCGTACGGCGTGCGGGCATACGGTCGAAGGATACCACGCCCCGACTAGCGGGGCACGAAGTCGATGTCCGGCGTGAGGCGACCCACGAACGCGGCGAGCAGCCGCGCCGTGCGATCGAGATCCTCGAGCGCCACCATCTCGTTGGGGCTGTGCATGTAGCGGTTGGGCACGGAGACGAGGGCCGTGGCCACGCCGCGGTGCGCATTGAAGATCGCCTCGGCGTCAGTGTGGGTGTCGCGCGAGGCCGCCTCGATCGTGTACGGAATGCCCTCCGCCTCCGCGGCCGCCGCGAGCCGCTCGAACACCAGCTCGCTGACCGATGCGCCGCGTGACAGCACCGGTCCGCCGCCGAGGCGGTAGTCGCCGTGCTTGCGCTTGTCGATGCCCGGGGAGTCGGTCGCGTGGGTCACGTCGACCACGATGGCGACGTCGGGCTCGAGCGTCGCCGCCGACGAGCGGGCCCCGCCGCCGGTGGCGGCGATCTCCTCCCGCGTCGTCGCGACCGCCGTCACCGGCGCGTCCGGGCGGCCGCCGTCCCGCGCGAGCAGTCGAACCGCCTCGAGCACGACGAACGCGCCGATGCGATTGTCGATGCACCGGCTCACCAGCCGTCCGTTGGGAAACTCGAGCACCCCGGCCGCGAGCACGCCAGGGTCCCCGATCCGAAGCTGGCGCTCCGCGTCGGCCCGGTTCGCCGCGCCGACGTCGATCCAGAGATCGTCGACCTTGGAGATCTTCTCGCGCTCGTCCTTGTCCATCATGTGGATGGCCCGCTTGCCCACGACCCCCGCCACGGTGCCCTGGCGCCCCAGCAGCACGACCCGCTGGCCGACGAAGACCTGGTGGTCCCATCCGCCGATCGTGTCGAAGCTGAGATAGCCGTCGTCGTCGATGTGCGTCACCATGACGCCGATCTCGTCGATGTGGCCGGCGAGCATCACGCGTGGGCGGCCCGCGCCCTCGAGGGTGGCGAACGAGTTGCCCGCGACGTCCGCTCGGACCTCGTCGGCGAACCGCTGGGCCTCGGTGCGCCACCGCCTGGCGGGGGCCGCTTCGAAGGCGGATGGACCGGGCGTATCGAGCAGCGACTTGAGAAAGGCGAGCGATTCTGGCGTCATGGGCATCGGGTCGAAGAGCGAACAAAGGTCGCGGCCATCGCGCCGCTTGTCTACCCCTCGCCGGGGAGCAGGGCCAGCTCGAGAAAAACGGCGCCGGGGAGCGGGTTCTGCCGGTAAGCCTCGATTCGCCGGAACCCGAGCCGCTGGTAGAGGCTATGGGCCTCCGCCATGCCGGCCAGGGTGTCCAGCCGCATCGCGGAATAGCGGGCGGCGCGAGCGTGCTCGATCGCGGCAGCCGCCAGCCGCCTGCCCAGCCCGGTGCCCCGAAACCGCGGTCTCACGTAAAGCCGTTTCATTTCGCACACCGCCGATTCCAGGGGGCGGACACCCACACACCCTGCTGGCTCGCCGTCGACCCCGCCCAGGAGCAGGCACCCGGCCGGCGGCGCATACGCCCCGGGGAGCGTCTCGAGCTCCGCCGAAAAGCCCTGGAATTCCAGATCGAAGCCCAGTCCGGACGCGTACTCCTCGAACAGCGCCCGCACCTCCGCCACCGCGCGACCGTGGTGCCCGGGCCCGATGTCGACCCTCATCCCTGAGGACGCCAGCGCTCGAGGCCGGGCATGACTCGGCCCGCCATGGCGGAATGAAGTCGCTCGGCGCCGTCCACCAGGCGAGGACCCGGACGGGAGCTGTAGGCATTCCCGTCCAGCACCCACACCACGTCCGCGCTTCCGCCCCGGAGACGGGTCGCGAGCGGAGGGTCGAGCCGATCCAGCTCGGCCCGGGCGCGCTCGATCCCGAACCCACACAACATGACCATGACCAGATCCGGCCGGAGCGCTGCCACCGCTTCCCAGTCCGTGACCCTCGAGTGGTCGCCGGAACGGGCGCCGATGTTCGAGCCGCCTGCCGCCTCTACCAGGTCCGGCACCCAATGGCCCGCGAGGTAAAGTGGCTCCAGCCATTCGATGCACAGCACCCGTGGACGAGCTTCGGCGGCCTGCTGCCTCAACCGGTCCAGCCGCGCTGCGAGGGCATCCACCAGAGCCTCACCCTCCGGAACGAGGCCCAGGCTGCGGGCCGTCCGCCGGATGTCTTCCAGCACGCCGTCCAGCGTTCGGCCCCGGAGCGTCAGGATCTCCGGCGGCTGGGGCATGACCGCCGCCAGCCGGTGCACCGCGCCGTCGGCCACCGCGCAGACCTCGCACAGGTCCTGGGCGATGATGACGTCGGGGCTGAGGCGTTCCAGCGCCTCGGCATCGACCGTGATGACGGCGCGGCCGGACTCGCGGAGCCGCCGCACCTCCGCGTCGATGGCCGCGCCGGGCAGCGACGGATCAATCGGCGTGCCGGTGACCTGCGGCAGGCCGCGCACCCAGTCCGGGTAGTCGCATTCGTGGGACACGGCCGCGAGCGTCGCGCCGCCGCCGAGCGCCGCGACGATCTCGGTAGCGCCGGGAAGCAGCGTCACGACGCGCATGTCAACGCTCAGTCAGGCGGCGCGGGCGGTAGCTGGCGAAGAGCAGCAGGCCGATGAACGGCGCCAGCAGGGTTCGAAAGTCGTGCGTCAAGGTGTAGGCCAGAAGCCCCAGCAGGGTTGGCGCCTCGATCAGCGCCCAGGCGACCAGCACCCGGCCGAGGTTGGCGCGCCACCAGTCGTCCTCGCTGGCGGCGCCCGCCGGAGCGACCAGCCGTCCCACGGTGAACGCCGCACCCCCGAACAGGATGGCGCTCACCACCGCGAGCGCGATGTAGAGCACACGCCGGTCGGGCAGCGCGACTTCGGGCACCGAGCGCTCCTGGATCGCCCACGCCAGCACCCAGAACCCCAGAATCCCGAACACCAGCGCCCCGTGGATGATCCTCGCGCGGATGGAAGGCGAGACCGGCGGCTGGGCCATCGCTCAGCGGCTCGCGACGCGATACAGCACCGCCGCCATGAACGCGAAGACGCCGAGCGCCACGAGATCGTTCGTGGCGAAAGTGCCCAGGGCGTCCTGCAGCCCCGCGACGTGCGCCAGGTAGTCGGCCGCCGGCACCTGGGCCGCGTCCGCCCGCTTCACCAGCGCCGCCGCCACGCCGGCGATCGCGATGCCGGCGAGCGCGCCGCCCGCGATGAGTCCGCTCGAGAACAGCACGCCGGGTCCGGACTCCACCTCCGCGATCGAGCGGGTGCCGCCGCGCGCCCGCCGCTCCACCAGCCAGCGCACCACGCCGCCGGCGAACATGGCCGAGGAGGTCGAGATCGGGAGGTATACGCCCACCGCGATCGGCAGCGATTGCAGCCCCATCAGCTCGATCGACAGCGTGAGGAACACGCCGATGAGCACGAGCCCCCACGGAAGCTTCCGGGTGAGGATGCCGTCGGTGACCAGCGCCATGATGGTCGCCTTCGGGGAGTCGAGCTTCGTGATGGGCCGCCCGTCGAGCTCCCGGATGCGCCCGCCGATCCCCGGGTCCACCAGGTAGGCCACCTCGCGGGTGGCCGGGTCGATGAGATACTTCCCGGGCTGGACGCCCTGAGTCGGCAGATTCACGCGGACCACGTCGTATTCGTGGCCGGCGTGGCGCATCCGCTCGCCCAGTGAAGTCACCGAGCGGGTCTCCGCGCCGGGCGCCGCCGCTTGGAGCGCGACGCCCTGGTGCCGCTCGGGCACGATCGTGGTGTAGGTGGTGTTGAGCAGCGTGAGGGTCCAGCCCACGGCCAGCGCCGAGGTCACCGCGCCGATGATGATGCCGATCTGCTGCCGGCGCGGCGTGGCGCCGACGAGGAAGCCGGTCTTGAGGTCCTGGCTGGTCGCGCCCGCGTTGCTCGCGGCCACGGCGATGACCCCGGCGATCGAGATCGCCCCTACCCGGTGGTCCACCCCGGTCCAGCCGATTAGCAGGAAGATCGCGGTCGTTCCGATCAGCGCGGCGATGGTCATGCCCGAGACCGGGTTCGCGCTGACCCCGATCTCGCCGGTGATGCGCGATGAGACCACTACGAAGAAGAAGCCGAAGACGATGATGAGGATCGCGCCGAGCAGGTTGACGGAGAGCTGGGGCAGGAACGTGAGGAAGAGCGCCAGCACGACCGCGCCCACCAGGGTGACCCACACCGGCAGATCCACGTCCGTGCGCACCCGCGCGCTCGCGTCGCCCAGACTGCCGCGGAGGTCCTGGAAGCCGGAGCGGAACGCGCCGATGATGGTCGGGAGCGAGCGGAGGAGCGCGATGATCCCCGCCGAGGCGACCGCGCCGGCGCCGATATAGAACACGAAGTTCGCCCGGATGTCGCTCGGGCTCATGTCGGCGATCAGCGTCGTCTCCGCGAAGATCGGCTTGGTGAGCCCGCTGCCGAACAGCTTGATCGCGGGGATCAGCACCAGGTACGCCAGCGAGCCGCCGGCGAACAGATACCCCGCGATGCGCGGGCCGATGATGTAACCGACGCCCAGCAGCTCGGGCGAGACCTCCGCCGAGATCGACGCGCCGCGGTACCCGGTCGAGACCCAGCCCGGGTACTCCTTCCACACCTTGAGCCCCGACATCAGGAACTTGTAGGCGAAGGCGAAGCCGAACGCCTGGAACAGCCGCCTCGCCTGCAGCCCGCCTCTCTCCCCGGCGACCAGCACCTCGGCGCAGGCCGTGCCCTCGGGATAGGTCAGCCGGCCGTGCTCCTTCACGATCAGCGCGCGCCGGAGCGGAATCATGAGCAGCGTGCCCATGACCCCGCCGACCACCGCCACCACCGCGACCTTGCCCACGCTCAGGTCGTAGCCCATGAGCAGGATGGCCGGCAGGGTGAAGACGATGCCGGCGGCGATCGACTCGCCCGCCGAACCGGTCGTCTGCACCATGTTGTTCTCGAGGATCGTGGAGTGCCCCAGCGTCCGGAAGAAGGCCACCGAGAGCACCGCGATCGGGATGGAGGCCGAGACAGTGAGGCCGATCTTGAGCGCGAGGTACACACTCGACGCCGCGAACACGAGGCCGAGCAGCGCGCCGAGGACGAGGGCGCGCACGGTGAGCTCGGCCGGCTCGCGCGTGGGCGGAACGAACGGTTCGAATGTCGGAGCGGGTTCCGCGACGGGCGGCGTGACGGTCGCCATTGGGGTCCTGAGCGTTGGGGAACGGGCGTGCGGATCGGACTGGAAGGGGAAAGGTAGGGCGGCCGGAAGGGTCAGTCTAGCCGAGGTGCGCATCCGCCCCGCGGCAGCCAGGGGCCAGGATGGAGCACCGGCGGCATGTGCGGGGTGTCCGGCGGGCCGGGTGACCATAGTCACCGCCCCGCATGGGCCAGATGTGCTATCGTCGCGATGGTCGGCTCGCTCCTGCCGACGGGCATTCGATCATCGTGATGGCGCGAGGCACAACGAAGCGATCAGGCTCCAATCCAGGGGAGGGCGTCATGCTGTGGACCATCTTCGTAATCCTGCTCGTGCTGTGGCTGCTCGGGATGGTGTCGTCGTACACCCTCGGCGGCTTCATTCACGTGCTGCTGGTCGTCGCGATCGTCATCGCGCTGATCCAGCTCATTCAGGGCAGGCGCGTGGTATGAGGCCGGCGGCGATCGTCGGGATCCTGCTCATCATCCTGGGCGTCGTCGGCCTGGCGTTCGGCGGCTTCTCCTTCAAGCACAAGGAGAAAGTGGTCGATCTCGGGCCCATCGAGGCTACGGCCGACAAGAAGGAGTCGGTGCCCATCCCGCCGATCCTCGGAGGACTTGCCATCGTGGGCGGCATCGTCCTGTTGGCGACCAGCGCGCGGCGGGCCTGAGCCCACGGCAATCTCGCCGGCTCCCGCCGGAGGGTCCGAAGGGGAATCCGTTGACGGGATTCCCCTTCGGCGTTTGGGACAGCTTGCGATCCAGGTCGTCCGGGGCCCGCCACTTCCGCGAATGGCGCGGTGCCTGTCCATTTGTTCGTCGGCACAGAACCGGAGCAGTTTCCGGTTCGTTCCCCGGATGTCGGCACTGCCCCCGGTGGGCAGACTCCCCCACAACCGTCACGCCAGGGATGAGCCGCCAGCTTTCGCTGTCTCCTGACCCCGATTCCGGCGCCCCACCGACGCCCGAGGGGGGCGGCCGCCGTCCGCTCGGGCTCGCGCGCGAGAGCACGCTCCGCCGCCGGCTCATGGCCCGCGACGAGCAGGCGCTGGTCGAGCTGATCGAGCTGGCGAGCCCCTGGCTGCTGGGGCTGGTCCAGTCGATGCTCCGCGACCAGGACGAGGCCGAAGAGGTGGTGCTCGAGGTCTTCGCTACCGCCTGGGACCGGGTCGGCACGCTGGGCGACGAGCACGATGCGCTGCTGCCCTGGCTGCTCCGGATCGCCCGGAATCGCGCGATCGACCGCCTGCGGCGGCGGCGGCGGTGGCGGCTCAAGCTGGACCGGGCGAAGGCATTCGGCGAGGTGTCCGCCGATCGGGTCGGTCCGCGCGAGGTCAACGAGGCGGCGCAGCCCGGCTGGCACGTGCACGAAACGGTGCACGCCGCCCTCGCGCGCCTCCCGGCCGATCAGCGGGAGGTGGTTCGGCTGGCCTACTTCGAGGGGCTCACGCACTCCGAGATCGCGCGGCGGCTCGATCTTCCGATGGGCACCGTGAAGACCAGACTCCGCCTCGCGTTCGACAAGCTGCGCGTGACGCTGGGGTCGATCAAGGACTGGATCGCATGACGGCTCACGACTGGTACACCGAGAACCGTGCCGGCTTCGTGGCCCGCAGCCTCGAGCCCGATGAGGAGCGCACCTTCCGCGACCATCTCGCGCGCTGCGAGGAATGCCGCCGCGAGGTGGAGGCGCTCGAGCGGGAGTTGGGATGGCTGCCGATGGCGGTGCGCCCGGCGGCTCCTGCGCCGGGGTTCGCGCGCCGCACCGCGGCCGAGGTGCTCGACCGCCGGAGCCGCTGGCGGCGCCGCTTTCCGCTGGCTGCCGCGGCGGTCCTGGCGCTCGCCGCCGGCACCGCTGCCTTCGGCGCGCGGCGCGAGGGCCGTGAGCTCCGGGTCCAGCTCGTCCGCAACGAGGTACGGCTCGCGGCGCTGCAGGATACCCTCTCCGTCCTTCGCCGGGCCAACAACGTGCTGCAGACGCGCATCTCGATGGGCGGACACCAGGGCGGCATGCTGATCTTCCAGGATGCCGCCTCGCACCGGTGGTGTGTCATCGTGCACGGCCTGCCGCCCGCGCCGGTCGGCAGCAAATATCAGTTCTGGTTCATCACCGAGAGCGGCATGGTGCGGTCGGTCGAGGTGAACGCCGATCCCAGCCGGCCGGCCATCATGACATTGCCGATGCCCGGCGTCCGCGCGCCGGTCATGGGGGCCGCCCTCACCATGGAGCCGATGCGAAACCGCTCGGACGAGCCCGAAGGGGTGACGCTGGCGCACTTGGTTTTCTGACGGTCTTCTCAAGGGGTTTTGACGCACGCCGGCGGTCAGGTCATCGAGAGGCTGGTCAGGAACGAGCAGGGCCGCGAGGGCCGGGTGCTCCTTCGGGGCGCTGCGGAACGCTCTGCTGCGGAGCCCCGGCAAACTGCGCCGGGTCTCCTCCACGACGCGTTCCAACGCGCCCCTACGGAGCACCCGGCCCTCGCGCCCCTGCCTCGTTCCTGAACCTCAGTGCTGCATGAGGAGCAGCGTGTCGGCGGTCGCCGGTTCCTCGGCCACCGAGTCGCTCTCGCTGGCGCCCGCCGGCCACCAGCTCGGTGGTGGCGAGGTCTGGTCGCCGCCGAGCTGGACGGGCGGCGCCTCCGGCACCGTGTCGGTCGGGATGACCACGCCGTTCGCGCCGAGCTCACGGAACAGCTTCCACTGCGCCTGGCGTGCCGCCCACGGCCGGCCGCCGTTGTACATGAGCGCGACGAGCAGCGTTCCCTCCGGCTGCCCCAGGTAGCCCACGACCGTCGACACCCGCCCGAGCGTTCCGGTCTTGGCCCGCACCACCCCGACGCCGGGGAGCCCGCTGTTGAGCCGGTACAGAGTGCCGCTGCCGTTCGCAGGGAGCAGCATGGGGAAATTCCGGCCGGCGGCCGTGCCCGGGAACTTCGCCAGGTACGTCACGAAGGTTCTGGGCGTGACCCGGTCGTCGTAGGAGAGGCCGCTGCCGTCGACCAGGGTGACGCCCGCGTCCGCCCCGACGACGTTCCGGACGTGATCCGTGAGGAGCGCGGGCGCATGGTCGCGGCCGCCGGCCCACTGAAGCAGCAGCTCCGCGCCGAGGTTGAGGCTCCGCCGGTTGATCTCGCTCGCCAGCGAGTCGAGCGTGGGCGAGGAGACCTCCGCCAGGATCCGCGGGCCGCCGGCGGGCGGGGCGCCGACCGTTGCCGACTGCACCCAGGTGATGCCGGCGCGCTGGAGCGCCCCGGCCCACACGGCGCTCAGGACCGCGCGCGGATCGCGCGCGACCGCCGTCAGCCGGCGCGGCGCCGCGCGCACGCCGATCGTACCGGTCACGACCCAACCGCCGTCGGCGCGGGCCGTGAGCGCGAGGCGCGAGCGGCGGCCCGATCGGGTGCGGGCCGTGACGCTCACCATCTGGCGGATGCCGTCGGGCGCGGTCTCGATGACTCGCGGCCGCTGGCCGACGCGCGCGGCTGGCTGCACCGTGACCCACACGACGTTCTCATGTACGGTGAGCGGGCCCACCAGCGGGGCGAAGATGCGACCCCGATGATGCACCGACCAGACGGTGGGGTAGACCGCGTTGGCCGGGCCGTCGGAGCTCTGGAGCTGCAGCGGGCCGGTGAGCTTGCGGATGCCGCCGCTGGCGAGCTGCAGCGCGAGATCGTACAGGGTGGGCCCCGAGCCCTCGGCCCGCTCGAGCGACGGATCGCCGTTCACCTCGAGCGCCCAGGTTCCGATCCACGCGCCGGTCGACGGATCCAGGCTGCCGACGCCCACGATTCTGGTGGGCCGGCGGGCACCCCCGCCCAGCACGCTGCGGGCAAATCCCGTGGTAAAGAGCTTGACCGTCGAGGCGGGCATGAGCGGCAGGTCGGGGTTCACGCTCCAGAGCGCGCCACCCGACTGGTCGGCGATGACGACGCCCCAGTCGCCCGGCGCGCTGTGCTCTGCCCGGTGGTACCAGGCATCCATGCGGCCGGTCAGCCACGCGGCGTCGGTCTGCTGCGCCGCGAGCGGTGCGGCCGAAACCTGAAGCGCCGCGGCGGCCGCGAGCCGGATGACCCGATACTGGAGCGATGAAAGACCCACTGGCACTTCCCTGCGAAGAGATGTCTGCTGGCGTTCGGGCGCGGGAATGTATCGCCCGGGGCGGCCCGGCGTGTCAAGTCTCTAACGCTATGCTCGGTACAATGTTACGCAGTATGCGCCGGCGGAGTTCCAGGGCGGGGCGGCAATCTCGGCCGGTCGGTGCGGATAAGTGCAAATCCCGGGCCCGGATATGAATGCCGCGCGGGGGCGCGGACGGCCCGCTGCCGAGCGCAGGGAGCCGTCCCGTGGCTTGGATGCCGCGACAGGTCGAGCCAGGCGTCGCACCGGGTCGACGAGCTGGACTACTTGAGCAGGCTCTTGGCGATGGTCTGGAGCTGCATGTTGCTGGTGCCCTCGTAGATGGTCCCGATCTTCGCATCGCGGTAGTACTTCTCCGCCGGATACTCCTTCGAGTACCCGTAGCCGCCGAACAGCTCGAGGCAGCTCGACGTGGTCCGGTCGGCCACCTGCGAGCTGAACAGCTTCGCCATGGCGGCCTGCTGCGCGAACGGCTGCCCCGCGTCCTTGAGCCGCGCGGCGTTGTAGACCATGAGCCGCGCGGCCTCGAGGTCCGTCGCCATCTGCGCGAGCTGGAACTGCACGCCCTGGAACTCCGCGATCGTCTTGCCGAACTGGCGGCGCTCCTTCACGTACGCGGTCGCGGCCTCGAGCGCCCCGGTCGCCAGGCCGATCATCTGCGCTCCGATCCCGATCCGTCCTTCGTTGAGGGTCTCGATCGCGATCTTGTATCCCTGGCCGATCGGCCCCAGCACGTTGGCCTCCGGCACCCGGCACTGCTCGAGGATGAGCTCGGTCGTGCTCGAGGCCCGGATGCCGAGCTTGTTCTCCTTCTTGCCGACCGAGAACCCCGGAAAGCCGCGCTCCACGATGAAGCCGGTGATCCCCTTGTATCCCTTGGAAGGATCGGCGTTCGCGAACACGATGAAGACGCCGGCCTCGGCCCCGTTGGTGATCCAGAACTTGCGGCCGGTGAGCTCCCAGCCCTCGCCCGCGCGCACCGCTCGGGTGGCGAGCGCGAAGGCATCGCTGCCGCTGCCGGGCTCCGACAGCGCGAACGCGCCGAGCAGGCCGCTGGTGAGCTGGGGGAAGTAGCGGGCCTGTTGCTCGTCGTTGCCCCAGCGGAGAAAGCAGTTGTTCACCAGCGTGTTGTGGACATCCACGTAGATCGCGGCCGAGGCGTCCACCCTGGCGAGCTCCTCGATCGCGAGCACCGACATGAAGATGCCGCCGCCGGCGCCGCCGAACCGCTCGGGCACCTCGATGCCCATGAGCCCGAGCTCGAAGAAGCGGGGAATCAGCTCCGGCCGGAACTGCGCCGCCTCGTCCATCGACTGGACGTGCGGCCGCACCTCGGTCTCCGCGAACTCGCGCACGGCGTCGCGGAACATCTGTTCTTCGTCGGACAGGGTGGTAAGAGCGGGCGCGGCACTGCGGAGGTCCTGCATGCGACTGGCGCTCCGGCGAAGGTCGAGGGCGGTGGTCAGGTCGGGGGAGTATATCCCGGACTTCCGACCGGTTCAATCGGCGCGGCCTCGAGCACGTCGAGCGCCACCGGCACTCGGCCGAGCGGCGCCGCCACCTGCACGCCCTGGACCCGCTCGGCGACGGCGGCCAGCATCTCGCGCGAGATCCGCACGCCTTCGGCCAGCCCCTCCTCCTTGCCCCGCGCGCTCGCGGCCCGCATCCGCTCCACCACCGCGTTCGGCACGCTCACGCCCGGCACTTCGTTCGCGAGGAACTCCGCGTTCCGGAGCGAGACCAGCGGCCAGATGCCCGCCACGATGGGGATCCTGAAGCTCTCTACCCGCGAGAGGAACCGGTCGAGCTGCGCCAGGTCGAACACCGGCTGCGTGATGGCGTACTCGGCGCCCGCCTCGACCTTGTAGGCGAAGCGCTTGAGCTCGCGCTCGAGGTCCGGCGCCGCGGGGTTCACCCCGACGCCGATCACGAACCGCGTGGGCTGGCCCAGCGGATTGCCGCCGGGATCGAGCCCGTGATTGAGTCGGCTTACCAGATTGGTGAGTCCGATGCTGTCGATGTCGAAGACCGCCGTGGCGTCAGGATACGGGCCCATCTTGGGCGGATCGCCCGTGATGATGAGCAGGTTGCGGACACCGGCCGCGGCCGCGCCGAGCAGATCCGACAGCATGCCGAGCAGGTTGCGGTCGCGGCAGGCGTAGTGGACCACGGCTTCGAGCCCCACCTCGCGCTGGATCATGAGCGCGGAGAGGAGCGCGCCCATCCGGCTCTGTGCGCGGGGCCCGTCGGGCACGTTCACCGCGTCCACCCCCGCGGCCTTGAGCTGGCGGACCTGCTCGAACATCGGCGCCGGATCCACCCCCTTGGGCGGCACGATCTCCACCGTGGTGACGAACCGCCCCTCGGCGAGCTTGGCCCCGAAGCGGGAGCGCGCGGCCAGCGGCACCGACTGCAGGGCCACCGCCGGCGCCGGCGCGGGCAGCGTGCCGAGATCGAACGCGTGGCGGGGCGAGACGCTCTGCACGAAGCCCACGATGGCGCGGATGTGCTCCGGCGTCGTACCGCAGCACCCGCCGACGAATCGTGCGCCTGCCTCCACCATGCGCCGGGCGTAGCTCGCCATGTACTCGGGCGAGGCCATGTACATCTTGCGGTCGCCCACCTCGCGCGGCAGGCCGGCGTTGGGCTGCGCCGCGATCGGCACCGTCACCACGCGCGCGAGCTTCTCGACCGCCTCGAGCACGCCGTGCGGGCCAACCGAGCAGTTGACCCCGATCACGTCCACGTCCATGGCCTGGAGCTCGGGGCCGAACACCACCGGGTCGGTGCCGTAGTGGGTCTTTCCGTCGGTGCCCACCGTCATCTGGGCGATGAGCGGCAGGTCGGACACCGACCGCACCGCCTGCACCGCGGCGCCCAGCTCCGCGACGTCGCTGAAGGTCTCGAGGATGAAGCCGTCGACGCCGCCCGCGAGCAGCCCGCGCGCCTGGCGCTCGTACATGGCGCGGGCTTCCTCGAGCGACAGCTCGCCGAACGGCTCGACCCTGACGCCCAGCGGTCCCATCGCGCCGAGCACCGCCGCGCGGGATCCGGCGGCGTCGCGGGCGAGCCCCGCCGCCTCGGTGTTGATCCGCTCGGTCTCCGCCGCCAATCCATGGGTCGCGAGCTTCAGCGGGTTGGCGCCGAAGGTGTTGGTCTCGAGCAGCTCGGCCCCGGCCCGCAGGTACTCGCGGTGGATGTCACGCACGAGGTCGGGCTGGCGCAGGTTGAGCTCGTCGTAGCACACGTTGAGGAACACGCCGCGCCCGTACAGCATGGTGCCCATGGCCCCGTCCACCACGTGGACGCGGCCGTCGGCCAGGAGGTCGCGCAGCGTCGGCACGCTAGCGCTCGTAGTTGAGGTTGGGGGCCAGCCAGCGCTCCACGGTCGCCACCGGCAGCTCCTTGCGGCGGGCGTAGTCCTCGACCTGGTCCCGCCCGATCTTGCCCACCCCGAAGTACAGGGCCTCCGGCCGCCAGAAGTAGAACCCGCTGACCGAGGCCGCGGGCAGCATCGCGAAGCTCTCGGTCAGCGTGATGCCCGCGTTCGACTCCGCCCGGAGCAGGTCGAACAGGATCCGCTTTTCCGTGTGGTCGGGACACGCCGGATAGCCGGGGGCGGGCCGGATGCCCTGGTACTTCTCGCGGATGAGATCGGCATTCTCGAGCGACTCGTCGGGCGCGTAGCCCCAGTACTCCCGGCGTACCCGCTCGTGCAACCGCTCGGCGAACGCCTCCGCCAGGCGGTCGGCCAGGGCCTTCGCCAGGATGGCGCCGTAGTCGTCGTGCGCGGCCTCGAACCCGGCGGCCAGCTCCGCCGCGCCGACCCCGGCCGTCACGGCGAAGGCGCCGATGTAGTCAGCGATGCCGGTCTCGCGCGGCGCCACGAAGTCGGCCAGCGCCAGATTCGGCCGGCCCGGCGGTTTCGGCATCTGCTGCCGGAGCGTGTGCACCACCGCCAGCCGCTCCTCGCGGTCGTCGTCGGCGTAGAGCTCGATGTCGTCGCCCACCGCGTTGGCGCGGAACACCCCGAACACCGCGCGCGCCCGGAGCAGCCGCTCACGGACGATGCGGTCGAGCAGCGCCTGGGCGTCCCGGTAGAGGCTCGTGGCGGCGGCGCCGACGGTGGGGTCGTCGAGGATCGCGGGGTAATGGCCCGGCAGCTCCCAGGTCTGGAAAAAAGGGGTCCAGTCGATGCGGGGGACCAGATCGTCGAGCGGATAGTCGTCGAGCACCGTGAGTCCGGTCGAGCAGGGAGCCGGCGGCGGCGTCCGCGCCCACTCGATGGCCAGGCGGTGGCGCCGCGCGTCCGCGATCGATTGGCGCCGCTCATCGGGCCGCCGCCGGCTCCGCTCATCGCGCATGTCCCGGTACTCGCGGCGCACGCCCGACACGAAATCGTCGCGCAGGGTATCGCTCAACAGCGTCCCCGCGACGCCGACCGCCCGCGAGGCGTCGAGCACGTGCACCGTCGGTCCGTGGTAGTTGGGCTCGATCTTGACCGCCGTGTGCACCCGGCTCGTCGTCGCGCCGCCGATGAGGAGCGGAATGGTGAAGCCTTCGCGCTCCATCTCGCTGGCGACGAACGCCATCTCCTCGAGCGACGGTGTGATGAGCCCGCTCAGGCCGACGATGTCCACGCCCTCGCGGCGCGCCGTCTCGAGAATCTTGGCCGAAGGCACCATCACGCCCAGGTCGATCACCTCGTAGTTGTTGCACTGCAGCACGACGCCCACGATGTTCTTCCCGATGTCGTGCACGTCGCCCTTCACGGTCGCGAGCAGCACCCGCCCGTTGGTCTGGGCCGCGGCCCCCGCCTCCCGCGACGCCTCGATGTAGGGCACCAGGTGCGCCACGGCCTTCTTCATCACCCGGGCGCTCTTCACGACCTGCGGCAGGAACATCTTGCCGGCGCCGAACAGGTCACCTACGACGTTCATGCCCGCCATGAGCGGGCCCTCGATCACCTGGATCGGCCGGTCGAACTGCTGCCGGGCCTCCTCGGTGTCCTCGATGATGAAGTCGGCGATGCCCTCGACCAGCGCGTGGGTCAGCCGCTCCTGGACCGGCGCGTCGCGCCAGGCCAGGTCGGCCGCCTGGGCGCCGAGCTGCCCCTTCACCTGGTCGGCCGCGGCGAGCAGGCGGTCGGTGGCGTCCGGCCGCCGGTTAAGCACCATGTCTTCGACCAGCTCGAGCAGGTCGGCCGGGATGTCGGCGTAGATCGGAAGCTGGCCCGCGTTCACGATGCCCATATCCATCCCCGCCTCGATGGCGTGGTACAGGAACACGGCATGGATCGCCTCGCGCACCGGGTCGTTGCCGCGGAACGAGAACGACACGTTGCTCACGCCGCCGCTCACCGACACGTGCGGCAGCGCGGCCTTGATCCGCCGCGTGGCCTCGATGTAGGCCACCGCGTAGTCGTTGTGCTCCTCGATCCCGGTCCCGATCGCGAAGACGTTCGGATCGAAGATGATGTCCTCGGGCCGGAGCCCGACGCGCTCGGTGAGGATGCGGTAGCAGCGCTTGCAGATGGCCAGCTTGCGTTCCGCCGTATCGGCCTGACCCTGTTCGTCGAAGGCCATCACGATCACCGCGGCGCCGTACCGCCGCACCAGCGTGGCCTGGCGGACGAACTCCTCCTCGCCCTCCTTGAGGCTGATGGAGTTGACGATGCCCCTGCCCTGAATGCACTTGAGCCCGGACTCGATGACCGACCACTTGGACGAGTCGAGCACGACCGGCACCCGGCTGATATCGGGCTCCGCGGCGGCGAGCTGGAGGAACTTCACCATGGCCGCGGCCGAGTCGAGCATCGCCTCGTCCATGTTGACGTCGATCATCTGCGCGCCATTCTCCACCTGCTGGCGCGCGATCTCGAGCCCCGCCTCGTAGTTCCCCGACAGGATGAGCCGCGCGAACTTGCGCGACCCGGTGACGTTGGTCCGCTCGCCCACGTTGGCGAAGATGCTGTCCGGTCCGATCGTGAGCGGCTCGAGGCCGCTCAGCCGGAGCTTGGGTTCGAGCTCCGGCCGCTGGCGCGGTGGAAGCCCTCGGACCGCTTCGGCGATCGCCCGGATGTGGTCCGGCGTGGTGCCGCAGCAGCCGCCCACGAAATTGAGCAGTCCGTGCTCGGCGAACTCGCGGAGCACGGTGGCCATGTGCTCGGGCGTGTCGTCGTACTGCCCGAATTCGTTCGGCAGGCCCGCGTTGGGGTGCGCGCTCACGAACACCGGCGCCACCCGGGCGAGCTCCTGCACGTACTGCCGGAGCTGCACCGCGCCCAGCGCGCAGTTGAGCCCCACGCTCAGCGGCCGCGCATGCGACACCGAGTTCCAGAATGCCTCGGTCATCTGGCCCGAGAGCGTGCGCCCGCTCGCGTCCACGATGGTCCCCGAGATCATGACCGGCACCCGGAACCCGATCTGGTCGAACACCGCCTCGATCGCGAAGATGGCGGCCTTCGCGTTGAGGGTATCGAAGATCGTCTCGACCAGCAGCAGGTCGGCCCCGCCGTCGATCAGCCCGCGGGCGCCGTCCGCGTAGGTGGCGACAAGCTGGTCGAACGTGACGTTCCGGAACCCGGGATCGTTCACGTCCGGCGAGAGTGAGGCGCTCCGGTTGGTGGGCCCCAGGACACCGGCCACGAACCGCGGCGCGTCGGGGGTGCGCTGCTCCCAGGCATCGGCGGCGTCCCGCGCGAGGCGCGCGGCGGCGCGGTTGAGCTCGTAGACCAGCTCCTCCATGCCGTAGTCCGCCAGCGACATGGCGTTGGAGGTGAACGAGTTGGTCTCGATGATGTCGGCCCCGGCCTCCAGGTAGGCCATGTGGATGGCCCGGATGATGTCGGGCTGGGTCAGGGTCAGCAGATCGTTGTGGCCTCGGAGGTCCCGGGGCCAGTCGGCGAAACGTTCGCCCCGGTAGTCGGGCTCCGCCAGCCGGTACGACTGGATCATCGTGCCCATGGCTCCGTCGAGCACGAGGATCCGCCGGGCCAAGAGCGGCTCGAGCAGGGTCAGCCGTGCGTCGCGGGATAGCACGGTGGCGGAAGAGGCGGGGGGTAAGGACTGATCAACGGGCACGGCTGCTCCGGGGATGAAAAAACCCCTGAAGGCCAAAACGCCTCAGGGGATGCGTTTTAGCGGTTGTTTAACGTGGCCGCAAGCAGCGCAAATCGCCACGACTGAGTTGTCCGACCCAAGTAACCTATCAGCCGGCCTCCCGCGGGCCAAGGCCTGGGCCGAGGAGAGGCGGACGCCTCCGGGCATCGGAATCACGAATGACCCGCCCCCCGTGCTCCCTCCGATGCCTGGAGCCGCTCAGATGTGCGACAGCACGAAGCCGCGGACTACGCTCAGCAGCAGCCAGGCGACCAGCGGGCTGAAGTCGATCATGCCGAGCGGCGGGAGAATCCGGCGGATCGGATCGATGATCCAGTCGGTCAGGATCATGACCGGCCGCATCCACGGCCGATACGGGGAGATGCCGAACCAGGAGGAGATCACTCGCACGAACAACGCGATGATGAGCAGGGTGAACAGCCCGTTGACCAGCGAGTAGGCCCAGGCGCGCGGTCCCGACCGCGCCATGATCCCGACCGTGATGGCAAACCCCGCCAGCCACTGCACCAGGCTCACGAGCAGCAGGCCGCCCACGATCGCGATGCCGACCAGCCACAGCGGCGCGTCCTGCGGGTTCCCTCCCGAACGGAGGATGCGCCGCTCGAGCGGCCGGAGCACCGGGTCGCTCGCCTGCCGCACGAGGCGCGGCCAGCGGCCGAAGGGGCTGATCCGCCGGCTCCGCACCGCCCAGTGGGTGAGCGCCACGATCGTGGTGTACACCAGCGCCACGACGACCACGACGCGGGAGGCGAGAATGAGGTATGGAAAGACCATCATGGGCGGGTACTCAGCGGTCGGCGCCTACCTGCATCGGCCGCTGCGAGCCGGAGACGCTGGTGCACATGACGGTGAAGCGGCCGCCGTTCAGGGTGGCTTCCTCGAGGATCTGGCTATCGCCGCGGCAGGAGGTGATCTCCCGGCTGGCGGCCCGGCGGAAGGTGACGGTGATGACGGGCTCGCGCGCGAGGTTCACCAGGCTGCGCGCCGTCGTGGGGGTCAGGCTGTCGATCCCCATCTGCCGGAACGAAGCCGCCGGCCGGCCCTGGTGCGACCCGCGGTAGTCGATGGCGCGGTCGACCAGCTCGAACACTTCCTGGCCCAGCAGCTCTGCATCGCGCCGGTCCGGCGGCAGGTCCGCCGCCGGCTCCGACCGGCGCGAGCGGCTCGACTCCTTGGCGGCGCACGCCGCGAGGAGCATCAGGGCGAGCAGGCGTCCCGCCGCGGCGCGGCGCATCAGTCCATCGCGAATTCGCGGTTGAACACGACTTCGAAGCGGAAAGTCTTCGCGCGGCTCCGCGTCTCCATCAGCTCGGCGATGCGCTTGAGCCGCGACGGGATGCCCATGATCTTCTCCTGGGCGATCCGTCCGATCTCGTTCAACCCCTGGAGGCTCTCGATCTTCCAGTAGCGGATCTGCTCCTGGACGATCCGCAGGTAATCCCGCGGACCGTAGATGCCGGCGCGCCGGATCACCTCGGCCAGCTCCTTGAAGCCCGGCATGGTGACGCCTGGCATGTCGATCGCCGGCAGGATGAACGCCGCCGAATGGAGGGCGCCGTTGGGATCCCGCTGGAGGATGAGCTCGAACACGTTGCGGTAGAACGCGTAGTGCCGTGCCTCGTCCTTGGCCACGTGTGCCAGCACCTGGGCGAGCCGAGGCTCGTACTCGCCCACGATACGGCCGGTCTCACTGTGGGAGAACTGCGTCGCCCGCTCCTGCACCGTGGTGTAGGCGAAGACCCGGTAAGGGTCCTTGTCCCAATCGGGGTGGAAGCCGGCCCGCAGATACTCGAACTGCATCTCCTCGATCTTCCGCTGGTCGAACAGCCGGGTGTCGCGCGTGTAGTCGTGCAGCACCTGGCCGTGCCGATCCTCCTCCGCGGTCCACAGATTGTTCCATCTGCGCCAGTGGCTGTCGTCGCCCAGGTACACCGCCAGCAGGCGGTGGAAGTGGGGCAGGCCTTCCTCGGTGAGCATATTGAGGGCGAGCGCGGCACGGATCGGATCGGGGATGCTCTTGGCCTGATCGCGGAGCTGGCGGAAGAACTCGTCGGGACAGGACTCCGGCTGGGGGCCGAGGATGTCCGAGGGCATCCACACGTCCCGCTTGCGCTCGTGGTTCTCCATCAGCTCGCGCACCGGTTCTTCCAGGTCCTGCAGCACTTCGATTTTCGAGGCGAGGTCGCGCGCCGGATCGGTGGCGGAGCCCATGTGTTTCCTTTTGTAGCAAGCTGCTTGTAGCAAGCTGCGGGTCGGGGCCATTCCCCGTCCAGGTGACAAAACGGCCAGCCGCGAAAGATACAGCGACTGGCCGTGCCGAGCCAAGGAATCCTGGGGTCTACCGATCGCCGGAGCCGAGCCGCTTCTCCATCAGGGCCCAGGAACGGTGGCCTATGTAGTCGTCCCGGCGGAAGATGCGCCGCCAGCCGAGGGCGGCGAGCAGGCCTTCCGAGCGGTCATCGTCCGTCCAGAATTCAGCCACGTGACCCCCGGATTCCGTTGCCCGCTCCTCGAAGGCCTGTAACAGCCGATGGGCGTGGCCCTGATGCCGCTCCTGCGGCAGGACTACCACGTCGACCAGATGGGCCACCCCGCCGCGCAGCCAATAGCGCAGGCCGCCCACCCAGTCGCCGATCTCGTTGCTGAGAATGAGGTAATGCTCGTCGAGGTCGCCCGAGCCTGTGAGTCCCTCCTCCTGCTCGAGGAGCTCGGAGAACCAGGCCGAGAAATCCTCGTCCTGGCCCATCTCTCGAATGGTGAGCTCGCTCATGGGGCCACCCGCTTTCCGGTGTGATTCACGACCACCCTTTGCAACAGTGATGCCAGTCGCCTGGTTCCTGTCCGTGAACGCGGTCACGCGCCGCTTGCCACACGCAACCGCCCACCTACACTTAGCTTGAAACCCAAGCGCGTTCACGCGGCCGAACGGAGCTGCCATGCCCTCGAATGAAGATCGACACGCCACTGTCCGCTGCGTGTTCTGTCAGACCCCCAATCGAGTCGACCTCGCGAAGCTCTCGAACGGTCCGAAGTGCGGCAACTGCCACCGGCCCATCCTGCTCGACCGCCCGATCAAGGTGACGCAGGAGGACTTCGATCAGACCGTCCGCGGCACCACCGTTCCCGTCGCGGTGGACTTCTATGCCGACTGGTGCGGGCCCTGCCACATGATGGCGCCGACGCTGGACGAATTCGCCAGCCGGCACGCCGGCCGGGCCCTCGTTCTCAAGCTCGATACCGATGCCGATCCGGCCATAGCGGGTCGCTACGGCATCCGGGGCATCCCCACCCTGATCGTCTTCGAGAGCGGGACGGAGCGAGGACGCCACGTGGGCGTGGCCGACCTCAAGACGTTGGAGACCCTCGCCGGCCTCACTTGAGGCCCACCGCCACGGCGACCCCGATCGCCACGGCCGCGAGCGCCACCAGCGCTCCAACGACCGGAAGCACGAACCGCAGCCAGTCCTCGTAGCGCACGCCGCTCGCCGCCAGCATCGCCATCAGCGCGCCGTTCGTCGGCGTCACCAGCTCGCACAATCCCGCCCCGTACTGGTAAGCCAGCACCGTCACCTGTCGCGACAGGCCGATCAGGTCCGAGAGCGGGACCAGCAGCGGCAGCGTCAGTACGGCCTGCCCGCTCGTGCTCGGCACCGGCAGGTGCACCAGGGCGTGGAACGCCATCATCCCGAGGGCGGACAGCGTCGTGGGCAGCGCGGCGATCGGAACGAGCAGCCCATGAACGATCGTATCCACCACGTGTCCCTGGTCGAGCACGACGAAGATGGCCCGGGCGAAGCCGATGAGGAGCCCGGCGAACGCCATCGACCGGAAGCCGTCCACGTACCCTTCGGCGGTGCCGCCGAGTCCCAGGCCGCCGATCAGGCCGGCCGCCACTCCCATCAGGAAGAAGAGCGCGGAGAGCTGATCGAAGTCCCAGCCGAGCACCTTCACGCCGAAGACGAAGGCGACGAACGTGAGCACCACGATCCCGAGGACGACCGTCTGCCGCCATCCGGACGTGCCGGCCGGCGGCTCGGCGGAGGACTCGGCCGCCGCGGGCGACTCCGGCACCGTGCGCGTGCGACGCGCGAAACGCATCGTCCCGCCGATCCAGATCACCCACGCGGCCGCGAGCGCGACGCACCGGAACAGCGACCCGCTGAGTGGCCGGAGCTCGGCCACCTTCTGCGCGATCCCCACCTGGAACGGGTTGATGAAGCTGAATGACGCCCCCACCGCGGCGACGCCCATGCTCATGGCCACCGCCGTGAGCGCGTTGAGCCCGAGCCGGCGCACGAGCAGCAGGAGCACGGGGACGAACGCGATCAGCTCTTCCTGCATCTGGATCAGGATGCCGCCCCACGCGAAGGCGAACCCCACGATCGGGATCGCCCACAGACCTCGTCCGGCGAGCCGCCGAACCAGCGATTCCACCAGCCTCGCGAGGGCGCCGGTGCGCTCGACGACGGCGAACGCGCCGCCCACGAGAAAGACGTAGAAGATGATCGAGCCCGCGTCCTCCATTCCCTTGGGGATGGCGACCAGCGTCTCGAAGGCGCCCACCGGGCTCGCGGCTACGCGATGGTAGGTCCCGGGGACGACGACGTCCCGGCCGGTGACCTCGTCGTGGCGGCGGTCGTACTGTCCGGCGGGCAGCGCCCAGGTGAGCACCGTCGCGACGACGACGCAGAGGACCAGCAGGACCAGCGGGTGAGGCAGCCGGATCCGTGGGGCGCTCATGCCGGGCGCGGTCGCTAGAGCGTTCGGCAGTGGCGGACGACCGGCTCGGTCCCCGCGCAGGCGATCCGGTCGTTCATCGAGGCGGTGAGCGGTCCGCAGGCTGAGGTCATGGCTTCACGCAGCGCGTCACCCCGCGAGGCGGCGGAAGCCGTGGCGGACCCCGTCCGGCCCTGGAACGAGACCTCCACGCGGCACTCGGCCCGCTGGCTCGCGAGGGTGGACCAGAGCAGGAAAGCCACGAAGCCCAGCACGACCAGCAGAGTGACGGCTCGTCCACGACCAGTCATGGCGAGGAACCTCCGGTGGGAGTCCGCTGTTCAGCAGGCGAAAACAGGGGCGTGGCACCGGCGCCCGAAGGGAGGCGTGCTCTAATGGAATGTCCCGAGGTCGCCGAGCGGCTGTGGGAATATCTGGACGACGAGCTTGCGGCGAAAGAGGCGGCGGCGCTCGCTTTTCATCTGGAAGGATGTGGACACTGCCGGCCCCATTATCGATGCGACCGCGCCTTTCTCGTCCTCGTGGTCCGCAGTCTGCGAGCGCCCTGTCCCGCTCCGGCCCGGTTGCGAATGGTCGTTCGGGCTCGCCTCGACGAGTTGAGGGCCGGCCGCTGACATTGCAGAGCTGAACCGTCCATCGCGCCGGGGGGCTCCCGTTCCGCCGCCAAGGCAGTGCCGTAAGGAATTGCAGTTCTCCCGCCATGCGTGAACAAGCCCGACCCACCTGGCCGTCCCGGGCTCGATCGGATTTCTCCATGCACCTGTAACACTTCGACTTACGGCCCTGCCGCCCCCCGGGTCTGCCTCTTGCACGTCCGGCTGCGCTCCCAATCACGCAGGCTTCCGACCAGCGAGACCGATGCGGCTGCTCGTCGTCGAGGATTCCCCGCTGCTGCGGAAGATGTTCGGCCTGGCCTTTCCTACCGTGCACCACGAGCTGGCGCAGGCGGAGAGCGGACGCCAAGCCATCGAGCTGCTGAGGGGGAGCGCCGCCCCGTTCGACGCGGTGCTGCTCGACCTCAGCATGCCCGACATGAACGGGCCCGAGTTCATCCGTGCGCTCCGCCGGCTGCCGCTTCACGGGCGTACGCCCGTCGTGCTCACGACGGCCGAGCCCGACGATTCGGATTTGATGCGCGAGGCCACCTCGCTCGGCGTGTCGGCCGTGGCGAAGAAGCCGTGGACGCCCCAGTCGCTGCGGGCGCTGGTGCAACAGGTGCTGGACTCTCCGACCGGGTGACCGATGCCGCACTCCTTTCTCGTGATCGACGACTCGAAGCTCCACCACCAGATGTATCGCCTCATCTTCGGGCGTGGCGCGTTGGCGGGAAGCACGGTGTACTACGCGACCAACGGCCGCGAGGGGTACGGCCTCCTCGCCGCGCACCCTGAGCTCACGATGGTGCTGCTCGATCTCAACATGCCCGAGATGAACGGGCTCGAGATGCTCGAGCGCCGGCGGGCGGAGGCGATGCACCCGCACGTGCCCATCGTGCTGGTGACGACCGAGGGCACCGCCGAGGACGAGGCCCGCGGCCGCGCCGCGGGCGCCTGGGAATACCTGCGGAAGCCGTTTCAGCCGGCCGACGTCGAGCGGCTGGTGCTGCGCGCGCTGGCCGAGGCCGCGCCGACGTCCTGACGTGGGCGACTCGGAGAATCCCTTCGGGGAGCTGCTGCAGGACTACGTCCTCGAGTGCCTGCCCCTGGCCGAGCAGGTGGCCGACGCGTTCGTAGAGCTGGAGCGGCGCTGGCGCGAGGGTGATCCGGCCGACACCCTCCTGACCTCGCTCGCGGGACGGCTCCACACCGTCAAGGGCAACTCCGCCATGATGGGCCTGGTGCCGATGCGGGAGACTGCCCACGCGCTCGAGGATGCCTGCGCGCTGCTGCGCCAGCAGCCCGAATGCCGGAACGACGAGGCCGCGTCGCTGCTCGTGGCGGGTGGCAGCCTGCTCGTGGACCTGGTGCGTGACGCCTCGGCCGAGCTCGACCCGGCGCCTGCCGCGCGCTTCGTCGAGCGGGTGCGCCAGTGGCTCGCCGCGGGAGGCGCGCCGGCGGCGGACACCCAGCCCGAGCGCCGGCGGGCCGAGCGGCGGGGCGCCGAGGCTCCCGCCGATCCCGACAAGGCTGCCAACGTGGTGCGGGTCGACTTCCGGCGGCTCGACGCGATGCTCGAGGTCCTGGGCGAAGGCCTGATCCAGCACGCCGCGTTGGCCGAAGCCTACCGGGCGCTCGCCCCGCGGGCGCGGGCCGGCCCGGAGCTCGCCCGGCTCGACCATGCGGTCGTGGCGCTGGAGAAGACGCTCAAGCGGCTCGAGTCCACCCTGATGGAGACGCGCCTGCTGCCGATCTCCACCGTGTTCGCGCGGTTCGCGCGGATGGTGCGCGACACGGCCGAAGCCGAAGGCAAGCGGGTCCGGCTGGTCACGGCCGGCGGCGAGACGCCGCTCGACAAGGCGGTGCTCGATCGGCTGAGCGAGCCGCTGCTGCACCTGATCACCAACGCGATCGTGCACGGGATCGAAGGCGGCGAGGTCCGCCGGCAGGGCGGGAAGCCGGACGAGGGGAGCGTCCGGCTCGAGGCGGCGCCGCAGGCGGGGCGCGTGGTGATCCGGGTCTCGGACGACGGGCGCGGACTCAACGAGCAGGCCATCCGGAAGAAGGCCGAGGCGCTGGGGCAGGAGCTCCGGGACGGCGAGACCGTGCCGCTTCGCAATCTGATCTTCCTGCCGGGGCTGTCGACCGCCGAGCGGGTGTCGACGCTGGCCGGCCGCGGCGTGGGCCTCGATGTCGTGGCCGGCGCGATCCACACGCTCGGCGGCACCATCGACGTGGCCACCGCGCCGGGGCGCGGCACCGCCTTCACGCTGAGCCTGCCGGTCACGCTGGCGATCGTGCGTTCGCTGATCGTGGAGATCGATCAGGAGCGCTACGCGCTGCCGCTCGCGCACGTGGCGGAGACGGTCCGCGCGGAGCCCGAGGCCATCCGCGAGATCAATCACCGCGGCGTCGCCCAGTGGCGGGGCGGCCTGATCCACGTGGCCGACGGCGGCGCCCTCCTCGGCACCGCGCGCGGCCGGCCCGAGCCGCGGCGCTACTACGTGGTGATGTCGGCCGGCGGCAAGCGCCGCGGGCTCCTGGTGGACCGGCTGGTGGGCCACCAGGACGTCGTCGTCAAGGGCCTCGACGCGGCGCTGGGACGGCCCGATGTGGTGTCGGGCACCACCATTCTGGGCGACGGGCGGGTCGCCTGCATCCTGGACGCGGTCCGGATTCTCGAAGGAGGTCGGCGTGCCGGCTGACGGTGCTCCCCCAGGCGAGGGGTTGCTCGGCTTCGCCGAGGCCATGGACGCCTCGCCGGCCGAGACCGCGCCCGCGCCCGGCCCCGAGCTTCACCTTCTCACCTTCGTGCTCGGGCGGGAGGAGTTCGGCATCCCGGTCACCCAGGTGCGGGAGGTGATCCGGGTGGCCGACATCACGCGCGTGCCCCACGCGCCGGCGCATGTGCGCGGCGTCGCCAACCTCCGCGGCCGCATCCTGGCCGTGGTGGCGCTGCGCTCGCGCCTCGGGTTGCCGGCGGCGGAGCCGACCCCGCGCTCGCGAATCGTGGTGGTCGACCTCCGGGGTCGCGTGCTCGGCCTGCTGGTCGACGCGGTGTCGCAGGTGACCAAGGTCCCGGAGGCGAGCGTCGTGGCGGCGCCCGAGGACGTGCGCTCCGCCGAGGCCGACTACGTGACGGGTGTGGCCCGATGGCAGTCCCGGCTGATCATTCTCCTCGATCTCGAGAAGGCGCTCGCGCCGACCGAGTAGCTCTCACCACGGGTGGACCGATGTCGAGCTTCGCGCAGGTGATCAAGGACTGGACGATCCGACGGAAGATCCTCACCGGATTCGGCCTCGTGCTCGCGCTGACCGCGCTGCTCGGCTGGCGCGCGCTGCACGCACTGGGCACGATGTCGCAGCTCGCCGCGGGGGACTACGCGGGTGCGGAACGGATCGTGGACGACTCGCGCACCGCGATCCTCCTGCTCCTGGGCCTGACCATCGCCCTCGGCGTGGGGCTCGCTCTCTCGCTCAGCCGCCTCATCGCCGACCCGCTCACCAGTCTCGGCATCCTGGCCGAGCAGGTCTCCAAGGGCGACCTCACGGCCGACATCCGGAGCCGCTCGCGCGACGAGATCGGCTGGCTCGAGCACTCGATGCGCCAGATGGTCAAGAACCTGCGCGAGATCGCGAGCCAGATCGCGGTCTCCTCGCGCACCGTCGCCGCGTCGGCCGAGGAGATCTCGGCCAACTCGACCCAGATGGCCAAGGGCGCCGAGATGCAGAGCAGCTCGACCGAGGAGACCAGCTCCACGATGGTGGAGATCGCCTCCCAGATGCAGCACCTCGCCCGGAGCGCCGAGGCGCTCGCCGCCAACGTGGACCAGACCTCGGCCTCCATCCAGCAGATGAGCGCCACTCTGGTCCAGACCGCGCAGAACGGCGAGATCCTGCTCGGCGCGGTGGAGCGCGCTACCGGCACGCTCACCACGATGATCGAAAACGTCGGCGCGATCGCCGCGCGGGTGCACCAGGTGGACCAGGTGAGCCAGCAGTCGGCGTCCGACGTCCGGCGCGACGGCGAGCGGCTGCAGGGCGCCATCGGCTCGATCGGCGAGCGGTCCGACGAGATCGGGAAGATCGTGAAGGTCATCGAGGGCATCGCCGACCAGACCAACCTGCTCGCGCTCAACGCGGCGATCGAAGCCGCCCGGGCCGGCGAGGCGGGGAAAGGGTTCGCCGTCGTCGCCGACGAGGTCCGGCGCCTGGCCGAACGCTCGGTGCAGGCCACCCAGGAGATCGGCGGCGTGATCGAGACCGTGCAGAAGGACACCCATCACGCGGTCGGGCTGATGGGGCAGGTGCTGTCGGGCATCGTGGAGTCGATCGGGACGACGTCACGGCTCGTGGCCGACGCCGCCCGCGCGGCGGATGCCCAGGCCGGGGATGCCCGCGCCGTGCTCGGCACGGTCACCGAGATGGCCACGCTGGCGCGCCATATCTCGGGCGCGATCACGGAGAACGCGGCCGGCGCGCAGGAGATCAACGCCGCCGCGCAGAAGATGAACCAGCTCACCCACCAGATGTCCGAGGCGGTGGCGGAGCAGCGCCGCGGCGGCGAAATGGTGGTCAAGGCGGTCGAGGCGATCGCGGTGGTGTCGCGGCAGAATCTCGTGGCCGTCGAGCAGATGACGGGCGCCGCCAAGAGCCTCGCCGGCGAGTCCGAGGCCCTCCGCGAGCGCGTCGCGATCTTCCAGGTATGAGGAGCGAGATGAGCACGCCGGCCGAACGGCTCGCCGCGCTGGACGCGGCGCG
>JAICJD010000270.1 GCA_025928645.1 Gemmatimonadales bacterium
GAACGGGGGCGGGGGCGGGGGCGGCGATTCGGCTCGGGTGGTCGTCGCGCTGGTGCTGATCCTGATCGGCGCGGTGGTGGTGCGGCACGAGGTGACGCGGCTGCCGCATAGCTTGGGGAAGGCGAGGTCGGGAGGGTGAGGGCGGGCGGGCGAGCGGGCGAGCGGGCGGGCTGCTGAATGGGCGCAACCAGCTCCTATCCGAGGGCGACCCGGGGCGTGCGTCTTCCAGTGCAGAAGTAGTTTCATCGTGGGCAGTCTCGGCCCGCCGATAGGGTCGGCTGCTCCATCCGGATTTGAGCGTCAAACCAGGGGATCATGCACTTGTCCGCTCGACCTCGAGGACGACTGATCGCCACCCTTGTAGCCTGCGCTTGGACCTTCGGGCTGAACGCGTGCGCCGACAGCAATCCCTTCGAGCCGCAGGGTACGGTACTGGTTGGCCGGTGGGGATCGCCCAGGGCCGAGTTCACAGCTATCAACGTCGGAGCTGAATTCAGAGACGCGTGCAATACGGTTGGCGTCGACAAGCCGATCGTGCTCCAGGCAGATGGCTCTTTCGAGGTCGATGGCCGCGTCCGCACAGGTGCCGTCACTGGGGTCCGCACCATCACATTGGCCGGTCGGCTCGAACGGACGCGGCTTACGATTACGAACGTGCTGTATGTGGCTGATGGCCTGGCAACTTTCATCCTCGACCCCGGGGAGTCCGTGATTCCAGATTCCGGCGTGGAATGCCCACTGAGCGCTAGCTAGTCGCAAGGATCGCCAGCTCGAGCAGGCAATTCAGCGGAACTATCTATGGCAACGGCCACCCGCTTGAGGTGGCCGTTCTCGTTCGAAAGGCTTGCAATAGGGCGATTTATCGCGAATGGCCAGAGAGGGAATCGAACCCCCGACACGCGGATTTTCAGTCCGCTGCTCTACCAACTGAGCTACCTGGCCGTTGGGGACGGGAATATAGAAAGGAGCCCCGGACCCCGCCAAGGGAGCCGGAGGCATCCGATTCCCTGTTCAAGGCGTTTCCGGACATCCGACCATGGAGTGTCCCGATGCCGCCCTCAGGAGTCCTCTTTCTCGCCTCCTTTGCCGCTGCCGCCGCGGCTGGAGTCGCGCTCGAGACGGCCACCCAGGTCCGGGCGCAGTCGCCTGTGCCCCTGCTCAGCGCACCCCTGCTCGACGCTCCCGCGCCCGGGCCCATGCCGGCTCCGGTCTGGCACAACACGAGCTGGCTCAATACCGACCATCCTCTCACCCTGGACGAGCTCCGGGGCCGGGTGGTCCTGCTCAACTTCTGGGTGTTCACCTGCTACAACTGCACCAATACCGTGCCGTCGCTGGTGGACTTCGATCACAAGTACCGGGGCCGCGGCCTCACGATCGTCGGCATCCACACGCCCGAGTTTCCGCCCTATGCCGGGGAGCACGACAAGGGCAACGTCGAGCGGGCGTTGCAGAAGTACGGGATCGAGTACCCCAACGCCCAGGACAACGACTCCAGGACCTGGAACCTGTACCACATCCGGTACTGGCCGAGCTTCGTGCTGATCGACAAGCGGGGAAACATCCGGTACGAGGGGTACGGCGAGTTCCACCTGAACGACGGGAGCTACCGGACGTGGGAACGGCGGATCGAGGAGCTGCTCGCGGAATGAGCGCGGTGCGCTCGCGGGTTGCGGCGGCGGGGCTCGTGTTCGCCGTCGGATGCGCCGGTCCGGCCGAGCCGCCGCTTCGGGTGACGACGTCGGTCGCGGGCGAGAAGACGCGTCTCGTGCTCGAGGCCGGGTCCCGTCTCAAGATCAACGCGCGGCTCGCGCCCGCGCTCGAGCTGAACGGGGGCGGCCCGGTGATCCGCTTCAGTGCCCGGCGGCTCACGCCCGACTCGGCGTACTTCGCGGAGCCGCCGGTCGCTTTGCTTGGCGGGCGGCACGCGCGGGTGCACGGGACGCTGCGTGCGAGCGTGTGCCGGGAGGATGAGGCGGTGTGTCGGAGCGTGACGGTGCGGATGTGATGTCGGCCGGCACGGAGTGACTCCGACTCCAACTCCGGTTCAGCGCCCGCCCGCGGCCCCCGACGCCGGCCAACTCCCCCCCAGCGCCCGATACAGCTCAACCGCCGCCGCGAGCTGTCGCAACTGCGCCTGGCTCAGCGCCAGCTCCGCGTCGAACAGGCTCCGCTGCGCCTCCAGCACCTCGAGATAGTTCGCGACGCCGGTCTGATAGCGGAGCTCCGCCAGCCGGAGCGCCGCCCTGAGCGCCTGGGCCTGGGTCTGCTGCGCGGCCACCACGTCGCGCGCGGTGCGCACGCCGGCCAGGGCGTCGCTCGCCTCGCGCAGCGCGATCAGCACGCTCTGCTCGTACTGGGCCCGC
>JAICJD010000252.1 GCA_025928645.1 Gemmatimonadales bacterium
CTCCGGTGCGCCGGTCGACACCAAGAGCCTCGAGGAGTTCGTGCGGTCGCGGATCGCGAGGTTCAAGGTGCCCCGCGAGTGGCACGTCGTCCCCGAGCTCCCGCGCAATCCCAGTGGGAAAATCCTCAAGCGGGACATCCGTGAGGCCTATGTCGCCGACGGACCGCCGGTCAGCGAGTGACCGCCGCGGCAAGCTCGGAACGGTAGGCCTGAGCCCGGTCGCCGCGGTCCGGGGAGGCGTACAGCCAGGCCGCCGCCGACGACGGCAGCTCCAGCAGCCGGGAGACCACCTGGTCGGCGACGTCGTCCAGCCGCTGCTCCGCGGCGACGTGGTCGGCCGCCCCCAGCGCGTACAGCCGGTCGGGGCCGATCCGCTCACCGGACGCCATGAGCCACCGGGCCAGCCGCGGCGGCAGGAACCGCGACAGCAGCGACAGGCCCAGGGGAAGTCCGAGCCGCGCCTCCGGGAAGGACAGCCACGCCGCCGGGCTCAGCACGACGACGTCGGCGAGGGTGACCAGCAACGCGCCGGCCCCGACCGCCGGCCCGTTCACGACGGCGACCAGCGGGATCGGCGAGGCGGCCACGGTGATGATCGCCTCCCCCGCCTCGGCCAGGTACCGGCCACGGTCCTCGCCGAGCAGGCCGGCGAACTCGTCGAGGTCCTGGCCTGCGCAGAAGCTCCGGCCACTGCCGCGCAGCACACACACCCGGGCGTCGTCGGTCGCGCTGAACGCCTCCCGCAGCGCGGTGTACTCGCGCAGGGAAAGCGCGTTCGCCGGGGGGCGACGGATGGTCACCGTGCGCACGCCCGCATCGCAGCGGACCTCCACCGCCACGGTCAGTAGGACTTCGGCAGGCCCAGGTCGTGCTGGGCGATGTGGTTGAGGATCATCTCCGAGCTCACCGGCGCGATCCGGAACAGCCGAACCAGCCCGCTCAAGGTCGACAACCCGAACTCGGTCGCCATGCCGTTGCCGCCGTGGGTCTGGATCGCCGCGTCCAGCGCGTGCGCGGCCGCGTCGGCCGCCATGAGCTTGGCCATGCCGGCCGCGGAGCCCGCCGACGGCGCCCCGGCGTCGTAGAGAGCGGCGGCCCGGGCAGTCATCAGCCGGGCCGCCTCGGTCTCGACGAGTGCCCTCGCCAGCGGGTGCGCGATCGCCTGGTGCGCGCCGATCGGGGCGCTCCACACGGCGCGCTCGCGGGCGTAGCGGGCGCCCTTGTCGAGGGCGTAGCGGGCGATGCCGCAGAGCAGCGCGGCGCTGCCGATCCGCTCGGGGTTGAGCCCGTGGAACAGCGCGGCCAGCCCCCCGTCAGCCTCGCCCACGAGGGCGTCCGCGTCGACGACGACACCGTCGAACGTCACGGTGAACTGCCGCTCAGGAGACGTGATCTCCACGGGGATGACCGTGCGGCCCATCCCGGGGGCATCCACGTCGACGACGAACAGCGACAGCGATCCGCGACCGTCGCGCGGCTCGCCGGTGCGCGCCACGACCAGCATGGCCTCGGCGTTGTCGACGTGCGACACGTAGTACTTCGCGCCGTCGAGTCGCCAGCCGCCGTCCTCGGTGCGCACGGCTCGGGTGCGGATCCGGTGGGTGTTGGTACCGGCGTCGGGCTCGGTGATCGCGAAGGCCATGATCGTCGAGCCGTCGGCGAGGCCGGGCAGCCACCGCTCCCGCTGCTCGCCGGTGCCGGCTGCGGCGAGGATGCTCGCGCAGACCGCCGGCGAGAGCGCCAGCAGCATGAGCGGGATCCCGGCGGCGGCCAGCTCCTCGGTCACCACGGCCAGATCGCCCAGCGTCCCCCCGCCCCCGCCGTACCGCTCGTCGATCGCGACGCCGAGCAGGCCGGCAGAGCCGAGGTCCGCCCAGAGCGCTGTCGGACTCTTCCCCTCCCGGGCCATGCGAACGAAGTAGTCGTGACCGTAGCGCCCGGCGATGGCCCGGACGACCGACCGCAGTTCCCGCTGCTCGGCACTCTCCACCAGCGGAAGTGAGACGTCTCCGGTCACCGCAGTACCCCTTCAGCAGCCTTCCCTCACCATATAGGGATAGGTCTGAGGTATTCCGCTCGGACTCGTCGCACACGTGGCACAATGAGCCGGCGCGTGTTTAGGGGTCGCTCCGGGCCCGAAATTCGACTTCCGCTGCTCACTCTCTCGACCACCCTAGGGAACCGATGACTTCGACGGATACCGGATCCACCGTGTCCTCCTCGGCGCCGACTCCCGCACCCCAGACCGGTGGAGGAGTCGCGGGGCCCCGGATCAACCTGCCGGTCAGCCGGCTCCAGCCGGCCTACCAGCAGGTGGCCGACCAGCTGCGAAGCCTGATCATCCAAGGCGAGCTCGTGTCCGGTGACCGGCTCCCACCGGAGGCCGAGCTCGGGTCCTCGTTCGGCGTCAGCCGCAGTACCGTGCGCGAGGCCTTGCGGTCGCTGGCCTCCCAGGGCCTGATCGAGACCACCCGCGGGACCACGGGCGGGACATTCGTCAGCCGCATCAAACCGGCGGCGGTGACCAGTTACCTCGAGACCAGCATCGGCCTGATGTCCGGTACGGACGACCTGACCATCGCCCACCTGCTGGAGGCCCGGGACATGCTCGAGGTCCCCGCCGCCTCCTTGGCCGCGAAGCGTCACCGGCCCGAGCACGTCGAGGCGCTGCGCCAAGCGATCACGCGGGAGAAGGCGAGCCGCGGGCGGACGGGAAAGTTCTCCGAGCACCGGCAGTTCCACGGACTGATCATGGCCGCCACCGGCAACGGACTGCTGCCCATGGTGGCCGACCCGATCTTCCGGGTGCTCCAGACGCGCTTCCTCAACCCGGTCGAGGCCGAGGGCTTCTGGGCCATGGTCGATCAGGACCACGAGGAGATCGTCGAGCGGATCGAGACAGGAGACGCCGAGGGCGCCTCGGCGGCGATGCGCGCGCACCTCACCAACATCCGGAGCGCCTACCACGACTGACCGGGTCCGGCGTCAGGCGCCGCCGTCCCGGATGTACTGCTCGCGGAGCACCCGCTTGAGGATCTTGCCGTTGGCGTTGCGCGGCAGCTCCCGGACCAGGTGCCAGGACCGCGGGGTCTTGAAGCCGGCGAGCCGCC
>JAICJD010000215.1 GCA_025928645.1 Gemmatimonadales bacterium
CGAGATCGCGCATGCGCTCGCGGCCATGCTGGAAATGGACGACCGCGGGATGATTCCCGAGCTCAGCGTCTGGGCGACGAACCCGCGGTAGCGGAGCGGCAGATCTAGCGCCGCGGTTCCACTCGGGGTCGGGAAGCCGGCTGAGGGGACGGCGCAGACCGCCCGAACGCCCGCCGCGCCTCCGCCATCTCCCGGCTCCCGCGCACCGCCCCGAACACCGGATCGTCCAGCGAAAACTCCAGCCAGCCGGTGTCCCGCCGCTTGACGCTCTGCGCCAGCGCCTGCCGCGCCCCCGCCGTGTCGCCCACCCCGGCGCGCGCGATCACCCGCGGCACCAGCGACGGCGCCATCTTCGCCATCCGCCGCTCGAGCGAGTCGAGCTGGGCGCGCGCCTCCTCGAGCCGCCCCCCTCCCGCACGCGCTCGGCACCAGATCTGGAGCGCCATCGCCGACTGGTTGTACGGCTCGTGCCGCCGGAGCCGGTCGCTCGCCGCGAGCGCCCCCGCCGTATCGCCCGCGACCGCCAGCGCGACCGCCAGCGTGCGATATGCCGCGACCGTCATCGTGTCGGTCGCGATCGCCCTGGCCGCCGCCGCCCGCGCGCTGTCCGGTTGCCCCGCCAGCAGCTCGGCGTAGGCCACCGCGCCCCACGGATCCGCTCTGAGCGAGTCGAGCGCCGCCGCGCGCCGGAAGGTCGCCGCCGCTTCCGCCGCGCGCCCGGTCCACTGCTGCTGCGCCGCGAGCGCGGTGAGCACCGGGGCCGTATTGGGCGAGAGCGCCGTCGCCCGGTCGAGCGCGAGGGACGCCTCGGCGGGACGCCCGGCCAGCCGGAGCCTCGCCGCGTAGTCGATCCACCCGTCCGCGCGGCGCGGATCGAGCTTCGCCGCGGCCGCGAGCTCCGCGAGCCCCGCCTCGAACCGGCCGGCCTCCCAGAGTCGCTTACCGAGCTCCTGGTGAAACAGGGGATTCCGCGGCTCCCGCGCCACGACGCCCCGGGCCGAGGCGATCGCTTCCTCGTGGTGTCCGGCGCCGCTTTCCGTGCTGGAGAGGTCCATCAGGATTTCCGTCTCGCCGCCCGCGGAGTCCGCCTCCAGCCGCGCCTCCGCCAGCGCCTCGTCCGGCCGCTCCATCTCCGTGAGGATGTTCGCCATGAACCCGTGGGTCTGCGGCTGGCCGGGCGAGATCGCCTCTGCCTGGCGGAGCTCCTGCATCGCCTCGTCGTAGCGCCGCATCCCCCAGAGCGCCCGCGCGGCCAACCGGCGGTCCACCGCCTCCGCGGGCTCGAGCCGGGCGGCGGCCCGCGCGCCCTCCAGCGCCTCAGGGTAGTGCCCGTACAACAGCGCCTCCCGCGCGATGTCGTATTGCAGCGGCGCGTTGAGCGTGTCGGCCAGGGCGGCCTGGCGGCAGCTCGCCGGCAGCGGCGCCGACGGGCGCGTGCGCCGGATCTCCACCTGGCACAGCTCCATGTAGGACCCGGCGGTCGGCTGGGCCGTCGCCGCCGCGGCGAGGTTACGGATGGCCTCCGCCGTGTCGCCGCTGGCCAGCAGCACGTGGCCGGCCAGCCACCGGGTCGCCGGGTGTGTCGGATCCACCGCCTGCGCCCGCCGGAGGAGCGCCGTGCTCGTCTGGCGGAGCGCGTCCACGGAGGAGGCGTCCAGCTCGGTGTGCAGCACGTCCGCCATGTCGAGCGCCGCCACGCCGCGCAGCGCCAGCGCTTCGATGAAGTTCGGGTCCAGCGCGAGGATCGAGTCGTAGCGGGCGAACTCGCGTTCGTACACACTGCGATAGTTCTGGGTCTCCGCGCCATTCTCCCGGGATACCCTGCCATAGAGCGCATACGCCTGCTCATTGCCGGTCGCGAGCCCGAACCGCGATGCCGCGTGCAGGGCCTCGGCGTCGGGTGGCGCGCCGGCCAGCCGGAGCACCGTGCCGGCGAGGGAGTCGCGCCGGCCTATGATCTGCTCGAGGCTGCCGGCGAAGGTCGCCCGGCGCACCTCGGGGCCGCGCGCCGGGCGGCTCACGGCGAGCGTGAGCGTGTAGCCGCCGCCTGCGCGTGCCGCCTGGCCCGTCACCACCACGTCGGCGCCGAGCCGCCGGGCCGCCTCCGCGGGCGTGATCCGGCCGCCCGCCATCTGGCCCGTGACCGTGGAGCTCACGGTGTGGGTGTTCGGTACCTGCCCGAGGATGTTGTCCAGATCCTGGCCCAGCGTGGAGGCGACGTCGGTGAGGACCGTGTCGGCGGGATCGGCCTCGAGCGGGAGGACGGCGACCGTGAGCGTCGCGGGGACGCGCGAGTGCGCCCGCCAGCCGAGCCACGCGCCGGCGGCCAGCACGATCGCGCCGATCCCCGCCGCGATTCGTGGCCACGCGCGAGGGCGGGTCGGCGCCGGCGTCATCACCGTCGCCTCGCCGGTCACCGCCGTCTCGAGCGCGCGCTTGAACGCCGCCATGGACGGAAAGCGCTGGTCGGGATCCGGCTGCAGCCCCTTCCGCACCACCGTCTCCAGCGCCGGCGAGATCTCCTCGCGCAGCGCGCGCGGCCACGGCACCGGGTCGCTCGTACGCTGCAGCAGCGCCGCGAAGTTGCCGTCCGCCGAGACCAGCCGGCCGGTGAGCATCTCGTACAGCGTCGCCGCCAGGCTGTACACGTCGCTCCGCCCGTCGAGGACGGCGCCCAGCCGCTGCTCGGGGCTCATGTAGGCCGGCGTGCCGAGCGCGAGCCCGGTTTCGGTGAGCTGCGTGAGCGGGGTACCGGCCGCGGTGCCCTCGCTCGGCGTCACCGCCAGCGCCTTCGCGATGCCGAAGTCGGCCACCAGCGTGGTGCCGTCCTGCGTGAGCAAGATGTTCTCGGGCTTGATGTCGCGGTGGATCACACCCTCGTGGTGCGCGTACTCGAGCGCCTGCGCCGCCTCGCGGGTGACCCGCACCGCCTCCACGATCGGGAGCCGGCCCTCCGCGCCGAGTCGCGCCCGGAGCGACGCGCCGGCGATGTAGGGCATGGTGTACCAGAGCTGTCCGCCCTCGGTGGCGCCCGAGTCGTACACCGACGCGATGTGCGGGTGCTGCAGCCGGGCCGCGAGCCGGATCTCGCGGGTGAACCGCTCGCCGCCCACGATGCCCGCCAGCTCGGGGCGGATGACCTTGAGCGCCACCGGGCGGTCGTGCTTGAGGTCCCGCGCCAGGTAGACCACGGCCATGCCGCCGCGGCCCAGCTCACGCTCGAGCCGGTAACGGTCCGCGAGCGTGACGGCCAGGGATGCGGCGGGCTCGACCATCGCGGTGGAGTGCGGTGTGCGCCGGGAGAGGAGTTGAGATGAAGGGAACGACGGGAAGATGCCGGCGGCGAGGCCGGGGCGCCAGGGAGGCTGCTTGGCAGCAACTGCGGGTGCCTGAACGCGGCAGCATCCAGCCGTACCGCCGCGGCGCGCTCGCGTAACAAGGGCCGGGCGGCATAGCGCCACCCGGCCCCCGATGGTTCGTCAGCACGCCGTATCAGCGCGTGGCGAGCCGCTGCTCCGGACCGGAGCAGCCCGCGCCGTCGTTAGCGCTGGTCGTTGCCGCTCCAGGACTCCGAGTCCGCGCCGCGCGAGGTCGCGGTCAGCGGCCCGCGCGAGGCGAAGGCCGGGCCGAGGTCGCCGCCGGCCGCCAGGATCACGTCGCGCACTTCGTCGGCGTTCGTGCCGGCCGCCACCGTCACCAGCACCCCGCCCTCCTTGAAGCCACGCTCGAAGTGCTTGGCGTCCTCCTCCGGCACGCCCATGCCCACGAGCGCCCCGATGAGGCCACCCGCCGCCGCGCCGATCCCGGCGCCGGCCAGGGTCGAGGCGAGCGCGCCGCCCGCGATGATCGGCCCGATGCCCGGGATGACCAGCGCGCCGACTCCCGCGAGGAGCCCGACGATGCCGCCAAGCACGCCCCCGCCCACGGCGCCCTTCCCGGCGCCTTCGGCGGCCGAGGTGCCGGTGCTCTCCGTAAGGTCCTTCTGCTGCCCCTTGTCGCGTACGGCCACGCCGATCTCCTGCTCCGAGAACCCGGCGGCCTTCAGGGACTCGATCCCGCGCTCGGCGGCGGACTGGTCCGCGAACAAGCCGACGACCGTATTGCCCGCGACGCCTGGCGTCGAGGCCTGCATGTCCTGTTTACGTGGTGTCATGAAATGACTCCTGATCTGCATGTGAACCCGAGGACTTCCGGGATTATTCCGAGGATAGAGAGAGAAAGCGCTAGCGAGCCGTGGTGGAGCTGTCGACCCCCGGCATCGCGGTGGTCGAGCTGTCGGCCGCTGAATCGATCGTGCCGGTCTTCGGGGTCACGGCACGGGCCGAGTCGATCATGCTGGTATCCGGCCGGCTCATGCTGGCCGTATCGGTCACGGCGGTCGTGCTGGTGTCGCGCGCGGCGCCGACCTCTTCGCCTGAGGTCTTGTTGCGCGCGCAGGCCAGGCCGGCCAGGACGGTCGCAAGCAGCGCGGTTCGTATCACGATGGTCGAGCGTTGCATGGAAAACCCCTTCAACAGCAGTGGGAATGGTCCCGCCGCCGGTCGGGGGGATTTGATCGCACGTATCGCACGTAGAGAGAGAGTCTGGGTGAGAGCGCTACGTACGCCAGGTCAGCGTTGGATTGCCGCCTCCAGCGAAGCCTGCCAACATAGCGCTTGTGTTAGAGACGAGGTGTGACGGATGGCCGGCTAGCCATCTTCAAGCGGGCCCATGTCGGGCCGCGGCTACTCCCGCCGCCCGCCCGGTGGCCCACGCCCAGAGGAAGTTGTAGCCCCCGATGGGGCCGAAGGCGTCGAGCGCCTCGCCGCAGATGTAGAGGTCCGGACGCCGCCGGCTTTCCATCGTCCGCGCATCGATC
>JAICJD010000053.1 GCA_025928645.1 Gemmatimonadales bacterium
CCGGCCACGATCAGGCCGTGCGCGGGCTGCCGGCGGTCGATCGTGAACAGCTCGCGCGCGACCGCCTCGTAGTGCCGCTGTTTCTCGGTTCGGATGCGGTTGTTGTAGGTGTGCTCGCCCCAGCCCGGGCCGCTCCGGTCGCCACGGAACCGCTTCCCGCGGGTGCTATCGGCGCGAAGACCCGATAGCTCGCGGGTCTCGTACGCCGTCACCTCGAAGAAGCGCGCGCTGGTGCGGTCGAGCACGACCGTGAGCAGGCGGCCGAACTCCTCCTCGACCGACGCGAGCTCGCGGACCAGCGGCCTCGTATCCACCCCGAGGCGGGAGCGGTAGACCACCGGCAGCGGCAGCGCCTCGAACAGGCCGATCGCCTCGCAGGCGAAGACCGCGAGCCCCTGGGTGGACGGCAGGTTGGTCGGCGTCCGGAGATAGTCGTGCACCCGCTCGAGGTCGCGGGCGACCTCGTCCTGCACCGAGCGCTCCAGCCCGAGCCGGGGCAGCGCCTGGGCGGCCGCGCGCATGCGGTTCTTGATCTTGATCAGGTACTTGCCCCGGCTCCGGTCCCTGGGCTCGAGCTTGAGGTAGCAGCTGACCACGCGATGCGGTCCCGATGCCACCGAGGTGAGCCGGGCCAGCCGCTCCGCGACCGCCGGCGCCGCCTGGCGCCCGGCCCCCCGTCCGTTGGTCCACTTCCGGGCCGTGCGACGGCCGTCAGAAGAAGACCGGCTCTCGATAACTGCCATAAATCTCCTCGAGCACATGCCGGATCTCGAACAGCGTGCAGTAGGCACGCGCGCAATCCAGCATGGCCGGAATGACGTTGCGATCGTCCGCCGCCGCCTGGCGGAGCGCGTCGAGCCTGGCCGCGACCAGCGCCGCGTCGCGGGTGGCCCGCACGCGTGCCAGGCGGTCGCGCTGCGTCTGCTCCGCGGCGTCGCCGACCTTGAGGATCTCGACCGGCGCCTCCGCTTCCTCCACGAAATCGTTGACGCCCACCAGCGTGCGGCGCCCCTGCTCCACCTCGATCTGGAACCGGGCGCTGCTGGCCGCGATCTGCCGCTGGAACCAGCCGGTCTCGATCGCGGGAACCACCCCGCCCTGCGCCTCGATCTCCGCGAACAGCCCTTCGGCCTCGCGCTCCAGCTCGTCGGTCAGGGACTCCACGAAGTACGAGCCGCCGAGCGGGTCGGCGACGTTGGGCACGCCCGTCTCGTAGGCCAGGATCTGCTGGGTCCGGAGCGCGATGCGCACCGACTCCTCGGTGGGCAGCGCGAGCGTCTCGTCCAGCGCATTGGTATGGAGCGACTGCGTGCCGCCCAGGACCGCCGCGAGCGCCTGGTAGGCGACCCGCACGACGTTGTTGTGCGGCTGCTGGGCGGTGAGGGTGACCCCGGCCGTCTGGCAGTGGAACCGCATGCGCCAGCTCTTCGGGTCACGCGCCCCGTAGCGCTCGCGCATGTGCCGCGCCCAGATGCGCCGCGCCGCGCGCAGCTTGGCGATCTCCTCGAAGAAATCGTTGTGCACGTCCCAGAAAAACGACAGCCTCGGCGCGAAGCGATCCACGTCGAGGCCGCGGGCGACGCCGTGCTCCACGTAACAGAAGCCGTTCGCGAGCGTGAAGGCGAGCTCCTGCGCCGCGGTCGCGCCGGCCTCGCGGATATGGTATCCCGAGATCGAGATCGTGTTCCACTTGGGCGTGTGCTCCGCGGCCCACTCGAACAGGTCCACGATGATCTTGAGCGCGGGCTCCGCGGGATAGATCCAGGCGTGCTGCGCCATGTACTCCTTGAGAATGTCGTTCTGGATGGTGCCCTGCAGCTGGGCGATGGGCACGCCCTGCCGCTCGGCCGCGGCCACGTAGAAGCAGAACAGCATCGCGGCGGGGCCGTTGATCGTCATCGAGGTGGAGACCTGGTCGAGCGGGATGCCGTCGAACAGCGTCTCCATGTCCGCCAGGCTCGATACGGCCACGCCACACTTCCCGACCTCGCCCTCGGAGCGCGGGTGGTCGGCGTCGTAGCCCATGAGCGTGGGAAAGTCGAACGCCACCGAGAGCCCGGTCTGCCCGCGTTCCAGCAGGAACTTGTATCTGGCGTTGGTGTCCTCGGCGGTGCCGAAGCCGGCGAACTGGCGCATGGTCCAGAGCCGGCCGCGGTACATCGTGGGATGAATGCCGCGGGTGAAGGGGAACTCGCCGGGAAGGCCGGTGGCGGCCTGCACGTTCGGCGCGAGATCCAGCGCCGTGTAGAGCGGCTTGACCGCGTGGCCCGACACGGAGGTGAAGTCGACGTCGGTCCGCGTCGGCAGGCGCGCGGCGGCGGCGCGCCACGCGGCCACCTCGGCCCGGAGGCGGGCCAGCTCCTGCTCCTGGAGCGCGAGGCGGCGGAAGGTCTCCGCCTCGAGATCGCTGCCCCGCGTCGTCATAGCCGCTCCCCTTGCTTGATCCCGTCCAGCAGCTCCGCCGCCACCTCGTAGGGGCTCACCCGTCCGGCCGCGATCTCGTCCAGCCGTCCCGCGATCCGCTGTTCGGCCCGGGTCTCCTCCCAGATCCATCGGCGCGTCGCCCGGTCGACGACCTCGCGGGTGCGGTCGAGCATGCGGCGTTTGCGGCGCTCCGCGAGCGTGCCGCTCGCCGTGAGCCACGCGAAGTGCCGGTCGATCGCCTCGATCAGCTCGGCCACACCCTCGCCCTTGGCCGCGACGGTGACCAGCACCGGCGGCTGCCAGGTGTCCGCCCCGGGCTCCGCCGGCGGCGCACCCCGGCGGGCGCCTCTGATCCCGTGGTGCGCGGGCACGTTCCGGAACGCGTTGCCGCGCCGGATGCCGAGCGTGACTTCGAGCTCCTGGCGCAGCTTGTCGGCGCCGGGGCGGTCGGCCTTGTTGACCACGAACAGGTCGGCGATCTCCATGACGCCCGACTTGAGGGTCTGAATGCCGTCGCCCGACTCGGGCACCAGCACGAGCACCGTCGCGTCGGCCATGCGGGCCACGTCGAGCTCGCTCTGGCCCACGCCGACCGTCTCGATCACGACGCGGTCGAAGCCCGCGGCGTCGAGGACGTCGGCCACCTCGCGAGTGGTCGTGGCGAGCCCGCCGAGCGACCCCCGGCTCCCCATCGAACGGATGAAGACGCCCTGGTCCAGCGCGACGGATTCCATGCGGATGCGGTCGCCGAGCAGGGCGCCGCCGGTGAAGGGGCTGGTCGGATCGACGGCCACCACGGCCACGCGGTGGCCCGCCGCGCGGTACGCGCTCACGAGGCGCTCGACCAGGGTGGACTTGCCCGACCCCGGGGGACCGGTGATCCCGATCCGCTGGGCCCGGCCCACGGAGCGGTGGATCTCGGCCAGCAACCGCTCGAAGCCGGGGCGTCCGTTCTCGACCACCGAGATCGCTCGGGCCAGGGCGGCGGTGTTGCCGGCCTGCAGGCCCGCGAGCAGGAGGTCGGGATCCATGAGCGAAAGGTCGCCCGGGCGCAGGGCGGAGGCAAGCCGATGATGAGGCGCAACTTCCTGCAGATCCGCACGCCATCGGGCGCCCGGGAAGCGTCAACCGCCGTCGGGCGGGCGGGGATGCCGCCGCCGATCCTCCCGCGCCACCGTCGGGACCGCGAACGGAGGCGCCGGGGCCGCCTCGAGCCCGAGGTGCCGCCGCGCGACATTGAGCGCGTCGTCGATGTTGCCGACCAGGTCGTCCTCCGCGAGCCCCGCCGGGAGGCCCGAGCGCTGCAAGGCGACCATCGGCTGTGCGTGCACATCGGACAGAATGACTCGGGTGCCGAGTCGGCGAAACCGCGCCACCACATCCCGAAGCGCATGCAGTCCGGTGGAGTCCATGGCGGGCACGTTGCGCATGCGGATGATGAGCACCTTGGGCGTCCGTCGCAGGTCGGTGATGGTCTCCTTGAACTTCTCGGCGGCGCCGAAGAAGAAGGGTCCGTTCACTTCGTAGACCTCGACGCCCGCCGGGACGGCGCGCCGGCGGAGGGAGTTGGGGTCGGACTCGTCTTCGTCGGCGCCCTCGTCGAACTCGCGCGTGATCGCGCTGACGTTGGTCACCTCCGCCATGCGGCGCATGAACAGGAACGCGGCCAGCACCATCCCCACCTCTACGGCGACGGTCAGGTCCACCAGCACCGTGAGGAGGAAGGTCGTGAGCAGGACCACGAGATCGCTCCGGGGCGCTCGCAGCTCGGCGCGGAAGGTCCGCCACTCGCTCATGTGGTACGACACCACCACCAGAATGCCCGCGAGCGTCGCGAGCGGGATGAGCCGGGCCCAGCGTCCGAACGCCACCGTGATGAGCAGCAGCGTCACGGCGTGGGTCATGCCGGCGACCGGGGTGCGCCCTCCGCTCTTCACGTTCGTGGCCGTGCGCGCGATGGCGCCCGTGGCGGGGATGCCCCCGAACAGCGGCGATACGATGTTGGCCACGCCCTGCGCCACGAGCTCCATGTTCGACCGGTGCTTGCCGCCGATCATGCCGTCGGACACCACCGCCGACAGCAGCGATTCGATGCCGGAGAGCAGCGCGATGGTGAACGCCGGACCGACCAGCGCCGCCGCGGTGGCGAACGAGATGTGCGGGAGCGACGGGCGCGGTAGCCCCGCGTGAATGACACCGAAGCGGCTGCCGATCGTCTCGACGGGAAGGTGGAACGCCTGGGCGGCGAGCGTGGTGAGGACCAGGGCGACGAACGGGCCCGGCAGGCGGACCCCGAGCCGCGGCCACAGCACCAGGATGGCGAGGGTGACGGCCGAGATCAGGAGCGCCCACAGGTTCACGTGTCCGAGATGGCGGCCGTAGGCGGCCCACTTCCCCAGAAAATCGGCGGGCAGGGCGCCCATGGACAGCCCGAGCAGATCCTTCACTTGGCCGGAGAAAATGATGAGCGCGATCCCGCTGGTGAACCCGATGACGACGGGAAACGGAATGAACTTGATGGCCGCGCCGAAGCGCGCGAAACCAAAGCCCACCAGAATACACCCGCCCATCAGGGTCGCGACCGTGAGGCCGTCGATCCCGTAGCGCTGAACGATGCCGTACACGATCACGACGAACGCGCCGGTCGGCCCGCCGATCTGCACCCGCGACCCACCCAGCGCCGAGATGATGAAGCCGGCGATCACCGCCGTGTAGAGGCCCCGCTCGGGCGAGACCCCGCTGGCGATGGCGAAGGCGATCGCGAGCGGCAGCGCGACGACGCCGACAATGACGCCGGCGACGAGATCCGACGCCAGCTGCGACCGATCGTACGTCCTGAGCGTGGTGACCAGCTTGGGAACCAGCATCGACGCTCCCGGTCAGCGACCTTCGGGGGACCCCGCCACCGTGTGGCCGACGTCCGCTTCCTCGTCGTCGTCCTGAATGTGCAGCTCCTTCTTCGCGGTCCAGTGAATGATGAACACCAGGATCACCCCCACGACGAGCACGCCCAGGAGCCAGAGCTGCACCCGCCGGACCTTGCCGAGCAGCAGGGCCGCGCTGCCGCTCACGAGGTAGCCCAGGCCGGTGAAGACGGTCGCGCCGATGACGGCGCCGATGCCGTCCACGATGAGGAACTTGACCAGCGGAAGGTCGTGAAGGCCCCAGAACAGCATGCTGGCGGCCTTGGTGCCGTAGACGAATCGCGCGGCGAGCAGCTGCGCCGGACCGAACCGGCGCGCCAGGGCTTCGATGCGGTGACCGACCCGCCGGTAGAACCCACCGGCTCGAAAGCGGGGCCCGCGCACACGCCCGACCCCGAACCAGGCGAGATCGCCGAGCAGGCTTCCCGCCGTGCCGGCCAGCACGGCCAAAGGAAACGGAAAGTAGCCCAGGTGGGCCGCGACGCCGGCGAGAATGAGCGTGAAGTCGCCTTCGAACGCCGAGCCGATGAAGACGGCTACGAGGCCGTAGTGGAGGACCAGCGCTTCGAGGTTCACGACGTCATGCTCCGGCGGGATACTGGATCTGGAGGGGCCGGGTCAGACCGCAGACGGCCGGACGACGACACCAGTGCTCGGCCGGAGAAGATGGCGGGCCCGGGGGCCTGGGTGAAGTCCGACGGCCCCCGAGCCGGCGGTCGAATCCCGGATGCTCCCGGGCCAGATTGGCCCACAGGGACGGTCAGGCCGGACAAGCTGGCCCCGGAGGCGCGCTGGTGGAAAGCCCGTCGCCGCGATCGGAGCTGCCTTCAGTGGCCACGATCTTGCCTTCTCCCCCGCCCGCCCGTCGGGCGACGAATCGGACGGACCGGCCGCCGCCTCGGTACATTTCGCGCACGGAGCACGACCGGCCAGCCGGGCGCCAAGCATCGAGGGCAGATGGTACGTGATGGCTCGTGAAGGTGACCGTTAGATGATGCCGATGGGTCTGCCTCGGCGGCTGGCTGTGCTCACCGCCGTCATGGCCGTCCTGCTGGTGACCGGTGCGACTGAAATCGCCCTCTGGTGGTCCCGGCGGACCAGGCTCGAGGACTTCAGACTGGAGACCATCGCCCTCGCCAACACGCTCGCGTCGCTGCTGGTCCATACCTCGCCGCACGGTGAGGCCGCGAGCCTGGCCCAGGGGCTCGAGGGCTGGGCTCGGCACCGCACCAACGACTCGCAGGCCATCGTCTACCTGACGCACGGACAGCGCCTCACGCCGGTGGCGGCGAGCGGCGCGTCCGATACGACGCCGGCGAGCCGACTGGCCCACGCGGCGCTCATTCATCGCGATACCGAAGTCACTCTGCACCAGGGCGCCTCGCCGGGCTGGGAGGTGGCGTTGCCGCTCGGGGTGCCCCGGATGTATGGCGTGCTCGACGTGCGGGTCTCGACCCAGCGACTGGTGGACTGGGCCCGGCTCGAGCGCCGCCGGGGCTACCTGCTCGCCCTGAGCTCCGCCCTGCTGGTCGCGCTCTTCGTCGCGGTGCTCACCGCCCGCTGGGTGGGTCGTCCGCTGGCGGCTCTCGGCACGGCGATGGCGGCGGCGCACGGCGGCGCGACCGGCGCGCCCGAGGCGCTCGAGGTCGGACCGCGGGAGTTCCGCGAGCTCGCCGGACGATACAACCGGATGCGGGAGGCGCTCGCCGCGCGCGAGCGGGAAAGCGCCGCGCGCGCCATGCTGCTCACGCTGGAGGAGCGCGCCCGCGGGCTCGACCGCCTGGCGCTCATGCACGAGACGGCCGCCATCTTCGCGCACGAGATCGGCACGCCGCTCAACACGGTCAGCGGCCATCTTCAGCTCCTGCGCGACGACTTCGAGCATCAGCAGGATGGACGCGGCGTCGAGCGCGCCCGGCTGCTGCTGGCGCAGGTGGACCGGGTGGCGGGCATCGTCCGGGCCGGGCTCAACCGCGGCGCGTGGCCCCAGCCGCTGCTGCGGCGCCAGGACCTGAACGAGATCGCCCTCCGGATGGCCCGCTTCCTGGAGCCGTCCTTCAACGACGCCGGCGTGCGCGCCGAGCTGGCGCTCGATGGCGGACGGCCGGTGCTGGCGGCGTGCGATCCCGCGATGGTCGAGCAGATCCTGCTCAACCTGCTCAAGAACTCGGTGGAGGCGCTGCACGACGGCGGCACGGTCACCATCGCCACCGGCCTCGCCGACCGGCACGCCTTCATCGACGTGCAGGACGACGGGCCCGGACTCGACGCCGAAGCCGAGTCCAATCTGTTCCGCCCGTTCGCCACGACGAAGGGACCGCTGGGCAGCGGCCTCGGGCTTGCAGTGAGTCGCCGCCTCGCCCGCATGCTGGGGGGCGACCTGCTCCACGTCCCGAGCGCCCGCGGCGTCCGCTGGCGCCTTACGCTGCCCCTCGAGGAGACCGCATGACCGCGCCGTCCATCACCCGCGCCAGGCTGCTGCTCGTCGACGATGACGAAGAGGCCTGCCGCCTGCTCGCCGAAGTGCTCGAGCGCGAATCGTACGATGTGGTGCCCGCCCTGTCGGCCGACGAGGCGCTCAGCAAGGTGAACGAAGGCGGACCGTTCGACGCCGTGCTCACCGACCTGCGGATGCCGGGGAAGAGCGGGCTCGACCTGCTCCGCACGCTGAGGGAGCGGGACCCGGCCGCCCTGGTGCTCGTGCTGACCGCGTTCGGCGACGCGGGCGCGGCGGGGGAGGCCATTCGGGCGGGCGCGTACGACTTCATCAGCAAGCCGTACGACATCGCCGCGCTCCGGGAGACGCTGGCGCGCTCGCTCGGGCGCCGCCGCCTGGCCGGCAGCCGCCGCGGCCGGAGCGACGCGCACGACGGCGCGGGCGACGGCCACTCGCCGGATTCGGCGCTGGTCGGCCACAGTCCGGCCATCATCGAGGTCATGAAGACGCTGGCCCGGGTGGCGCCGTCGCAGGCCACCGTGCTCGTGCTGGGCGAGACCGGCACCGGCAAGGAGCTGGTCGCGCGGACGATTCACCAGTTCTCCGAGCGGGCCGACCGCCGCTTCGTCGCGGTCAACTGCTCCGCCCTGGCCGAGGGCCTGCTCGAGAGCGAGCTGTTCGGGCACGTGCGGGGGGCGTTCACCGGCGCGGGCAACTCGCGCCCCGGGCTCTTCCGCGAGGCCGACCGCGGCACGCTCTTCCTCGACGAGATCGGCGACATCTCCCCCGCCCTGCAGGCCCGGCTGCTCCGCGCGCTGCAGGAGCACGAGATCGTGCCGGTGGGCTCCGAGACGCCCGTGCGCGTGGATGTCCGGGTGCTGGCCGCGACCCATCGCGACCTGCCGGAGCTGGTACGTCAGGGCCGCTTCCGCGAAGACCTCTACTACCGGCTCAACGTCGTGACGATCACACTGCCGCCGCTCCGGGCGCGGCCGCAGGACATTCCGCTGCTGATCGATCATTTCCTCCGGGAGCTGGGGGAGCGCCACGGGCGCGGACCGGTCGCGGTGGACCCGGAGGCCCAGCGCCGGCTGCTGACCTACGATTGGCCCGGCAACATCAGGGAGCTCCAGAACGTGCTCGAGCGCGCGATGCTGCTCGCCGAGCAGGACGTCATCGGCCCCGAGCATCTGCCGGCGGACCTGCGGCCGGCGCGCGCCGCCGCCGCCGCTCCCGCGGCCCCGGGCGAGGCGCCGGCACCGGCGCCGCTCCGCTCGCTCGACGAGGTGGATCGCGAGCACGTGCTGCGCGTGCTCCGCGCCATGCGGGGCAACCGCGATGAGACGTCCAGAGTACTCGGCATCAGCCGGCGCACGCTGAGCCGCATGATCCTGCGATGGAATCTGCCGCGCCGCTTCGAGTGAAGACACTCTGTCTCGGAGCGGCCAAGCTGGCGCGCCACGGATGCCCATGCAACCACCGGGGGACGCGGCGCGGCGCGCTTCTGAGCCGCCACGCGTGGCACGTGGATTGCCTTTTCCGCGGCCATCCCAGCGGACTCCATTCCGGAATCACCGCGCCGCACCCATCAGGAGGATTCACGATGCGCAGGCTCTCCCTCTTCGCCGGCATGCTGGCCATGTGTCTATCCGCCGGCGCGCTCTCGGCGCAGTCGACCAGCGCCCAGCAGCCGGCCAGCAAGCCGACGATGAAGCAGTCGTCATCGGTGAATGTCACGCAGGATACGGCCAAGGCCGCCAGCGCGAAGGCGTCGATGAGCGCGAGGCATGCGGCCTGGACCAAGGACCAGATCAAGGAGGCGCAGGAAGGGCTCGGCAAGGCGGGCCTGTACAAGGGCAAGGCGACGGGCGTCATGAACGCCGATACCCGCGCCGCGCTGCGCAGCTACCAGAAGAAGAACCATCTGCCCGTGACCGGACGCCTGAGCGACAGCGTCCTGGTGAAACTCAAGTCCGCCTGAGCCGCGACCAGCGGGTCTCGTCCGACGCGCCCCTCGTCCGCGTGGGGCGCGAGTCGTTCCCCCGGCGCGCCTGGGGTCGCGGGATCGAGGCGCACCTCGCCGCCAACTTCGAGCTGTATCTCTCGGCCGCCATGCTCGGGCTCACGCTGCTGCTGCCGCTCGCGCTCGAGCTCGGAACCGATCTGCAGGAGCTCGCCGGAACGGCGCTGGCCGCCTGCGTGCTCCAGGCGGTGGTGCTCTGGCTGCTGCGCCGGCGCGCGCGGGCGGCGCGCCGGCGGCTGATCGCGGAGGTGCGCGGGCTGCTCCGTGATCGGATCAACAATCATCTCCAGGTCGTGCTGTTCTCGCTGGCCGAGCAGGAGGCGACCGTCGCGCGGGTCGACCACGACCACCTCGCGCAGGCGATGACGGCGGTGGCCGCCGTCTCACGCACCCTCGACGAGCTGTCCACGGATTCACTGCGGGCATGGCGAGAGCGGTACCGGGAGGTCCTGAGCGCGCAGGAGCGGGCCGGGGACGACGGACCGCCGCCATCGGGCGGGTGGCCGGCCGAAGCCTCACGGGAGAGTCGGCGGACGAGCGGCGGGCGCGCGGCTACAGCAGCAGCGAGCCCGCGAGACCGAGCAGCAGCAGGAAGCCGCACACGTCGGTGAACGTGGTGACGAAGATCGACGACGCGATGGCGGGATCGATTCCGTAGCGCTCGAGCACCACGGGGATGAACCCCCCGGCGAACCCCGCCACCAGCAGGTTGCCGGTCATTGCCAGGAAGACCACGAGCCCGAGCCGCGCGTCCGCGCGCATCAGCGCCGCGATCAGCCCCACCACGACTCCGATCGCCACGCCGTTCACGATGCCGACCAGCACTTCCTTCCCCACGACCCGGACGAACAGGTGCGGCGGGATGAGGCCGAGCGCCAGCCGGCGCACGGTGACGGCCAGCGCCTGCGTGCCCGCGTTGCCGCCCATGCCGGCGATGATCGGCATCCAGACCGCCAGCACGACCGTGCGCTGCACCGTGCCCTGGAACAGGTACACGACCCCGCCGGCGAGAAAGGCCGTGAGCAGGTTCACGTAGAGCCATGGGAGCCGGCTCCGGACCGCGGCGCGCCAGCCCGCCGACAGCTCCTCGCCGGCGGGCACGCCGCCGAACTTGAGGATGTCCTCGGTGCTCTCGTCCTTCACGACGTCGATCACGTCGTCGAACGTGATCCGGCCGAGCAGGTGGCCCGCTTCGTCGACCACCGGGACGCCCGGGAGGTTGTAGCGCACGAGGAGCCGGGCCACTTCCTCCTGATCGTCGTCGGGGCGCACGAAGATGTCGGCCGGCGCCATGAACTCGCGCACCTGCCGCTCCGGACGGCTCACCACCAGGTCCTTGAACGGCAGCGAGCCGACGAGGCGCCGGTCGGTGTCCACCACGAACACCTGATACACGTCGTCGACGCCTTCCGCCTGCCGACGAATCTCCTCGAGCGCCTGCCCCACCGTGGCCGTGTCGCGCACGGTCACGACGTGGGTGGTCATCCGCCCGCCGGCGGTCTCCTCGTCGTACCGGAGCAGCCGGCGGACGTCGGCCCGGTGCTCCAGGGTGCTGAGGATGCGTTCCTGGTCGGCCGGGGGGAGCTCGCCCAGGATGTCGGCCGCGTCGTCGTCGTCGAGCTCTTCGACGATCTCGGCGGCCCGCTCGGGCGCCAGGGCCGCCAGCGTTTCCTCGGCCAGCGCGGGCTCGGGCATCTCGACCAGGGCCTGACTGGAGAGCTCGGGCGGAAGGGCCTGCACCACGGTGAGCCGGTCGCGCTCGTCCAGGGCGGACAGCACGTCGGCGAGATCGGCGGGCTCGAACTCGCGGGCACGGCGCACGAACGCGGCGATCTCCCCGGTCCGCACCAGGTCGAGCATCCGCTTTATGGCGGTGAGGGGTCGCTTCATGCGCCGCCGGGCGCGAGCGTCACCGGCGCGCCGCTGCCCGAGCGGATCAGCAGCCGCTCGATGCGCGTCGGCGAGGCTTCGAGCACGTCGAGCTCGAGGCCGCGCACCGTGAAGCGCTCGCCGGCGTTGGGGATGCGGCCGGCCCACTCGGCCAGGAGGCCCGCCACCGTCGTGGAGCGGCCCTCCGGCAGCGAGACGCCGAACCGCTCCTCGATCGCCTCGGGCGAGATGTTGCCGTCGGTCTCGAACAGGACGGGCCCGGCGGCCGGCGCGCCCCGGACCTCGTCGTCGTGCTCGTCGTAGATCTCGCCGACCAGCTCCTCCAGCAGATCTTCCAGCGTCGCGATGCCGAGCGTGCCGCCGAACTCGTCGAGTACGATGGCCAGGTGGCGGCGCTCGCGCTGCATGTCGAGCAGCAGGTCGCCGCAGTTGCGGCTGGCGGGCGTGACCGCCACCGGGCGCACCGGCAGCGGGTCGCCGGGCTGGAGCCGGAACAGGTCGAACGCGTGGAGCATGCCGATGATGTCGTCCAGCGTCTGACGGTAGACCGGGATCCGGCTGTACCCGCTCTGGGCGAACACCATCCGGATGTCCTCGAGCGCCGCGTGCTCGTCGATGGCCACGATGTCGGTGCGCGGCGTCATCACCTCGCGGACCGGGCGCACGCTGAACGCCATCACGCCGCCCACCAGAAACAGCTCGTCGTCCGCCCGGAGGCCGACCGCCGCGCCCTCGCGCCAGATGGACCGGAGGTCGGTGGGCCGGGTGGCCGTCCGGGCGGGCAGCAGCAGCCCGAGGACGCGCGACCAGGGCCGGAGGACGGGCGTCACCCGCTCGGCCACGCTCGCCGCGCGCGGCTGGGTGAGCCGGCGGGGCACGAGGTAGGCGCCGAACAGTACGAGCGGCACGCCGAGCACGGCGAGCGCCACCACGACCCGGGGCGCGCCGGAGCCCGCGAGCGCGGGCAGCGCCGCCCCGACGATCAGCACGCCGAGCGACGTCGTGGCCGAGGCGGCGGTGAGATAGGTGTCCACCTGGGAGAGCCAGCCGAGCGAGGGCGCGGCCCCGCGGAGCCGACGGCTCACCGCGCGGGTGAGCTCGGCCCGGCTCACCGTGATGAGCGCCGCGCCGGCCGTCGCGCCGAACGCCGCCACCGCGATCCCGACCAGCACGACGAGCCAGGTCACGTCGCGGCCCGCTCCGCCCCGCCCAGCGGCGCCTCCACCGCCGGCCGGAACACGGCGACCCGGCGCACGCGGCGGCGGATCACCTGCTCGACGACCAGGCGGTAGCCGTCAAGGCTGATCGCCTCGCTCGCGCGAGGCACCCGGCCGAACTCCGCCAGCATGAGGCCGCCGACGGTGCTCACGTCCTCTCGGTCGAAGCTGTGCCCCAGCACGCCCTCGAGCTCGGACAGCGCCACCCCGCCATCCACCCGCAGCTGCTCCTCGGTCACGACCTGGATCGGCGCGACCTCGTCGATGTCGCGCTCGTCCTGGATCTCGCCCACGATCTGCTCCAGGATGTCCTCGAGCGTCACCAGGCCCGCGGTCCCGCCGAATTCGTCCACCACCACCGCCAGGTGGCTGGGCCCGCGCTGGAAGTCTCGGAGCTGGCGGTCGAGCGGCTTGCCCTCGGGGACGAACGCGGCCGGCCGGATGAGCGACTGCCAGGGCGCGCCGTCGGCGTCCTGCGCGGCGAGGATGTCCTTGGCGTAGATCACGCCGGCCACGGCGTCGGGGTGGCCGTCGAACACGAGCAGGCGGGCGTGCTCCGAGCTGCGCAGGGTCTCGGTCACCTCCTCGCGGTCTGCCGATGAATCGACCGCCACGACGTCGATGCGCGGCGTCATCACCTCGGCGACCGTGGTCTCGGCAAGCGAGAAGACGCCGAGCAGCATGTCGCGCTCGGCCGGTCCGGTGTGGCGCGGTGTCGTCGCCGGCGTGGCGGCGCGCGCCCGCGCATCGGCCCACGCCGCGAGCCGGAGGAGCGGCCGGAACGGGGCGAGCGTGGCCGCCGCGGCCCGGCGGGCCGGCGCCGTGAGCTCGGGGGCCACCGCGGCGAGCAGCCGCGGCAGGAGGTCCCCGACGACCCAGACCAGGCCGACGGCGAGCGTGAGCCGAAGCAGGCCACCGGCCGGCCGCCGCGCCCACCAGGCGACGGCGCCGCCCGCCGCCGCGCCCGCGAGCACGAGCAGCGCCAGATGGGCCACGTGCAGGTTGCGCGACAGCGTTCCGGCGCCTACCTCGTTGGCGAACTCGCCGCCGAGCGCGCGCGGGAGGTCGGCATCGGACTCGGCCGCGAGCGCGAGCCACGCCGCCCAGCAGGTGAGCGCGGCGGCCACCAGCGGCGCGATGAAGAGCTGCAGCGCCGCCATCATGCGAGCGCGTCCACGTAGCGCTCCTGCCGCCGCCACATCGGCGAGCGCATCCGGCCCTCGCCTTCGGGGTGATCCCGGCCGAGCGCGTGCAGAGTGCCGTGCACGACGAGGCGCACCAGCTCCTGCCGCGCCGGGAGGCCGCGGCTCCGCGCCTCGCGCTCCGCCACCCAGGGGCAGACGTACACGTCGCCCACCGCCCGGCCGGAGGGATCGGCCATGGCGAAGCTCAGCACGTCGGTCGGCCGATCGCGGCCGGTGTGCCGGGCGTTGAGCCGGCGCATGGCGTCGCGGCCAAGGAAGGTGATGGAGATGGAGCCGCGCCGGCGCTCGCCGTCGAGCACCGCCTCGACGATCCGGCGCACCCGCGCGGCCGGGAGCGGCATGCGACGCCCGCTCACCGTGACCTCACTCGCGCTCGACGGTCTGGAATTCCGGCGTGATCCCGCCGCTGGCACGCGGGTACCCGATGCGCTTGTGGTAGGTGCCCGACATGACCCGCGCGAACTCGCGCTTCACGCGGTCGAGGTCGCGCAGGGTGAGCGGCGCGTCCTCGAGCTGGCCCGAGGCGAGCTTCTGCTGCACCAGCAGGTCGATCGCCTCGCGCACGTTGTCGGGGCTCGGGTCGGGGAGGACGCGGATGGCGGCCTCGGCGGAATCGGCCAGCATGGCGACCGCGGTCTCCGCCCGCTGCGGGCGCGGACCGGGGTACCGGTAGTCGGCCGGGTTGGGCATGCCGTTGGGCGACGCGCGGCGCGCCCGGGCGAGGAAGTACGTGATCTCCGTGGTGCCGTGGTGCTCGGGGATGAACGAGCGCACGATCGCCGGGAGCCCCGCCGCCTCCGCCAGCGCGATCCCGTCCACCACGTGCTGCCGGATGATGCGGGCCGACTCGGTCGGCGGGAGGGTGTCGTGGGGATTCGGTCCCCCGCCCTGGTTCTCCACGAAGAATCCCGGGGCGGTGAGCTTGCCGATGTCGTGGTAGTAGCAGCCCACCCGCGCGAGCAGCCCGTTCGCCCCGATGATGTTGCAGGCGGACTCGCACAGATTGGCCATCGCGAGGCTGTGCGCCCACGTTCCCGGCGCCTCGAGCGCGAGCCGGCGGAGCAGCGGCCGGCCGAGATCGGAGAGCTCGAGCAGGGTGAGATCGGTGGTGATGCGGGTGGCGGACTCGGCGAGCGGCATCACCAGCATCGCGAGCGCGGCGCTCGCGAGCGCCATCAACGAGCCCAGCAGCGCGCTGGCCACGATCGTCACCATCGACCAGCCCTGCAGCAGCCCGATCGTGATGGAGGCCAGCGTGCTCGCGCCGGCCACCACCGCGACCGTCACGTACAGGTGCCGGCGCCGCCGGACCGCCCGGATGCCGATGGCGCCCGCCACGCCGCCCATGAGGCCGAAGAACAGGATGCCGCTCTCCCTGAGCGGCCACTGCCCGTCGAGCAGTATGGCCAGCGCCAGCGCGGCGAACACGCCGATCCGCCCGTCGTACAGCAGGGTCACCAGGATGGCGGCGAACGGGATCGGCACCATCTCGGGCCGGATCGGCAGCAGCTGGGTCGTCCCCGAGGTGATGAGGACCACCAGCGAGAACAGCGCGCCGAAGAAGGCCATTTCCCGGATCTCGGCGTAGGTCTCGTGCCGGTAGAACAGGATCAGCAGCCAGAAGGCGCCGAGCACCAGCGTGTTGTAGAGCAGGCCGCCCACGACGCCCGCGGTCCAGAATCCCTCGGTGCCGCGGCGCTCCAGCTCCTCGTGCAGGCCGATGAGCTTGGCCTGCTGCTCCTCGGTCACGACCTGGCCGGCCGCCACGATCCGCTCGCCCGACCGCACGCCGTAGCGGATCGGGTCCACGCTCGCCCGGAGGCGCTCCCGCCGCGCGGTGGTGAGCGTCGGGTCGGGCACGATGGTCGGATGGTAGAACGCGCCGACCAGCCGGCGCAGCGTGCGCTGCCCGACCGGGTCCTCCACGACGATGCCCGCCGCCTCCGCCTGCTCCATGAGATCGGCGAAGGTCTGGATCGAGTCGCGCGCCACCACCCGCTCGGCGTCGTTCCGGCGGAGGGTGATCTCCCGGCTGGGCTCGCCGCGGACGACCCCCGCGTCGGCCACGCCGCGGGACAGCGTCTCGCCGAGGAAGTGCGTCACCAGCTCGCGCATGGCGCGCCGGTTGGTGGAATCGGCCAGGTAGTGCGTCTCGGCCGGGCCAAGGTGGGCCTGCGTCGCGGCGACGGCGCGCATCAGCTCCGCGTCCTGCCCGCCGGCACGGTCCAGATCGGCGAAGAAGTCACGCGCGGCGGCGAGCGCCGAGTCGTAGGCGGTGGGGCTGAAGCGGTAGACCGGCTGCGCCGTGAGCGCGCGGGCCTCGCCCTCGCGCGCCAGCTCGTCGGTCGTCTTGTGCACCTGGTAGGGGAACGGCGCCACCACGGTCCGCTCGGCCCGCTGCCCGACGTCGGGCACGCGCGACAGCACCGTCGACGGCGGCGGGAAGAGCGCGTAGGTCACCAGGGCGGTGACCAACAGCGGGATCCACCGCACGACGTGATAGCGGAGCCGGTCCAACAGCGTCTCTCCCGCGGCGGCCCGAACCGCCTCCCGGACGCGCATCAGCCGATCTGGTCCTCCGCATAGGCCTTGATGATCTCCCGCACGAGGCGGTGGCGCACCACGTCCGCCTCGTGAAGGTAGCAGAATGCGATGCCCTCGATCCCCGGGAGCACCCGCTCGACCTGCACCAGCCCCGAGTCCTCGCGCTTCGGCAGGTCGATCTGCGTCTTGTCGCCGGTCACGACCGTCCTGCTGTTCACGCCGAGCCGGGTGAGGAACATCTTCATCTGCGCGCCGGTGGCGTTCTGCGCCTCGTCGAGAATGATGAACGCGTCGGCCAGCGTCCGGCCCCGCATGTACGCGAGCGGCGCGATCTCGATGGTGCGCGACTCCAGCGCCCGCTGGACCCGGTCGTGCGGCATCATGTCCTCGAGCGCGTCGTACAGCGGCCGGAGGTACGGGTCCACCTTGGCCTGGAGATCGCCCGGGAGGAAGCCGAGCGATTCGCCGGCCTCGACCGCGGGCCGGGCCAGGATGATCCGCTTGACCCGCTTCCGCGCCAGCGCTTCCACCGCCTTGGCGACGGCCAGATAGGTCTTCCCCGTCCCCGCGGGGCCGATCCCGACCACGATGTCGTGGTTGCTGATCGCCTGCAGGTAGTCGCGCTGGCCCTGGGTCTTGGGAACGATGGCGCGGCGCAGCCCGGGCAGCACGATCTTGCCGTCGGCCGCCGGCGAGGTCAGCTCGCCCGACGAGCCTTCGGCCGCGAGCCGCGAGACGTCGTCGGGCGAGACCGGCTCCCCCATGCGGGCGAGGTCGAGCAGCCCCTGCACCACGGGCGCCGCCCGCTCGAGCTGCTCCGCCGTCCCGCTGAGCGTCACCGCGTCGCCGCGGAACGAGACGCGGACGCCGAGCGAGCGCTGGAGCTCCAGCAGGTTGGCGTCGTTCACGCCCGCGAAGAGCAGCGGATCCGCCCCTTCGGCGGAGATGCGGTGCTGGCTCTCGTCGGCCATACTATTGGTCCGCCGGCTTGAGGTGGAGGGCCAGCAGATCGTCCGGCGCCACGGACGTCGGCGCGCCCTCGAACAGCGCGCGGGCCGCGGTGGTCTTCGGGAACGCGATGACGTCCCGCAGCGAGCCCGCGCCCGCGAGCAGCATCGTGATCCGGTCGAAGCCGAGCGCGAAGCCGCCATGGGGGGGCGCGCCGGCGGCGAGTCCGTCGAGCAGGAAGCCGAAGCGGCGGCGGATCTCCGATTCCGGCAGGCCGAGCAGCTCGAAGATGCGGCGCTGCACGGCAGGATCGGTGATGCGGATGGAGCCGCTCCCGAGCTCGTTGCCGTTGTACACCGCATCGTAGTGGAGCGCGCGGACGCCGCCAGGCTCGGTCTCGAGCCGCCCGGCGTCGGCCGGGTGCGGCGCGGTGAACGGATGGTGCGCCGGGACGTGCCGCCCGGTGTCGGGATCGCGCTCGAACAGGGGAAAGTCCACGATCCACGCGAAGGCGTGCGCCGACAGCAGCTTCGCGTCCGGCCGCCGGATCAGCGCAGCCCGCACCGCGTGAAGCGCCGGCGAGGTGATCCCGTCTGGCCCAGCCACGGCGAGCAGGAGATCACCCTCGCCGCCGCCGAGCGCATCGAGCAGCGCCTGGCCGACCGCCTTCACGCCCTGCCCTTCCCACGCACCCGCCCCGCGCCGAGCCCAGATGAGACCGCCGGCGCCCGCTTCCTTGGCGATGGCGGTGAGCGCGTCGAGCTCCTTCCGGGTGAGCGCGGCACCTCCGGGCATGACCAGCCCGCGCAGCCGGCCGTCGTTGGCGCGCGCCTCCGCCAGGAACGGCGCGGCGTCGCGGCCGAGCATGGGAGTGAGGTCGCGCAGCTCGAGCCCGTAGCGCAGATCCGGCTTGTCGACGCCGTAGCGCTCCATGGCCTCGCGCCACGCGAGCCGCGGAAACGGCGCGGCGACCTCGACGCCGCCTTCGGCCCACAGGTCCACCAGCACCCGCTCCACGGCGTCCTGCACGTCCTCGGCGCTGACGAACGACGCCTCGAGATCGATCTGGGTGAACTCCGGCTGCCGGTCGGCGCGCAGGTCCTCGTCGCGGAAGCAGCGGGCGATCTGGAAGTAGCGGTCGTAGCCCGCCACCATCAGCAGCTGCTTGTAGATCTGCGGCGACTGGGGCAGCGCGTAAAACTCCCCCGGGTGGACCCGGCTCGGCACCAGGTAGTCGCGCGCGCCCTCGGGCGTCGGCTTGGTGAGGATCGGCGTCTCGATTTCCAGGAACTCGAGCTCCGTGAGGGTCTGCCGCGCGCGCTGCAGCAGCCGGTGCCGGAGGACCAGGTTCCGCTGCAGCTCGGGCCGCCGCAGATCGAGCACGCGGTGCTTGAGCCGGAGCTCCTCGGCGGGCAGATCTTCGCGCTCCTTGCGCGCGACGGGGATCGCCGGCGTGACCGCGGGGCCGACGATCTCGAAGCCGGTGACGTGCACCTCGACCTCGCGCGAGGGCAGATCCACGTCCCGCGACGCCTCGGGCCTGAGTGCGACCCTCCCCTCGACCAGGACCACCGTCTCCCCGCCCGCGGCGGCAGCGCGCTCCATGACCTCGGGCGCCGTCCACTCCGGGTTGCACGAGAGCTGGACCAGACCGGCCCGGTCGCGCAGGTCGATGAAGACCAGCCCGCCCAGGTCTCGCCGGCGGTGCACCCATCCGCCCAGGCGCACGTCCTGGCCGACGTGGGCGCGGGTGAGCTCGCCGGCGCGATGGGTGCGGAAGGCCGTGGCGCTCACGTCGCGGCCCGATCCGGAAACGACGAACGGGTCAACGCGTTTCGGCGTCGAGGATGGCGTGGTAGAACGCATCGGCGGTGGCGGCCTCGAGCAGTTGCTGGCGCACGGTGTCCCGGCGCACCAGGCGAGCGATCCGGCTCAGGATCTTGACGTGAAGCCCGGCGGACGCCTCCGGCCCCACGATGAGGAAGAACAGGCGCACCGGCTCTCCGTCGATGGCGTCGAACGGCACGGGCCGCGCGCTCACCCCCGCGACCATGGTGAGCTCGCGAACCGCCGGTGAACGGCCGTGCGGAATCGCCACGCCGAAGCCGATGCCCGTGCTCTGAACCGATTCGCGCTCGAGCACCGCGTCGCGCACGGCTTCAGCGGGCGCGCCGGCGAGGTCGGCCAGCCGGCGCGAGAGCGTTTCGATGGCCGACGACCGGTCGTCGGCGAGCAACGGCAGCACCACCCGATCCGGTGAGAGCAGCTCGCTCAGGAGCACGGAACGGCCCGAGGGCGCATGGGACAAACGTAACCGGCGGCCGGAGGGCGGGCAATGCGAGGAACGCGAGCGATTTAGCCGCACCGGCCGCAGGAGGGCCGTGCCCGAGCGTGCGGATCGGCCAGGCGAGAGGCCGTCGAAAACGGAGCGGCTATCCGGTTATATTGCAACGCGATGAACACCTCCACCTCAAGCCCCGTATTGGCGGTGAACCTGCTCGACCGCACGCCGGCCGACGCCCGTCAGGCGGTGGCCGACTGGACCCGGCAGCGGGGCCTTCCGGCCTACCGGGTGAACCAGATCGTCCGGCGGCTCTGGCGCGCGCCGGTCGCCAGCTGGTCGGATGCGACGGAGCTGCCGCTGGCGCTCCGGGCCGAGCTCGAGGCTGCCTTCCCGATTCCCCGGCTTGCCGTGGAAGTTGAGCAGCGCTCGGCCGACGGCACCCGGAAGTATCTGTGGCGCCTGGCGGACGCCGAGGCCGTCGAATCGGTCCTCATTCCGTCCGGCTCGCGGCGCACCCTGTGCATCTCGTCCCAGGCCGGCTGCGCCCTCCGGTGCGCCTTCTGCGCCACCGGACGGATGGGGTTCCGCCGGAACCTGTCGGCGTTCGAGATCGCCGGGCAGGTCCGCGAGCTGGTCCTGCGCAACCCGGACGACCTTCCCACCAACATCGTGTTCATGGGCATGGGCGAGCCGCTGCTCAACTGGCCCGCGGTGGATGCGGCCCTCACGGTCCTCAACGCCGAGGACGGGTTCGGCATCGGGGCGCGACACATCACCGTCTCGACCGTCGGCATCCTGCCCGGGCTCGCAGCCTTCGCCCGCCGGCCGGAGCAGTTCCGCCTCGCCATCTCGCTGCACGCGACCACGCCGGAGCAGCGGCTCGCCCTCATGCCGATCGAGAAGAAATACGACCTCGAGGCCGTGCTCGCTGCCGCGGCCGCGTTCCGGAGACGGGTGACCTTCGAGTACGTGATGATCGCGGGACAGAACGATCGGGACGCCGACGCCGACCGGCTCGCCAAGCTGGCCCGCCGGGTCGGCGCGCTGGTGAATATCCTGCCGCTCCATCCGGGTGGCGCGCCCGACCTCGCACCCACGAGCGGGGAGCGGATCCGCGCGTTCGCCGCCCGGCTCCGCAACCAGGGCATCGAGGCGACGGTGCGCCGGAGCCGGGGCCTCGACATCGACGCGGCGTGCGGGCAGCTGAGAACGAGGACGGAGAAGGCGGAGAGGGCGGAGAGGATGGAGAGGGGACGGAGAAGTTCGTGACGGCGGACTCTCCGCCTTCTCCGTCCTTCACCCCCTATCCTGTCGCGCCGAACCCGGCCGAAATGCAGTTGATCGAGAGCAGCAGGGCCGAGAGCAGCTCCTCCTGCGAGCGGTCGCTCCCACTCTCGCGGAACTGGCGAAGCAGCTCGATCTGCTGGCGCGAGATCTGGTTCAGCGTCGGCAGCCGCCGGCCCAGCTTGCGGCGGAATCGGGGGAACCGTCCGGCCAGGCTCGACTCGCCGCTGACCCGGAGCAGCGCCTCCAGCGTCCGGTGGTACTCCTCTTCGATGAGGGGGAACACCGCGTCCCGCACCCGCGCCTCGGGTACCAGCTCGGCGTACTCGCGCGCGACGGCCAGGTCCACATAGGAAAGCGTCTTCTCCGCCTCGTCCACCACGAGGCGAAACAGCCGCGAGTCGTCGAACATCCGCTTGAGCAGCGCCTCGCCCCGCTCGCCGCGCACCTGAAGAAAGGTGAGCATCCCGCTGCCCATCCCGAACCACCCCGGGACGAAGTGCCGATTCTGCGACCAGGCGAACACCCAGGGAATCGCGCGCAGGTCGCCCAGCGAGCGCGCGCCGAACCGTCGCGCGGGCCGGGAGCCGAGGTTGAGCAGCGAGATCTCCTCGAGCGGGCTCGCCGCCTGGTAGTAGGCCAGCAGGTCGGGGTGATCCACCAGACGCCGGTAGGCCGCCTGCGCCGCGCCGCTCAGCGCCTCCATGGCCTCGTCGAACTCCGCCGCCGGGGCGTCCTCCCGCTCGGACTTGAGCGTGTGCTCGACCACGCTGGCGGCGAGCAGCTCGATCTGGTACTGCGCCGTGCCGCGGTTGGCGTACTTGAAGGACACGACCTCGCCCTGCTCGGTGATGCGCATCCGTCCCTGAATCGACCCGGCCGGCTGCGCGGCGATGGCCCGGCCGGTCGGCGCCCCGCCCCGGCTGACCGAGCCGCCCCGCCCGTGGAAGAACGCGATCGGCACGCCGATCTCCCGCCCCAGCCGCGTGAGCTTGGTCTGCGCCTTGTAGAGCTCCCAGTTCGAGGTCAGGAACCCGCCGTCCTTGTTGGAGTCGGAGTAGCCGATCATGACCTCCTGCACGCCGCCCTGCGCCCGGACGCTCCGGCGCACCAGCGGGACCGCGAGCAGCTCGCGCATGATGCCGGGCGCGCGCTGGAGATCGTCGATGGTCTCGAACAGCGGGACGATCGGCAGCGTGCAGCTCTCGACCGCGGGCGTGTCGGCGAACAGGCCGCCGACCTTGGCGAGCAGGTACGCGCCGAGCACGTCGGCCACGCTTCGGGTCATGCTCAGGACGAACGC
>JAICJD010000241.1 GCA_025928645.1 Gemmatimonadales bacterium
GCACCCGGCCGCGCACCAGCCCGAGCCCGAGGTTGCCGAGGCCGCCGGTGGAGGCGCGCCGCGCCACCAGCGCCGCAGCCGCGGGCGCGGGGAACCGCTCGCCCGCGCGCAGGGCGGCCGCCACCTCTCGGTACGCCGTCCGGAACGGGCGGCCCGCCTCGACCCGGCGCATCACCTCGTCGGTGGCGAGCGCCCCGCCCTCGAGCGCCGCGGCCGCGCGGGCGCGGTCCACGCCGAGCCGCGGCACCGCGTGGGCCATGACCGCGAGCATCGCCTCGGTGCGCTCGAGGCCGCGCATGAGCGGCTCCTTGAGGAGCTGGAAGTCCCGCTGGTAGCCGCCGGCCAGCTTGCCCTTCACCTGGAGCAGTGTCACCAGGTCGCCCTCGAGCGCGGCGGCCCGGGCGCGGGTCAGCTCGAACAGATCGGGGTTCCGCTTGTGCGGCATGATGCTCGAGCCGGTCGCGAGGTCGGCCGGCAGGACGAGGTAGCCGTACTCCTCGGCGCTGAACAGGATGATGTCCTGCGCCAGGCGCGACAGCTCGTGCCCGAGCTGGGTACACCAGAACAAGGCCGCGGCCTCCAGCTTGCCGCGCCCGCCCTGCACCGTGGCGACGTTGTGATCGAGCCCAGCGAAGCCGAGCGCGCGCGCGGCCGCCTCCCGCCGGAGCGGCAGCGGCACGCCGTACCCGGCCGCGCTGCCGAGCGGCGAGCGGTCCAGCGTGGGCCACAGGCCAGCGAGCGACTCGGCGGTATCGAGCACGCCCTCGGCGTAGGCCGCGGCCCAGAGCCCGACCGACGAGGGCATGGCGCGGCGCCCGTGGGTGTAGCCGGGCCAGAGCGCCGCGCGGTGCCGCGCGGCAAAGGCCGCCAGCGCCGCGGCCAGCGCGAGCGCGCCCGAGTGGAGCACCAGCAGCCGGTCCTTGAGGAAGAGCCTCAGATCGGTGGCGACCTGGTCGTTGCGCGAGCGGCCGGTGTGAAGCCGCTCGCCCAGCCTGGGAAGCCGCCGGGTGAGCCAGTCCTCGACCGCGGTGTGGACGTCCTCCTGGCGCGGCGAGACCCGGAGCCGGCCGTCGTCCACCGCGGTCAGCGCGGCGCGGAGCGCGGCCCGGAGCCGCGCGTGCTCGCGCGGCGTGAGCAGGCCCGAGGCGCGCAACCCCTCGACGTGCCCCAGGCTCCCGAGCACGTCCCAGCGGAGCAGCCGCGCGTCCCAGGGCCGGTCGTCGGCCGCGGTGTAGGCGAACATGACGGCGTCGGGCGGGGCGCCGGGAGACCAGAGGGTGGAGGGCTTCACGCGGCGGCCCTTCATCCCGAGCGCAGCGAGGGACCTTGCCCGCGCGTGCTCCGAGCCATTCCCGGGCAAGGTCCCTCGCTGCGCTCGGGATGAAGGGCGCCCCGCCTGCGACCTTCTCCTCACCCCTCCCCCAGATACGCCGCCGCCAACCCGGCGTAGAACCGCCGCGCCGCCGAGACCTCCGGCAGGTCCACGTACTCGTCGGGCGTGTGCGACCGCCTGCTCGTGCCCGGGCCGCACTTGACCGCGTCGGCGTGGCGGAGGAAGACCCAGTCCGAGCAGGTCGGGCTGCCGAAGGTCCTCGCCTCTGGGCGCACGCGCCGCGCGACCGCCAGCAGCCGCGAGCCCGCCGGCGTCTCGCACGGCACCAGGCGCTGCGAAGTCACGACCACGCTGGATTCGAGCGCGCTTCGCAGCACGTCGGCCACCTCGTCGTGGGTCCAGTCCGGCGTGCTCCGGATGTCGAGGATCGCCTTGGCCTGGGGCGGCGTCACGTTCCGGCTGACGCCGGCGTCGAGCATCGTGGGGGTGGCCGTGGTGCGGCCGAGCACGGGATGGGCCCGCTCGGCGAAGAGGCCGTCGAGCCGGAGCAGGTCCCGCGCGAGCACGAGCGCGGCGTTGGTGAACTCGCCGTCGGACGCCGCGTAGCCCGCGTGGCGCTGGTCGCCCTCGGCGAGCAGGTCCACCATCATGAGCCCGCGCTGGGCGACCGCGAGATCGAGGTTGGTCGGCTCGCCCACGACCGCGGCGTCGATCGCGCCGGCGGACGCCACCGCGCGCTCCATCGTGGTGTGCCGGGTCTCTTCGCCGTAGCCCAGCAGCACCAGCAGCCGTCCCGCGGCGGGCCCGCCGGCCTCGGCCAGATCGCGCGCCGCCCAGAGCATCGCCGCGACCGAGGCCTTGGCGTCGCTCGAGCCGCGGCCGTAGAGGCGGCCGTCCTCGACCGTCGGGGTGAACGGATCGCGGGTCCACCCGCGCCCCGGCGGCACCACGTCGAGGTGCGAGACGAACGCGAGCGTGGGCCCGGGCCGGCCGCCCCGCACCTCGACCCGCACGGCCAGGTCGTCGCGCTCGGCGTCGAGGCCCCAGCCGCACGCGACCGACTCGACGTAGCGCGCGAGAGGCTCCTCCTCGCCGCTCACCGACGGAATGGCGACCATGGCCTGGAGCAGGTCGATCTCATCCGGCAAGATCCACCCCCAGATAGGTCGCCTTCTCCTTGCGCCCGACGATCATGGTGCCGCAGCCGGCGCCGGTGAACACCTCGAGCAGGAGCGCGTCGGGCGCGCGGCCATCGATGATGTGGGTGCGCTCGACGCCGCCGGTGGCGGCGCGGATGCAGGCCTCGACCTTGGGGCGCATGCCGCCGGCGAGCACGCCGCTCGCCATGAGGCCCGCGAGATCGTCGGGGTCGGCGAAGGTGACGAGGGTGGACGGATCGGTGCGGTCGCGGAGCACGCCCGGCGCGCCGGTCAGGAAGACCAGCTTCTGCGCCCGCAACGCCACGGCGAGCGACTCGGCCACGGTGTCGGCGTTCACGTTGAACACCTCGCCGTCCTCGCCGCCCGCCAGGCTCGCCACCACGGGGACGAAGCGGGCCTCCATGAGCGTGGTGAGGACGCGCGGGTCCACCCGGTCGATGTCGCCCACGTGGCCGTAGTCCACCCTGACGGTGGCGCCGGCGTCGTCCACCACCTGCACCGGGGGACGGCGGTGTGCCGTGATGAGGTCGGCGTCCACGCCGCTCAGGCCGACGGCCTGCACCCGGTGCTCGCGCAGGGCGGCCAGCAGGTCCACGTTGAGCTGGCCGGCATAGACCATCTTCACCACCTCGAGCGCGGCGTCGTCGGTGACGCGGCGGCCGGCCACCATCGTAGGCTCCGCGCCGAGCCGGCGGCTCAGCGCCGAGGCCTGCGGCCCGCCGCCGTGCACCACGACGAGCCGGATGCTGAGCGACGAGAGCAGCGCGAGCTGGGCCGCCACCTGGTCCAGCGTCTCCGGCGCGCCCAGGACGTCGCCGCCGAGCTTCACCACGAAGACCTGGTCGCGGTAGGCGCGCACATAGCGGAGCGCGCCCTTGAGCCCGGCGATGCCGCGGGTGGTGTCGATGGTCAAGGTCAATCTCCAGCTAGCGAGGAGCAGGGATCGGGAGCGAAGCGACGCTGTCATCCCGAGCGAAGCGAGGGATCTTGCCC
>JAICJD010000098.1 GCA_025928645.1 Gemmatimonadales bacterium
AGGGCGAGATCGACGCCCGCGGCCCGTGGAACGAAGGCGACGCCTGGGAGTTCGTCGAGGCGCCGGCCTTCCAGGACATGCGCAGCGAACCCTCGAACGGCGGCGACGGCAGGGTCGATGACCGCACCACCCACACGACCGCAACGCCCGAGCTGCTGCAGGACGTGCTGGTCGACGTGCTGCGCGATCTCCTGAACGCCGAGAGCCAGCTCGTGAAGGCCCTGCCGGGGATGGTGAAGGCGGCCCGGTCCGAAGGCCTGAGCCAGATCCTGGAGCGGCACCTGGAGCAGACGCGGGGACACGTGGAGCGGCTGAACCAGTGCTTCGAGCTCCTCGGAGTCCCGGCGAAGGGGAAGCCGTGCAAGGGGATGGCGGGCCTGCTGGAAGAGGGAACCGAAGTGATGGCGGAGGGACAGGAGAAGGAGGACGTGGCCGCGGACCTTGCGCTGATCGGCGCCGGTCAGAAGGTCGAGCACTACGAGATCTCCAGCTACGTCACGGCCCGGAACATGGCGAGCCAGATCGGCCAACCCGACGTCGGCCGGCTCCTGAGCCTGAGCCTGGCCGAAGAGGAGACGGCGAACGCTCTGCTCGCCGAGGTGGCTCGCGAGCTCATGTCGGTGCCGCGGGCACCGTCGGGCAGGGGTTCGCGAGCGGCGACATCGAAGTCGAGAAAGGCGTCCAAGACCGCGCAGCGGCAGTAGACGGCCTCGATCGACCTCGGGATGCGCGATGTCCCGGCGCAGGTCGGCCGGTGAGGTGCCGGTGCCGATCGACCCGCGGAGGTATGCGTCGTCCACCTGCCGCCGCTACTCCGCCCGAAGCGCCTCGATCGGCCCCACCCGAGCCGCCCGCGCGGCGGGCAGATAACCCGCGATGGCCGCGCTCAGCACCAGCACCCCGAGCGCCACGGTGATCGACGGCGGATCCACCGCCCCCACCCCGTACAGCTGACTGCGGAGCAGCCGGGTCGCCGCCAGCGCGATCGGCACGCCCACCAGCGTCCCGCCGGCCACCAGCGCCATCGCCTCGCGCAGGACCATCCGCCGCACCCGCCCGCCGTCGGCGCCGAGCGCCATCCGGACGCCAAACTCGCTGGTCCGCCGGAGCGTGGTGTAGGTCATCACCCCGTACAGCCCCAGCGCCGCCAGCCCGAGCGCCAGCAGGCCGAAGACGCTGGCCACCCGGGCGACCAGCAGGTCCTGGCTGATGGATAGCCGCATCAGGGTCGTGAGCGGATCGTTGTCGAGCACCGTCATCGAGCCGTTCACCGCCGCCAGCTCGCGCCGGGCCGCGGCGACGAGCTGCACCGGGTCGCCCGCGGCGCGCAGCTCGAAGCTGAGCCGCAGCGGCATCGGGCCCGCCTGGTAGGCAGGCAGGTACATCCGCGGGGCCGGCGTCTGGCGCAGCTCGTGGTCCTTGGTATCGGCCACGACGCCGACGATCTCGTAGGTCGCGCTGTCCGCGGTCAAGCGGTGTCCGACCGCGTCGCCGTGCGGGAAGTAGTGGGCGGCCATCGTGGTGTTGACCAGCGCCACCCCCGGCGCCCGCTCGTCGTCGCGCTCGGTCAGGTCGCGGCCGGCCACCAGCCGGGCGCCGATCGCCTCGACGTAGCCCGGGCCCACCCGGTCGTAGTTGACGGTGGAGTCGTCCGCCGTGCGGGCCGTGAATCCCTCCACCTCCACGCCGGTGGCCGACTCGGTGCCGCTGAAGATCCCGTTCTCCGAGAAGCTCGCCGCGGCCACGCCGGGAATGGCCCGCAGGCGCTCGAGCTGGGTCCGGATGAGCTGCGCCAGCCGCTCCTCCTCGAGGCCGGTGGGTGCCGCGTCCACTGTCACGATCAGCAGCCGGTCGCGGGCCAGCCCCGGGTCCACGTTGACCAGCGCGCGCGTGCTGCGCACCAGCATGCCGGTGCCGACCAGCAGTGTGAGCGACAGCGCCACCTGAAGCACCACCAGCAGCTTGCCGAGGCCGAGGCCGCCGGGACGGCCCAGGATGGAGCCGGTGGCGCCTCGGCCGCCCGCGCGGAGGCTGGTGCCCGGCTCGACCCGCGTCGTCCGGATGGCCGGCAGCAGCCCGAACAGCACGGCGGTCACGCCCGTGATCGCGAGGGTGAACCCGAGAACGCGCCAGTCGATCCGCACGTCCAGCGGAATGGCGCCCGCGCTCCCGCCGGCCAGCGTGAGCAGCGCCCGGCTGCCCCAGAGCGCCAGCAGCAGGCCGACGGCGCCGCCCAGTCCGCCCAGGATCAGGCTCTCGGTCAGCAGTTGTCGCATCAGGCGGACGCGTCCGGCGCCGAGCGCCATCCGCACGCCGACCTCGCGCGCCCGGGCCGCCCCCCGGGCGAGCAGCAGGTTGGCGACGTTGGCGCAGACCACCAGCAGCACCAGCCCCACCGCGACCATGAGCGTGGTCAAGGGCTCGGCGTAGCGCTCGCGGATGGGCGACAGCCCGCGGCCGCCGGCCGCCACCGGAACCTGCTCCGTCGCGAGCCGCTCGGCGGCGCCCCCGTCGGCCGGGTTCGACGCCACCATCGTGCGCCGCACCAGGGGCGCATACGCCGCCTGGACCTGCGCCAGCGTCGCGCCGGGCGCCCGGCGGCCGACCAGCAGGAGCCAGCTCACGTCCGGCCGGGTGATCCAGTCGCGTTGCATGAGGGCCGGCGCCATCGTGAGCGGCATCCACAGATCGGTGGTCAGGCCCACCACCTCGCCGTAGAAGCCCGGCGGCGCCACGCCGACGATGGTGAACGGCACCCGGTTGATCGTCACCATGCGTCCCAGCACCCGCGGATCGCCGGCGAAGCGGCGCTTCCAGTAGAGGTAGCTGATGACCGTCACCGGCGACCCGTTGACCGCGCGGTCGTCGTCGACCGTGAGCGGCCGGCCGATCAGCGCCGGCACGCCGAGCACCGCGAAGTAGTTGCCGCTCACCAGGCGGCCGCGCGGGTGCTCTCCCTCGTCCGACCCGCCGCTGGCCCGACTGCCGGGCGCGGTCCCGCCCGTGAGATCGAGCCGTCCGGCCCGGCCGGTCGCGGCCAGGCCGCTGAGCAGCGGCGGCCGCCGGCTCAGCTCGGCGTAGACCTTATAGGAGAAGAGATCGGTGCGGAGCGATCCCTCGGAGACGCCGCCGGGACGGCCGGCATCGCCGATGACCACCAGCTGGTCGGCATCGGGCACCGGCAGCGGGCGAAGGAGCAGCGCGTCGATCAGCGTGAACACGGCGGTGTTGGCCCCGATCCCGACGGCCAGCGACAGGACGACCACGAGGGCGAAGCCCAGGTTGTGCCGGAGGGCGCGGATGCCGTACGCCGCGTCCTGCCGTAGCTCCGCCAGGTAGTGGGCGCGACGCATGGTCTTCTCCTGTTGCGTGTCGATGGCCACCAGCGCCAGGGGCGCTCGGCCGTCACGTGGTCCTTCGAGCCAGCCGCTCGAACCGCGGATTCTTCCGAAGCGCATCCCACGTCGGGTCGATGCTGAGCCACGCGGGGGTGAGGTCGTACGGAACCTTGCGCAGCTCCTCGAGCTCGTCGATGGCCTTGTCCGGCTGGCCCGTGACGACGTAGGTCCGGGCGAGCTGGTGCTTGATGTACGCCCCCACCGTCGGCCTCCGCTCGATCGGCGCGAGCTCGGTGGCCCGTAACCCAGCCCTCACGGCCTCGGCCGGGTGGCCGGCGTAGGCCAGCGCCACCCCGAGGAGTGCCTGGATCTGCGGATCGCGCGGCGCGGCTTTCGCATGCTCTTCGTAGCCGATGCGCGCGGAGTCGCCGTAGATGCGCGCGTGCGCCTTGTCGCCCCGCACCCAGTACAGGCCGGCCAGGGCGAGGCCCCAGGCTGCCCGATCGTCGCCGAACGCGCTGGGCGGAAGCCGCAGCATGAGATCCTGCAGCTCCGGCGTCAGCACCCAGTAGAGCTCCTGGTATTCCCCCATGTACGCCGCCACCTCGGTCGGCTGCAGGCCCGGCGGAGGCGTCTGGAGCAGGGCCCTAGCGCTCGCGAGGTCCCCTTGGACCAGGTAAACCATCACCTTGTCCAGCAGCACCTGCAGGTTCGTGGGGGCCAGCGCGATGGCCCGGTTGGCGGCCTCGAGCGCCTCCGGGTATCGGCCCGCCCGTCGGAGCGAGGCGCTCAGCACGCTCGCCGTCGCCGCCGACCGCGGATCGAGCGCGTAGGCCTGACGCTCGTGATCGAGCGCGGCGTCCCATCGGCCGAGCGCCTCCTCCGCCTGACCCCGGCCCCGCAGCAGATCCGCGTTCGGGGCGCCGGGCCGCTCGCCGGCCTGGTAAGATTGCAGCGCCCGCTCGTAGTCCCCTTCGATACGCCGATGATAGTCGCCCAGGGCGAGGTGCGCTTCCGGGAGTCCGGGCGCGAGTGCGAGCGCCCGGTTGGCTGCGGAGAGGGACTGTTTCGCCAGCTCCGGGGTCGGTGCGGCGATCACGGCGAGGTACGAGGTGGCCCACGACAGCTTGGCCCAGGCCGGCGCGAAGGTGGTATCGAGCGCGACCGCCTGCTGGAACAGCTGCACCGCGCGGGGCAGCGACACGGGGCTCCCGCCCCGGTTGAGCAGCTCGACCCCCCTCAGGTAGGCGTCGTACGCCGCCAGGTTGCTGGTCGGCTTCACCGCGAGCTGCTGCTGCGTGCTGTCCGCGAGCGCCAGATTGAGCGCGTCGGCGACGCGCGCGGCGATGTCGGCCTGCACCTGGAAGACGTCGGTCATGGACGCTTCGAACGCGCGCTGCCAGCGGGTAATCGGCGCGCTTGCCTCGCCCACCTCCACCAGCTCGGGGCTCACCCGCACCCGGCTCGAGCCGTCGGCGTGCTTTTCCCAGCGGATCTTGCCCAGCAGGAGGTAGGGGACGCCCAGCTCCTTCGCGATCTGCTGCGGGCTCTTGCCGCTGTGCCGGTACTGGCTCGCGCTGGTGCTCGCAATCACCTTGAGGCCGGGGAGCGAGGCCAGCTTCCCCCGCACCTCGTCGGTGATGCCGTCGGCGAAGTACTCGTCGGCGGAGTCGCCCAGATTGTCGAAGGGCAGCACCGCCAGGAGTCTCGGGCCGCCGGAGCCCGGTGATTCGCCGCCATGCTTCCTGAGCCAGCCGAACAGCAGGCCGAGCCCGAGCACGAAGCCCAGTCCGAGCGTGACGGCGGCGAGCGGAACGCGCCGTCGCGGCGGCGCTGGAGAATGGGCCGCGGCAGGCGGCTCGGCCGATGCCGCCGGCGTGACGACCTGCGTGCGCGTGGCGGTCGTCGGTGCGGCGATCGCCCGGCCGAGCTCGGCGATCGAGCCGAACCGGTCGGCCGGGAGCGGCGCCAGGGCGCGCCGGATCGCTTCGTCCACGCTCTCCGGTACGCTCGGCCTGAGCTTGCGCACGCTCGGCGCCGGCTCGGTCAACCGCCGCGCGATGATCGCCTGCGCCGTGGGCCCGGTGAACGGCGCCTCGCCCGCCAGCATCTCGTAGAGCACCGTCCCGAGCGAGTACACGTCGGTGCGCGCATCCAGCGCCTTGTCCCCGCTGGCCTGCTCGGGGCTCATGTAGGCCGGGGTGCCCACGCTCAGGCCGGTCTGCGTGAGGTGATCGTCGTCGCCCGCGAGCGCGCGCGCGATCCCGAAATCGGCCACGAGCGTGGACCCGTCGCGCGTGAGCAAAATGTTCTCGGGCTTGATATCGCGGTGCACGATCCCGTGCTGGTGCGCGTAGTCGAGCGCGCGCGCCGCCTCGGTCGCGATCCGGAGCGCGTCCTCCACCGGGAGCTGCCGCTCCCGCCGGAGCCGGTCGCGCAGCGACTCGCCCTCGACAAACGGCATCGTGAACCAGAGCTGTCCGGCGGTCTCGCCGGAATCGTGGACCGACAGGATGTGTGGGTGCTGCAGCCGCGCGGCGAGCCGGATCTCCCGCTGAAACCGCTCCGGCCCCAGACTCGAGGCCAGCTCCGGCCGCAGGACCTTGAGCGCCACCGGGCGATCGTGCCGGAGATCCTGCGCCAGGTAGACCGTGGCCATGCCCCCGCGGCCGAGCTCGCGCTCGATCGTGTAGCTGCCGCGCAGGCCGTCCTGTAGTTGCGACCGGAGGTCGGTCATGTCGGGGCCGGTGAGAGGACCGGGGTGGTCACGCCAATACTATGGAAGCGGCGACGGGCGGGGAAGCCGCCTGGTAACCCGGAGACTGATGGGCGTTCTATGACTCGCCCACCAGCTTCTTGAACCGAGGATTCCCCCGCAACGGCTCGAAGTTGGGATCGATCCGGAGCCAGCCGGGCGAGAGATAGTAGGGCATCTTGAGCAGCGGCTCGAGCCGGTCGAGCGCCTTGGCGTACTCGCCGGTCTCGATGTAGATCCGGACCAGCTGGTGCTGCATGTAGGGGCCGCCGTAGGTGTCCTTCGAGATCGGCAGCAGGGCAACGCCGCGCTCGCCTTCGGCGATCGCCTCGGCCTTTCGGCCGAGGTAGGCCAGGGCGAGGCCCCGGAAGACATGACTCTGCGCGTCGCCGGGCACGCCGGCCAGACGCTGGTCGAATGCCGCACGGGCGGTGTCGGCGTAGGCCAGCGTTCGAGCCCGGTCGCCGCGCAAACGGTACGTCTGCGCCAGCACGATGGCCCAGATGGCGCGGTCCTGAAACGCCGATGGCGTGAGCCGGAGCAGCACGGCCTGCAGGTCCGGCGGCAGCAGCCAGTAAAGATCGAAATAGTTGCCGAAGGAGGCCGCGACGGCCGTCGGATCGATGCTGGGCGGCACCTCGCGGACCACCTGACGCGCCCCCTCGAGGTTCCCCTCGCCAAGCAACGTCATCGCCTTGATCTCGATCAACGAGGGGTTGTCGGGCGCCAGCGCGATAGCCTGATCACTTGCGGCGCGCGCCTCCGGGTAGCGCCGCATGCGCAGTAAGGTATAGGCGAGTCGCCGGGCGATGGCGCCGGACCGCGGATCGAGCGTCCGAGCCCGGGCGAAGTGCGCCAGCGCCTCGTCCCACTTGCCCGTGGAGATTTCCACCAGCGCGCTCGCGGCGAGCAGGTCGGCATCGTTCGGCGCCAGCCGAAGCGCGGCCTGGTAGGCCTGGCGGGCCCGCTCGTAATCGGGTGGAACGTAGGCGTAGTAGTCGCCGAGCGCCAAATGGCCGATGGGACGGTCCGGAGCCAGGTGGAGCGCGCGGTCCGCACCCTCGCGGGCACGGCGGGCGACCTCGGGATCCGCAACACCGTTGACGTAGACCAGCGAGTTGGCGCGCGACAACTCCGCCCAGGCGTCGGCGAACGCCGAGTCGAGTGCGACCGCCTGCTCGTAATACCCGATGGCGGGGCGGAGCCGCGCAGGGTCGCCGCTGCCCATGTTCTGGGACGCCGCCTCGCCCTTGAGGTAGGCATCATACGCCGCGGGGTTCCCGGTCAGCCGCTCGGCCAGCGCGGTCTTCTGCGGCGCGCCCAGCGCGAGGTCCAGTGCCTGCGCCACCTGTCCCGCCACGTCGGCCTGCACCTTGAACACGTCGGTGAGCGCCGCGTCGAACGGCTCCTGCCACTTGGTCGAGCCGGTGGACACCTGGATCAGCTCCGGGGTCACCCGCACATGGTTGCTGCCGTCGCTCTTCTCCCACCGGACCGTGCCGGTGAGCAGATAATCCACGCCGAGGTCGCGTCCGATCTCCTGCGGGCTCTTGCTGGTCTTCTTGTACTGATTCGAGCTGCTTCGCGCCGTCACCTGCAGGCCCGGGAGCGCGGCCAGCTTGCCCCGCACCTCGTCGGTGACGCCGTCCGCGAAGTAATCTTGGTCGGCGCCGCCGAGGTTCTCGAACGGCAGCACCGCCAGACGCCGGGTCCCGGTGTCGCCGGCCGGTTCGTTCCCGTGCCGCCGGAGCCAGCCGAACAGGAGCCCGAGCCCGAGCACGAATCCCAAGGTGAGCGAGGCGGCGGCGACCGGCGCAGGTCGCCGCCGCCGGCGCGCCGGGTCGCCGGCCGAAGCGACGGTCGCTGCGCTCCGGGTCGGGCTCGTGACGGAGGCGGCGGCCGTCCGGCTGGTGGTCGAGGGGACGGCACCCGGCGCCAGCGCCGCGGCGAACTGCGCCGCGCTGGTGAACCGGTCGGCCGCGGTCCGGGCCAGCGCCTTTCGCAGCGCCTCGTCCACGCCTTCTGGAACCGACTCGCGGAGCAGACGCACGGGCCGGGGCGTCTCCATGAACCGCCGGGCGATCATCGCCTGCACCGTCGGCGCGGCGAACGGCGTCTCTCCCGCGAGCATCTCGTACAGCACGATGCCGAGCGAGTAGATATCCGTCCGCGCGTCCAGCTCCCTCTGGCCGCTCGCCTGCTCGGGGCTCATGTACGCGGGCGTGCCCACCGTCAGCCCCGTGTCGGTCAGCCTGCTGTCCACCTGACCGTCTGACCGCCCGTCCGCCTGACCGCCTGTCAGCGCCCGGGCGATGCCGAAGTCCGCCACCAGCGCGTGGCCGGTGCCGCCGGAGCCGGTGAGCAGGATGTTCTCCGGTTTGATGTCCCGGTGGATCACGCCTTCCTGGTGGGCATACTCCAGCGCGTCGGCAGCCTCGCGCGCGATCCGAAGCGCGTCCTCGACCGGGAGCTGGGTCTCGCGGCGCAGCCGGTCGCGCAGGCTCTCGCCCCGGATGAAGGGCATCGTGAACCAGAGGATCGGTTGCGCGCCGGCCGTGGGAATCTCACCGGAATCGAGCACAGTGAGGATATGCGGATGCTGCAGCCGCGCCGCCAGGCGGATCTCGCGGAGGAACCGGTCCGCGCCGAGGCTCGCGGCCAGCTGGGCGTGAAGCACCTTGAGCGCGACCGGACGGTCGTGCCGGAGGTCTCGCGCCAGATAGACCGTGGCCATGCCTCCGCGCCCGAGCTCGCGCTCGAGCGTATAGCTACCGCTCAACCCTTGCTGCAGTTGCTCGCGGAGATCGGTCATTGTCGCGGGATGAGGGGAAGTGGGCGGCCGCTACATATAGTAGGGCCGGCGCCAACCCGGCGGAAGGCGGCCAGTCTGGATCACCCTGGCCCCGCGACATTCGCCCACCCATCAGATCCGGGCGACATGGTCACTGTTTTCGCATACCGAAGCCCGACACATCCTGATCTGAAAGGCTTCGACTCCATCAGCCTCAATTGCAATGTCTCGGGCAGGCTGGCGCCCTCCATCAACCGTCTTCCTTCTCCGGCAAGGATGGGTCCAACGACGAAACGGTATTCATCCACCAGGCCCAGCTCGATCAGTTGAGTAGGAAGACTTACGCCACCGACCAGAATGCCTTTGCCCGGCTCCCGTTTCAGTTTCAGCATTTCGCCGTGGAGGTCGGTGCGGATGATTCGCGTGTTCCTGTCGTCGGCGCTCCGCAGCGATCGGGAGAAGACGACTTTCGGGAGGGCGTCGAACGTCCGGGCAAATTCGTTCTCCGCCTCCGACATCGACTGGGTCTTTGCGACTTCGGGCCAAAAGGGAACCATCAATTCATAGGTTATCCGTCCGAAGACGAGCAGATCCACCTGTCGCAGCAGGTCGGTGAAATACGCATGGGTTTCATCGTCGGCACGTTGTTTGGTGTGGTCGCAGCAGCCATCCAGGGTAGTGTTGATTGCGAAGATGACATTTCTCATTGGATCGTCCTGCCCTCTCCTGGACTCCGCGTTCATGACGGTTTGATTCGTTCTAAGGAACGTCCCTCGGACCGTAGTCGCCGTACTGCTCCAGCGCCGCCTGCGCCGCCTGCTGGAGGCGCTCGGCCGTCGCGGGGTCTACGGTCGGCGGTGCGGGCAGGCCGAGCGGCGAGCGCCCGGACAGCCCGGCGACGATCGTGAGCGCCGCCGCGTAGCTGCCCGCCGCGGTGGGATGGAACCCGTCGCCGCCGTAGAGCGCGAGCGACGGGTCGCCGCGCCACGCCGCTCGCCAGGCCTCGCCGGCCGGCAGGAACCAGCCGGACACGTCCCTCGCCGCGAGCGCGTAGGAGTCCCGCACCCGGTCGAACCAAGCGGACCGGCTGAGCTCGGGCCACACCATATAGAGGGCGGACCGTCCCCCCGCCGCGCGCACCAGCCCGTCGAACTGCGCCGTCCACTCCCGCAGGTTGGTCCGGCTGTCGGACAACGACGAGGGACCCTGCTGCAGCACCACGGCATCCCAGTGCCCGCTCCCGATCAGGGCCTGCACGGCGCCGCGGTTCCAGTGGTCCTCCAGGCTGGCGCCGCCGAGCAGCTCCGCCTGCACGTCCCAGCCGAGCCCCGCGGCCTTTGCCATTGCCCGGACCTGCCCCGGCACGTCGTTCACCTGGGTGAGGCTGTTGCCGATGAAGAGCACCCGGGCCCCGGCGCCGAGGCCCGCCGGATTGGGGACCGGCGGTCCCGGCGGCGGTGACGGGGGCGGACCCGGATCCGTGGGTGGCGGCGCAGGCGGCGGTGGAGAGACGGGCGGCTGCGTCGGTGGGGGCGGGGGCGGCTGCTCCGGCGGCGGATTGTTTCCCGAAGGCGGGTCCGTCACGTCGGATGACGAGCCTGCGCAGGACGGCACTGCGGCAAGAGCAAGGCAGGCTGCCAGCACCACGGCTCGCCAGTCATGGGGCATGAATCGCGTTCCCGTACCGGCATTGTCCTGGGAGGTTGCCTGCACGCTCGACCTAGGGTGACGTCGGCGGCGGCTTTCCCGGCACGCCCCTCCCGCTCGGAGCGGAGGACGCCGGAGCGATAGATCAGCCGAGAGTGGGCGTGACGTGAGCGCCGGGGGGACTACGGCCGCACGATCTGCCCGGTCCCCGCCACCACGCGAATGTCCCCCGAGGCGCTGAGCCCCGCGTCCGTGGCGGTGATGGTGGTGGTGCCGGCGCCGGTGGTCCGCAGGAAAGCCTGGTCGAAGTCATCCACCACCGTGGCCACGTCGGTGTTCGAGCTGGAGAAGTGGAAGCGGCGGTTGAGGAGTCGCTGCCCGCCGGCGTCACGCGCTTCAGCCGGGATGTAGATGCTGTCCGGGTGGACGAGCGAGTCCGGCGCGGCGATGATGTCGATGGACGCCGGCGCGGCGGGTGGCCCCGAACGTCGCGTCCCGGTAGGTGAACGGGATCAGCGGACCGCTCAGCGCATTCCCTTCCTTCATATGGACGACCATGAACGTGTCGCCCCGGAGCGCCGACACGAACGTGAACGAGTCCCCGACTGCCGTGAGTGTCGGCTGGAGTCAGCTCGTGCCCGCCACCAGCTTCTGGAACCGCGGATTCTTCCGCAGCGGGTCGAAGCTGGGATCGATCCTGAGCCACGCCGGCGACAGGTAGTAGGGCATCTTGAGCAGGCGCTCGAGCACGTCGATCGCCTTGTCCTGTTCGCCGGTCAGGATGTAGATACGGGCCAGTTGATGCTGAAAGTAGGTGCCGGACGAAGCATCCGCGCTCGGCGGCACGAGCCCGACGCCATGCAGCCCGTGCTGGATCGCCTCCGCCTTCCGCCCCATGTACGCCAGCGTCAATCCCAGGAACACGACCCGTTGCGGGTCCTCGGGAGCGGCGGTGAGCTGCTGCTCGAACGCGATGCGGGCCGAGTCGGCGTACGCCGCGGCCCGGCGGGAGTCGCCTTCCATGCTGTAGACGCCGGCCAGCACCACGCCCCAGGCGCCGGCGTCACCCCCGAAGGCGGCGGGGCGCAGCCGCTTGAGCAGGTTGCGCTGCTCCTGGCTCAGGACCCAGTAGAGATCCCAGTAGTTCGAGGTGAAAGCGATGAAGGTCGGCAGGTCCACGCCGGCTGGCGGCTGTGCCAGCCGTGCCCGCGCCCCCTCCAGGTCGCCGCGGGCCAGGAAGACCATGGCCCGGTCTTGAATGTTCGACAGCGAGGAGGGTTGCAACGCGAGTCCCTGATCCAGGATCTGCGCCGCCTCGTCATAGCGGCGCAGCCAGAGCAGGCACGTTCCGAGCGCATCGGCAGTCGTGCCGGACCTCGGGTCCAGGCTCAGGCTCCGCCGGTAATGGTCCACGGCCTGGTCCCACTGGCTCGCGGCCTGCTCGGCGAGCGCGAGCCCCCGAAGCAGGTCGGCGTCGTCGGGCGCGAGCGCCAGGCCTTTGGTGTAGGCCTCGACGGCGCGGGCGGGCTTGATGACGACACGGCGGTAATAGTCTCCCAGTGCGCGGTAGCCGTCCGGGCTCTTCGGATCGAGTGCGATCGCGCGGTCGGCCGCCGAGCGTGACCGATCGGCGCCGCCGACGGTGGGCGTCCCCTGGGCATAGGCCAGTGATCCGGCCTCCGACAGCGCGGCCCAGGCCGCCACGAAGGTGGAGTCGAGCGCCACGGCCTGCTCGAAGAAATCGGTGGCCTGCCGCAGCGTCACCGGACTCCCGCCCAGGGCTCGCTGAGCCTTGCCTTTCAGGTAGGCGTCGTACGCGGCCAGATTCTGCGTCGGGCGATCGGCGATCACCTCCTGCTGCCGGGTGCCCAGGGCCACGTTGAGCGCCTGGGCCACCCGGCCGGCGATGTCGGCCTGCACCTGGAACACGTCGGTGAGCGAAGCGTCGAACGGCTGCTGCCACTTCGCATCGGCCGTCGACACGTCGATCAGCTCGGGGCTCACCTGCACCCGGCTCGTGCCACCGCTCTTGGCCCAGCGCACCTTGCCGACCAGCAGGTAGTCCACCCCCAGCTCGCGGCCGATCTCCTGTGGGCTCTTGGCGGTCCCCCGGTACTGCCTCGAGCTGTTCGACGCGATGACCCGCAGGCCGGGGACCGCGGTGAGCTTCCCCCGCACCGCGTCGGTGAGGCCGTCGGCGAAGTAGGCGTCCGCCGAATCGCCCAGGTTCTCGAACGGGAGCACCGCCATCCGGCGCTCACCGGTGGACTCGGCGTTGGGATGGCTGCGCCGCCAGGCGAACAGCGCACCGGCGCCGATCATGAGTCCCAGCAGGAGCGCGAGCGCGGCGGCGGGAACCCTGCGGCGCTGGCGATCCTTCGACGGCGTCGTCGGAGTCACCACCGTGGACCTGGCCGGCGCCGCGCCGGTTCCGCCGCTCGGAACCGACGGGGCCTGCAGCGCCTGTGCGAACTGCGCGGCGCTGGAGTAGCGGTCGGCGGCCACCGGCGCCAGCGCTCGCCGGATCGCCTGGTCCACGCTCTCGGGCACGCTCGCCCGCATCGCCCGCACGCTCGGCGGCGGCTCGCTCAGCCGCTTCGCGATGATCGCCTGCGCGGTGGGACCGGTGTAGGGCGGCTCGCCGGCCAGCAGCTCGTACAGCACAGCGGCCAGCGAGTACACGTCGGTGCGGGCATCGATGCCCTTGTCGCCGGCGGCCTGCTCGGGGCTCATGTAGGCCGGTGTGCCGACCGCGAATCCGGTCTGGGTGAGCCCCTCAGCGCCGCTGCCCAGCGCGCGGGCGATGCCGAAGTCGGCCACCAGCGTCGAGCCGTCGCGGGTGAGCAGGATGTTCTCGGGCTTGACGTCGCGGTGGATGACTCCGTGCTGGTGGGCGTAGTCGAGGGCACGGGCGGCCTCGGTCGCGATGCGTAGCGCGTCGTCCACGGGAAGCTGGCGCTCTCGCCGGAGCCGGTCGCGCAGCGATTCGCCTTCGACGAACGGCATGGTGAACCAGAGCTGCCCACCACCCGCTTCGCGGGTACCCGCTTCCCCCGAATCGAGCACGGTCAGGATGTGCGGATGCTGGAGCCGGGCGGCGAAGTGGATCTCGCGCTGGAATCGCTCCGGGCCGAGGGTCGCGGCGAGCTCCGGGTGGAGCACCTTGAGCGCCACGGGGCGGTCGTGCCGGAGATCCTGCGCGAGGTAGACCGTGGCCATGCCCCCGCGCCCGAGCTCCCGCTCGAGCGTATAGCTACCGCTCAACCCTGCTTGGAGTTGCGCGCGGAGATCAGCCATGGTTGGTCTGTAAGAGGAGAGTGGGCGACCGCTTCAGGCGACCGTTTCAATAGTAGGAGCGCGGGAGACAGGGGGGAAGGAGAGATTCCCCGGCCCTTCGTGTCTCACCCGCAC